>NZ_JAHLEM010001088.1 GCF_018883605.1 Streptomyces niphimycinicus | reverse complement strand
CTCGCGCCGCTGCTGCGCGGGCTGGTGCGGGTCCCGGTGCGCCGCGCGGTGGACGCGGCAGCGGGCGGCGGTTCCGCGCTGGCGGAGCGGCTGGCCGCGCTGAGCGCGGCCGAGCAGGACCGGCTGCTGCTGGACCTGGTCCGTACGCAGGTGGCGGCCGTCCTCGGCTATGCGGGCCCGCAGGCCGTCGAGGAGGGCCGGGCCTTCAAGGACCTGGGCTTCGACTCCCTGACCGCCGTCGAACTGCGCAATCTGCTGCGCGAGGCGACCGGGCTGCGGCTGCCGCCCACGCTCGTCTTCGACTACCCCACCTCGACCAGCCTCGCGGGCCATCTGCGCGAGGAGATCGTCGGGGACGCGGCCGACGCGATCATGCCCGACCGGGTGATCAGCGCGGTGGACCGCGACGACCCGATCGCGATCGTCGCGATGAGCTGCCGTTTCCCCGGCGGTGTGCGGTCGCCCGAGGAGCTGTGGCAACTGCTGGTCGCCGGTGACGACGCCATCACCCCGTTCCCCGCCGACCGCGGCTGGGACCTCGCCACCCTCTACAGCGACGACCCCGACCTCGAGGGCACCAGCTACACCCGCGAGGGCGGCTTCCTGCACGACGTGGCCGACTTCGACGCCTCGTTCTTCGGCATCTCGCCGCGCGAGGCGCTCGCCATGGACCCGCAGCAGCGGCTGCTGCTGGAGACCACCTGGGAGGCGTTCGAGCGGGCCGGGGTCGACCCCGCGTCCCTGCGCGGCAGCCGGACCGGTGTCTACATCGGCTCCAACGACCAGGACTATCTGACGCTGTGGCTGAACGAGCCGCAGGGCCTCGAAGGCCATCTCGGCACCGGCAACTCCTCCAGCGTGGCCTCCGGCCGGCTCTCCTACGCCTTCGGGCTCGAAGGCCCGGCCGTCACCATCGACACCGCCTGCTCGTCGTCGGTGGTGGCGCTGCACCTGGCCGCGCAGGCGCTGCGCAACGGCGAATGCTCGCTGGCGCTGGCCGGAGCCGTCACGGTCATGTCGACCCCGGGCGCCTTCCTGGAGTTCAGCCGGCAGCGCGGACTGGCCGCCGACGGCCGGATCAAGGCGTTCTCCGGTGACGCGGACGGCACCAACTGGGCCGAAGGCGTGGGCCTCTTCCTGGTGGAGCGGCTCTCCGACGCCCGCGAGAACGGCCATCCGGTGCTCGCCGTCCTGCGCTCCACCGCCATCAACCAGGACGGCGCGTCCAACGGTCTGACGGCGCCCAACGGCCCGTCCCAGCAGCGCGTCATCCGGCAGGCCCTCGCGGGCGCCGGTCTTTCGGCCACCGACATCGACGTCGTGGAGGCCCACGGCACCGGTACGACGCTGGGCGACCCGATCGAGGCGCAGGCGCTGCTCGCCACCTACGGCCAGGACCGGCCCGAGGACCGGCCGCTGTGGCTGGGCTCGGTGAAGTCCAACATCGGCCACACCCAGGCCGTGGCGGGCGCCGCCGGGATCATGAAGATGGTCATGGCGATGCGGCACGGTGTGCTGCCGCGGACCCTCCACGTCAGCGAGCCGACCCCGCATGTCGACTGGTCGGCGGGCGACATCGAGCTGCTGACCGAGGCCCGGCCCTGGCCGGAGACCGGCCGCCCGCGCCGCGCGGGTGTGTCCTCGTTCGGCTTCAGCGGCACCAACTCGCACGCGATCATCGAGCAGGCCCCGCCGGTGGACGCGGTCGCCGCGCCCGCTCCGGAACGGTCCCTGCCCGTCCTCGCCTGGCCGGTCTCGGGCCGTACCGAGGACGCGCTACGGGCCCAGGCCGCACGGCTGAGCCCTTCCGTGGGCACCGGCACCGCCACCGCCACCGGCACCGGCACCGACGGGCCGCGCCCGCTCGACCTCGCCTACTCCCTGGCCACCTCCCGTGCCGCCCTGGAACACCGGGCCGTGGCGCTCGGCCGGGACGGCGGCCTCCTCGGCGAGCAGCTCGCGGCGCTGGCCGACGGGCGCGGCGCCACGGGGCTCATCGAGGGCTCGGTGACCGGTGGCAAGCTGGCGTTCCTCTTCACCGGGCAGGGCAGCCAGCGGCTGGGGATGGGGCGCGAGCTGTACGACGCCTACCCGGCGTTCGCGGATGCGCTGGACGCGGTCTGTGCGGAGCTGGACGCCCATCTTGAACGGCCTCTGAAGGACGTGCTGTTCGGGGACGACGCCGAGGCGCTGGACCGGACCGGCTTCACCCAGCCCGCGCTGTTCGCGGTCGAGGTGGCGCTGTTCCGGCTGGTGGAGGCGTGGGGTCTGAAGGCGGACTTCCTGTCCGGCCACTCGATCGGTGAGCTGGCCGCCGCGCACGTGGCCGGTGTGCTGTCCCTCGCGGACGCGTGCACACTGGTGGCGGCGCGGGGCCGGCTGATGCAGGAGCTGCCCGCCGGTGGCGCGATGATCGCCGTCGAGGCGTCGGAGGACGAGGTGACGCCGCTGCTCGGCGAGCGCGTCTCGATCGCCGCGCTGAACGGGCCGACGTCGGTCGTCATCGCGGGTGATGAGGACGTGGCGACCGAGATCGCGGCGACCTTCGAGGCGCGGGGTCGTAAGACCAAGCGGCTCACGGTCAGCCACGCGTTCCACTCGCCGCGCATGGACGGCATGCTGGACGCGTTCCGTGAGGTCGCGCAGGGGCTGACCTACGAGGCCCCGCGCATCCCGATCGTCTCCAACCTCACCGGCGCCATCGTCTCCGCCGAGGAGATCACCAGCCCCGACTTCTGGGTGCGCCACGTCCGGGAAGCCGTCCGCTTCCTCGACGGCGTACGGGAGTTGGAAGCCCAGGGCGTCACCACCTTCGTGGAGCTGGGCCCCGACGGTGTCCTCACCGCCATGGCCCAGGAGTGCGTCACCGACGCCGATGTGGCGGGCTTCGCCGCCGCGCTGCGCAAGGACCGCCCCGAGGCCGAGACCGTCACCACCGCACTCGCCCAGGCGTATGTCCGGGGCGCCGAGGTGGACTGGACCGGGTACTTCGCCGGGACCGGCGCCCACCGCGTCGACCTGCCGACGTACGCGTTCCAGCGCCGCCGCTACTGGCCCGAGTTCGCCCTGGCGGCCGGGACCCCGGCCGAGGGCGCGGTGGACGCGGTGGACGCGCGGTTCTGGGAGGCCGTGGAGCGCGAGGACTGGGAGTCGCTCGCCACCGAGCTGCGGGTCGAGGGCGACCAGCCGCTCAGCGCGGTGCTGCCCGCCCTGTCGACGTGGCGCCGCGCCCAGCGCGAGCGGTCCGCCGCCGACGGCCACCTCTACAACGTGGTGTGGAAGCCGCGTCCGCAGGCCCCGTCCAGCTCCCCGGCCCCGGCCGGCACCTGGCTGACCGTCGTCCCCGCGCACCACGCCGACGACCCGCGGATCACCGCCGTGGCCGACGATCTGACGCGGCGCGGGGCGCGGGTCGTCCGCGTCGAACTGGACGCCGCGGACACCGACCCGGCGAACGTGGCCGAGCGCCTGGCCGCGGCGACGGCCGAC
>NZ_JAHLEM010001087.1 GCF_018883605.1 Streptomyces niphimycinicus | reverse complement strand
GTCGCAACGGTGGAGCGGCTGGAGGACGGCACCCGCAGGGTGCATCTGGCCACCGCGGACCACGGCGCGCGGGCCTGTCCCGTGTGCGGGGTGTTCGCCACGAGGGTCAAGGGCCCGGCGGTCACCCGGCCGCGTGATCTGCCGGGTGGCGGTGGCCGCTTCCGCCGCAGTCAGGCCCCGGCCGAGATGGCCGCCGAAGCGGCTGCGGGCGGATCCGCGGGTCAAGGTCGTGGTCTGCGACGTGCGCGGCCGGATCAAGGCCGGCGCTGCCGAGGCGGTGGGCAGCGGCCGGCTGCTCGACGCCGACGGCGCGGAGAAGGTCCGCCGACTGCTCGGCCGCAAGTACCTGCTCGCCCGCCTGGGTGACCTGTACGCCAACGTGACCGGGCGGCGGCGCCGCCACCCGATCGTCGCCCTGGAGGTCACCTTCTGAGTCGACGCCCCAGGGCGTGGCAAGGCACCCGTCCGCGACGGATCATAGCAGGTGGGAGGCCTGTTCGGGCCGGCCGATCCCAATAGGTCTACGAGTGTAGACTTGGAGATGTGGCCGGCCGCCGCTCGCACGAACAGGGCGCGAGGGCAGCCCGGCCGACGGAAAGGACTCAGCACCATGAACCTCGATCTCACCGGCAAGCGCGCACTCGTCACCGGCTCCAGCGCAGGGCTCGGCGAGGCGACCGCCAGGATGCTGGCAGCCGAGGGCGCCGCCGTGGTGATCCACGGACGCGACAAGGACCGCGTGGAGGCCGTCGCGGCGGCGATCCGCGCAGCCGGCGGGACGGCCGACACCGCGCTGGGCGACCTGGCCACCGACGAAGGCGCCGCCGACGCCGCCCGGGCCGCCACCGCCGGCGGACCCGTCGACATCCTCGTCAACAACGCCGGTTTCTACCGGCACCTGTCGTGGGCGGACGCCACTCCCCAGGAGTGGAACGACACCTACAACGTCAACGTCGTCTCGGGGGTGCGGATGATCCAGCACCTGGTCCCGGCCATGCGCGAACGCGGCTGGGGCCGCGTGATCACCATCGGCGGCGGACTCGCCTCCCAGCCGATGAACACCCACCCCCAGTACAACGCGACCCTCGCCGCCCGGCACAACCTGGCGGTCTCCCTGGCCCGCGACCTCAAGGGCACCGGCGTCACCTCCAACGTGGTCTCCCCCGGCGCGATCCTCGTCGACAGCGTCAAGACCCTCGTCACCCAGATCGGACCCGACCGCGGCTGGGGGCAGACCTGGGACGACATCCACCCCAACGCCGTCGAGGCGCTCATCCCCAACGACCAGAACCGCTTCGGCGAACCCGACGAGATCGCCGCGGCCGTCGCCTACCTGTGCGGGCCGCACGCACAGTACGTCAGCGGAGCGACGATCCGGGTGGACGGCGGCCTGATCCGCTCGGTCTTCTGAGCCGGCGACATCCCGGCGGACCCGGCACGGCGGCGACGGCGCATCCGCCCGCTACGCCTCGCCGCCTCCGTCCTCGGCGCTCCGGGGCTCGGCGCCACGAGCCTCCGCCCTGTCCGTGACCGGCTGGAGCATCGCGGCCAGCAACTCCGCCAGCCGGTCGTCGTCGGCGTCCGCCAGCGCGCCGACGCCGACGACCGTGCGCAGCAGCCACGTCCCCGCGGCCAGTGCCAGGCCCAACTGGGCGCGCAACTCGGCCTCCGGGCCGCCGATCAGTCCCGCCAGCCGGGCGCCGACGTGCGTCTCGATCCCCTGCCGGAGGATGGCGGCGGCCTCCGGGTCCGACGCGGAGCGGAGCATCAGCAGGAACGGGTCGAGGCGCTCGGCACCCGCACTCGTGCGCTCGGCGAGCGACCGGGCCATCGCCCCCGTCAGGCCACGGGATTCGGTACCCACCACCGTCGGCGGCCCGAAGAGGCGATCCACCGCCTCGGTGAACAGGCCCTGCTTCGATCCGAAGTAGCGGTTGATCATCATCGCCGTGACGCCCGCGCGCTCGGCGATCTGCCGCACCCCGGCCCGGTCGTACCCGTGCTCGGCGAACTCCACCACCGCGGCCGCCAGGATCGCTTCGCGTGTCGCCGCCGCATCCCGCCGGCGAGGCGCCTGTCCACCAGTCATGGAACGAGCATACGACCCGCCATCTACGACCGTAGACAACCGGCCGACCCAGCGGGCGGCCCAGCCGGCGGCCGCACCCACGGCGAAGGGGCCGGTACGCGCGCGCGTACCGGCCCCTTGCGATGTCCCGTCGTGCCCGCGTTACTGGGTCTTCGATTTTAGGCGGTGCGGAGGTGTCCGCGGGCTCGACGGGTGGTGACGCAGCGTGTGCGTAGGCGTTGGTTGGTGGGGTTGCGGAAGCCGTGGGCTGCGCGGGCGACGAGCTTGATCACGCGGTTGATGCCTTCGCTTTTGGCGTTGCTGTGGCCGGTGTGGATGAACGCTTCGATCTCGGCCCACCAGCGGTCGATGGTGGTGGCGAGCTGGCGGACCTCGGGGATGTCGGAGTCGGCGCACCAGGTCAGGAACTTCCAGCGCAGGTGTCCGATGTGGCTCCGGTCGGCGCTGGTCCGGGCTGTGGCG
Source organism: Streptomyces niphimycinicus (assembly GCF_018883605.1). Classification (GTDB taxonomy): domain Bacteria; phylum Actinomycetota; class Actinomycetes; order Streptomycetales; family Streptomycetaceae; genus Streptomyces; species Streptomyces niphimycinicus. The sequence goes on along the minus strand of NZ_JAHLEM010001087.1, from coordinate 970 downwards.
AGCAGGTCCCGCAGCCGCTCTTTGGCGATCCAGGCGGTCAGCAGCGTCATACCGAGGGTGCCCGCGTTGATCAGTGCGTTCCACATCGTGCTGAACTGGGCGTCTGTGAGGTCTTCGCGGTTGCGCAGGAGCCGGCGGCGGGCCTTCCACTCGGGATCGGTGGCCCGGCCGCGCCTGCCGCGCAGGCTGGCGGTGGTGCGGCGGCGCACGATGTTGAGCATCTGTTGGCGAGCTGGACGACGTGGAAGTGGTCGACCACGACGGTGGCGTGCGGCAGGCCGGTGCGGATGGCGGCGCGGTAGCCGGCGGACATGTCGATGGCGACGTAGTGGATCTGCTTGCGCCACTGCAGATCGGTGCCGGCCAGCCAGGCCAGGACGTCGCTGGTCGCGCGGCCTTCGATCTGGCCGAGCAGGCCCTGCACACCGAATGCGTCCACGAAGCCGGTGTGCCAGCGGTCGACCACCGGCTCCCACCGACCGGTGTCCGGGTTCTGCCGCCACTGCGCGCGGCCGCGGCGGGTCTCGTCGATCCCCAGCACCGTGACCGGCTCCAGCGCGACGGCGGTCACTTGCTGCCCGGCGGTGCGGAAGGCATCCATCACCGTGGGCCAGGACAAGCGCAGGTCGCGGGCTGCCTGCACGACGGTGGACCCGGCATCGCGCACCCGCCGCCCGGCCGCCTCCCGAAGTCGGGTGGTGATCCGTGCCCCGGTCGGGACCTGGCTCACCTGCTCGGTGAACGACTTCCTCGGGCACAACGGCTCAGTGCAGTACCAGCGTCGCTTGTGCCACACCAACTGCAGGACCCGCTCACCCCAGGGCAGATCACGCGGCCGGGTGACCGCCGGGCCCTTGACCCTCGTGGCGAACACCCCGCACACGGGACAGGCCCGCGCGCCGTGGTCCGCGGTGGCCAGATGCACCCTGCGGGTGCCGTCCTCCAGCCGCTCCACCGTTGCGACGGCCAG
>NZ_JAHLEM010001086.1 GCF_018883605.1 Streptomyces niphimycinicus | reverse complement strand
TCCTCGGCCAGCACCGCCCGCCACAGACTCGGCGTCGCCTGCATCACCGACACCCGCTCAGCCGTCACCAGCGCGCACAAGGCCGCCGGATCGCGCACCACATCCCGCGCGGCCACCACCACCGCGGCGCCGGACAGCAGGGGCACGAACAACTCCAGCCCCGCGATGTCGAACCCGACCGTGGTCACCGCCAGCAGACGGTCCTCGCCCGTGAGCTGGAACCGCCCGGCCATCGCCACCGCGAAGTTCACCAGCGACCCCTGCGGCACCACCACACCCTTGGGCCGCCCCGTCGAACCCGACGTGTAGATCACATACGC
>NZ_JAHLEM010001085.1 GCF_018883605.1 Streptomyces niphimycinicus | reverse complement strand
TGGTCACCGCCAGCAGACGGTCCTCGCCCGTGAGCTGGAACCGCCCGGCCATCGCCACCGCGAAGTTCACCAGCGACCCCTGCGGCACCACCACACCCTTGGGCCGCCCCGTCGAACCCGACGTGTAGATCACATACGCGGAGGTGTCGGGGGCCGTGGCCGCCCGCTCCGCCACCCCTACCCTGGCAAGCTCTGCCACGACCTGAGGCGCGTCCAACAGTACCCGCGGTACATCCACATCCGGCAGTACGCCCGCCAGCTCACCCGTGGTCAGGACAAGGGCCGGTGCCGCGTCCTGGAGCATGTACGCCAACCGGTCGGCCGGATACTCCGTGTCCAGCGGAAGATACGCCGCACCCGCCTTCCACACCGCAACCAACGCCACCACCAGATCCACCGACCTCGGCAACGCCACCGCCACAAAACACTCAGGCCCCACCCCACGACCGACCAGCAACCGCGCCAAACGCCCAGCACGGACATCCAACTCCCCATACGACAGCGACACACCACCCGCCACCACCGCCACCGCATCCGGCGTCCGCGCCACCCGCTCCTCGAACACCTCCACCACCGAACGACCCGGCACCTCACCCGCCGTGTCATTCCACTCCCACAGCACCGACCGCGCCTCGGCCTCATCCAGCACATCGATGCGGGACACAGGGGCGGTCGGCTCGGCCACGGCCTCGGTCAGGAGCCGGAGGAGTCGCTCGGTGAACGTCTGGGCCGTCGCGCGGTCGAACAGGTCGGTGCTGAACTCCAGGACACCGTTCAGCGCACGCACCTGCCCGCGCTCGTCATGGCTCTCGGTGAAGCCGAAGGCGAGGTCGAACTTGGCCACTGACGTCTCGACCTGTTGTCGGTCGGCGGTGAGCCCCGGAAGGCCGTCCAGCGAGTCCAATGCCCCCTGGTAGTCGGTGTTGTTGAGGGTGAGCAGCACCTGGAAGAGCGGGTGGCGGGCGAGCGAACGCTCCGGGTTGAGCACCTCGACCAGCCGCTCGAAGGGCAGGTCCTGATGGGCGTAGGCGCTGAGGTTCGTCTCACGGACGCGGTGGAGGAGTGCGGTGAAGTCCGGGTTCCCCGAGGTGTCCGTGCGCAGCACCAGTGTGTTCAGGAAGACGCCGACGAGGTCGTCGAGCGAGGTGTCGGTGCGGCCGGCGATCGGCGTGCCGATGGCGATGTCCGTGCCCGCGCCCAGCCGCGTGAGGAGGGCGGCGAGGGCTGCCTGAAGCACCATGAAGGGGCTGGCCTGCGCCTGTCCGGCCACCTCGCTGATCCGCGCGTACAGCTCCGGGGACACCTGGAAGGGGACGCGGTCTCCACGGTAGGAGGCGACGGACGGCCGCGGCCGGTCGTACGGCAGCTCCAACTGGTCCGGGAGGCCCGCCAGCGCGGCAGTCCAATAGCCGAGCTGGCGCGAGATCTCGCTGTCGGGGTCGGTCTCGTCTCCCAGGACATCGCGCTGCCAGAGGCTGTAGTCCGCGTACTGGACCGGCAACGGCTCACGCACGGGAGCCTCACCGGTGGTGACACGGGCCGCGTACGCCGCCGCCACGTCACGCGCCAGCGGGGCGCGCGACCACGCGTCGCTCACAATGTGGTGGGTCAGGGCGAGCAGCACATGCTCGTCCTCCGCGACCGCGAACAGAACGGCGCGGAAGGGAGTTTCGGCCGCGAGGTCGAAGGGACGAGCCGCCGCGAGAGCCAGGTCCTCGTCCAGCCGCCGCTCGTCGGTCTCCACCACCGGAAGCTCCGTACGCACCTCGTCGGCGGGCAGCACGATCTGCCGGGAGCCGTCGGCGTCCTCGGTGAAGACGGTGCGCAGGCTCTCATGGCGGGCCACCACATCGCCCAGGGCCAGCCGCAGCGCCTCCCGGTCCAGGTGACCGGTCAGCCGCAGCGCGACCGGAGAGTTGTAGGTGGCGCTGGGGCCCTCGAACTGATTCAGGAACCACAGCCGCTGCTGGGCATACGACAGCGGGATCCGCTCCGGCCGCGGATCGGCCACGGTCACACCCCGGCGGACACCATCCGTCGCGAGAGCGGTGGAGATGCCCGCGACGGTGGGGGTCTCGAAGAGCTGCCGGATGGGCAGTTCCGCGTCCATGACGCTACGGATCCGGCTGACCAGCTTCGTCGCCAGCAGGGAGTGGCCGCCGAGGCGGAAGAAGTCGTCGTCGATGGTGACCGAGTCCACGCCCAGCACCTCGGCGAACAGGCCGCACAGGATCTCCTCGCGCGGCGAACGCGGCGCCCGGCCGGTGGCGGTGTCGGGGCCGTAGTCGGGCGCGGGCAGCGCACGCCGGTCCAACTTGCCGTTCGGCGTCAGCGGCAGCGCGTCCAGGGTGACGAAGGCCGACGGCACCATGTAGTCCGGCAGCAACCCGACAGCGTGGTCCCGAAGGGCCGCATCGGAAACGTGGGAATCCGCCACCACATAGGCGACCAGCCGCTGGTCCCCGGCCCGGTCCTCCCGCACGACCACCGCGGCCTGGGCCACCTCGGGATGACCACGCAGCACAGCCTGGATCTCGCCCAGCTCAATACGGAAGCCCCGCACCTTGACCTGGTCATCGACCCGGCCCACATACACCAACTGACCATCGGCGTTCCA
>NZ_JAHLEM010001084.1 GCF_018883605.1 Streptomyces niphimycinicus | reverse complement strand
GGTCCTCCCGCACGACCACCGCGGCCTGGGCCACCTCGGGATGACCACGCAGCACAGCCTGGATCTCGCCCAGCTCAATACGGAAGCCCCGCACCTTGACCTGGTCATCGACCCGGCCCACATACACCAACTGACCATCGGCGTTCCATCGCGCCACATCGCCCGTGCGATACATCCGCGCGCCCACAGGGCCGTATGGATCGGCGGTGAAGCGCTCGGCGGTCAGATCCGCACGCCCCAAGTAGCCACGCGCCAACACCACTCCCGCGATGTACAGTTCACCGGCCACCCCCGGCGGCACCGGACGCAACGACGCGTCCA
>NZ_JAHLEM010001083.1 GCF_018883605.1 Streptomyces niphimycinicus | reverse complement strand
TCGCGCCACATCGCCCGTGCGATACATCCGCGCGCCCACAGGGCCGTATGGATCGGCGGTGAAGCGCTCGGCGGTCAGATCCGCACGCCCCAAGTAGCCACGCGCCAACACCACTCCCGCGATGTACAGTTCACCGGCCACCCCCGGCGGCACCGGACGCAACGACGCGTCCAGCACATACGCGCGGGTGTTCCAGAACGGCCGCCCGATCGGCACCGCACCAC
>NZ_JAHLEM010001082.1 GCF_018883605.1 Streptomyces niphimycinicus | reverse complement strand
TGCCGGGAGCGGTGGCGGGGGTGCCGCCGGGGCTGCTTCCGGGTGGGCCGCCAGGGCCGCTGCCGGGGCCGGTGGCGGGGGTACCGGTGTCCGGGGCCTCGATGCCCGCGGCGAGCACCACATGGGGCGTGTCCAGGTCCGCCCGGAGCCGCGCGGCGCGTTCGCGCAGCAGCCGGGGCTCACGGTCGGGGGTGTCGAGGAGGTCGTCCAGCAGCTCACCGCGCACCCGCTGTTCGGCCTCGCCCGCCGAGCGGCGGGCGAGCTGAAGCAGCGAGGTGACCATCGCGGCGCGCTCCAGGGTGCGCTGGTCCATGGGATCGAGCCGGGGGTGGCCGCGCAGCACGAGCGCGCCGAGGAGTTCGCCACCCGCCGAGACGGCGGCGACCCAGTCCTCCTCGCCGTCGCGCACCGCGTGGCCGTCGGCCCGGGACCGGTCGACGGCCGCCGCGGGCGCCGCGTCGACCTCGAGGAACTCCACGGAACCGCTGAGCACCTCGGCCACGGCATCGGCCACGTCGTGCACCCCGCCACCGCGCAGCACCAGCTCGGTGAGCCGGTCGTGGACCTCGGAGGCCCGCTCGATGACCCGGCTGCGGTCCCGGATGATCTCGTTGGCGGCCTCCAGCTCGGCGAGCGCCGTACGGGTCTCGGCGAGCAGATGGGCGGTGTCGATGGCCACGGCCGCGTGGGCGGCGAACGAACCGAGCAGCGCCGTCTGCTCACGTTCGAACACCCGGGCCCGGCGGTCGGCCGCGAACAGCACACCGATGACCCCGCTGCCGAGCACCAGCGGCACCCCGAGGATGGCTACGAGGCCCTCGTCCCTGACGCCCGCGTCGATGGTGTGGGTGTGCTGGAACCGCGGATCGTGGAAGTAGCTCTCGGTCACATAGGGGCGGGCGGTCTGGGCCACCAGACCGCCGAGCCCCTCCCCCATGCCGAGCCGCAACTGCTGGAAGCGGGCCGAGACCGAACCGTCGGTGACCCTCATATAGGTGTCACCGGCCGTCGGGTCGTTCAGCGTCAGATAGGCGACCTCGGTGCCCAGCAGGGAGCGGGCGCGCTGCACGATGGCCTGGAGCACCGCGTCCAGATCGCGCAGCCCCGCCAGGTCGTGGGCGGTCTCGTAGAGCGCGGACAGCTCGGCCTCGCGGCGCCGTCGCCCCTCCAGCTCGCCGCGCACCCGCAGGGCGAGCAGCTTGGCGCGCTCCAGGGCCGCCAGCCGGTCGGCGGGGGCCTTGTCGGCGCGGGCGCGCAGCACCGGGCGCTCGTACGCCTCGGCGGGCGCGCCGCGTGCGAGCAGTTCCAGGTAGGGGGCCTCCGGCCGGTCGTCGGGCATGGGCACAGACATACTCCCGCCGGGCCCGGGGGCGCCAGCCGTAAGGCGGCCCGGTGCTCCTTGGACGGGGCGGCCGGGCAATACGCGGTCCGGTGGCTGAGCCAATGGGCCACCGTCCGTCGATGGCTGAGCCAGTCCGTCCGCCAGTGGCTGAGCCAATCGGCCACTGTCCGCCAGTGGCTGAGCCAATCCGTTTTCGTGGCCCGGTGGCTGAGCCAATCGGCCTTCGTCGCCCGGTGACCGATCCGGTGGCCCGCTCAGTGGGCGGTCCATCCGCCGTCCATGCTGAGCGAGGCACCGGTGACGAAGGACGTGTGCGGACCGCAGAGATACGCGACGGCCTCGGCGACCTCCTCGGGTTCGACCAGCCGCTTGACCGCCGTATCGGCCAGCAATACCTCGGAGACGACCCGCTCCGGCGAGATCCCGTGGGCCTCGGCCTGGTCGGCGATCTGCCGTTCGACGAGCGGGGTGCGCACATAGCCGGGGTTGACGCAGTTGGAGGTCACCCCGTGCGCCGCGCCCTCCAGGGCGGCGACCTTGGAGAGCCCCTCCAGACCGTGTTTGGCGGCCACATAGGCCGACTTGTACGGGGAGGCGCGCAGCCCGTGCACCGAGGAGATGTTGACGATCCGGCCCCAGCCTTGCGCGTACATATGCGGCAGCGCGCCGCGCACCAGCCGGAACGGGGCCTCGAGCATCACGGTGAGCACCCGGGAGAAGACCTCGGGCGGAAAGTCCTCGATGGGCCGGACGAGTTGGAGCCCGGCGTTGTTGACCAGGATGTCGATTCCGGCGGCGGCCCGTTCGGCGGCGTCGAGGTCGGTGAGGTCGAGGGGGTGGGCCTCGACCGGGCCGGGCAGTCCGGAGGCCGCGGTGACCAGGCCGGTGAGGCCCTCGGCGTCCAGATCGACGGCCCGCACCCGCGCCCCGGCGGTGGCCAGCCGCAGCGTACAGGCCCGGCCGATGCCCCCGGCTGCGCCCGTGACGAGTGCGGTGAGGCGGGACAGATCGAGGCCGTCGGACGGCCGGGGGCCCGGGCCTGGTGTGGTGGACGCGCTCATGAGGGGCACATTAGGCAGCCACCGGGCCCGGTCCGATGTGGGGGCGGCACATACTTCACTCCGCGACGGTGGGCTCGAACCATGTCGGGCCGTCCTCGATCGCCTGCTTGATCCGGGACAGGGAGAAGTCCTCCATCTCGGGCAGCGCGTCGAGCGGGAACCAGTCGACGTCCAGCGACTCGTCGTCGTTCACCCGTGCCTCGCCGCCGACCGCGCGGCAGCGGAAGCAGACGTCCACGAACTGGCACTGGTCGTCGTTGGGGTAGGTCACCGGCGCCAGGGTCCGTACGAGCACGATGCGTTCGGGGACACAGCGCACCGCCGTCTCCTCCTCCACCTCGCGGACCACCGCCGTGGCCGGCTGCTCACCGGGTTCGGGGATGCCGCAGATGATCGTCCAGCGGCCGTTGTCGGCCCGGCGGCCCAGCAGCACCCGCCCCTGGTCGTCGAAGACCACGGCGCTCACGCCCGGCAGATAGAGCAGTTGGTGGCCGATGGAGGCCCTGAGGTCACGGATGAAGTCGGGGGTCGGCATGGGCCGAGGGTATCGGGCACAAAAGGGGGCGCGCACGGCGGCCGAACGGCGCCCTCCACGGTGGGCGTTTCACTACCGACTCATCGTTTCTGCGCACCATATACACATTCCTTACGACAAGCGCTACGGTTTCGGATGTCATGGCTCGCACGACGGCCGTAAGGCGTGTCGATGCGGTGCCCGTCACGACGGGGGGTCGACGGGATGACGTCATCAGTGGTGGAGCCTGTCGTGCAGGATCACGGCAGACCGGCCGACGGACGCGCCGGCGCGTCCGATTTCGCGGGGGTCCTGATCCTGGCCGGCTGCGCCGCCTGGGCCCTGATCGCGGCCATGGGGCGGCCGGCCCGCCCCGAGGGGGTGCTGCTGGCGGTGCTGGCGGTGGCCGCCGGTTACGCATGCGGCCGGATCGCCGGATCGCTGCTGCCGTTCGCCGCGACGGCTACCGCCGGGCTCGCGGGGTTCGGCCTGGCCTGTGCCTCGCCGTACGGGCTCACCGGCCATGAGGGGGCGGGTGCGGGCCAGCTCACCCTGGCCACGGGCGCGGTCTGCTGTGCGGCCTGGGCCGCCCCGCGGGCCCTCCGCCCGGCGCTGTGGCTGCCGGCCGCGGCGATCACG
>NZ_JAHLEM010001081.1 GCF_018883605.1 Streptomyces niphimycinicus | reverse complement strand
GGTCGATGGCGCCCGCGCCACCGACCTGACCCGGCCCCGGCCGCCCCGCCCCGCCCGCCGCGTCCTCGTCCTCGGGTTCGAGGAGCTGATGTACGCGCCGCTGCGTATCGCGAAGGCGCTCGACGACGTCCTCGACGGCGTCGAGGACGTCGAGGACGTCGAGGTGCGGTATTCGACGACCACCCGCTCGCCCGTGCTCGCCGTCGACGACCCCGGGTACGCCATCCGCACCCGGCTGACGTTCCCCGCGCACGACGAGCCCGCCGACGGTCCCGGGCCGCGCTACGCCTACAACGTGGCGCCCGGTGCCGATCCGGGCCGCCGCTTCGACGCCGTCGTCGCCGTCGTCGACTCGACCGCCGACACACCCGCGCTGCACGCCCCCGGCGGGCTGCTCGCCGCGCTGAGCGCGCACACGGACCGGCTGGTCCTGGCCGTCGTGCCGGCGTATCGCCCCCAGACCCCACCCACCCCCCGCACCGTCCCCGAACGACAGGCTCCGCCCATGCACCAACCGTCGTACGAGCCCCTGCGCGGACCGGACTTCTCGTCCTACGCGCCCGAAGAGGTCGGCTGGCTGCTCCAGGACTTCTCGCACGTCACCCTCGAAGCGCCCACCGAGGAGCGGGAGGAGGCGATCCAGAGCGGGGGCGCGCACTACGCCGAGTCGCTGCCGGTGGAGTACCAGCCGAACGAGCGCTACCAGGCGCTCTTCCGGGCCGCCCTCGACGCCTCCGCCGCCCGGATCGCCCGTGCCGTCGGCGCGGTCACCGAGACCGTGCTCGCCGAGCGTTCCCCGCGCCCCGTCCTCGTCTCGCTCGCCCGCGCCGGCACCCCCGTAGGGGTGCTGATGCGCCGCTGGGCGCACCACGCCCATGGGCTCGACCTCCCCCACTACGCGGTCTCCATCGTGCGCGGCCGCGGTATCGACACCGCCGCGCTGCGCTGGCTGGCGGACCACCACGACCCCGCCGACGTCGTCTTCGTCGACGGCTGGACCGGTAAGGGCGCCATCACCCGCGAGCTGGCGGACGCCCTCGCCCCGTACCCGGACTTCGATCCGCGGATCGCGGTCCTCGCCGACCCCGGCCGCTGTGTGGACACCTACGGCACCCGGGACGACTTCCTCGTCCCCTCCGCATGCCTCAACTCGACCGTCTCCGGGCTGATATCGCGCACCGTGCTCCGCGCCGACCTCGTCGGCCCGAACGACTTCCACGGCGCGAAGTACTACCGCGAACTCGCCGGCTCCGATGTCTCCGGATACTTCCTCGACACCGTCTCGGGCCGCTTCGCGGAGGTCGCCGAGGCCGCCATGGCCGACGCCGGGCGGCTCGCGGCCACCGACCGCAGCCCCACCTGGGAGGGATGGGCCGCGGTGGAGCGGATCAGCCAGGAGTACGGCATCCACGACGTCAACCTCGTCAAGCCGGGCGTCGGCGAGACCACCCGGGTGCTGCTGCGCCGCGTCCCGTGGAAGATCCTCGCCCAGCGCGGCGCGGGCGCCGACCTGGACCATGTGCGGCTGCTCGCCGAGCAGCGCGGAGTGCCGGTCGAGGAGATCGACGGGCTTCCGTACACCTGCGTCGGGCTGATCCACCCGCGCTACACCCGGGGCGCCACCGGGGCCGACGGGAAAGCAGTAACCGCAGCAGGCACGGCAGACACAGCAGGCACAGCAGGCACAGCAGACACCACAGACACCACAGACACCACAGACACGGCACACGAGGCGAACACGGCGGGCATCGCCAACAGAGACGAAAGAACGGTGGCCGCACGATGAGCGTCCTGGTGGCAAGCGATCTCGACCGCACCCTGATCTACTCCGCGGCCGCGCTCGGCCTCGACATGCCGGACGCCCAGGCCCCGCGGCTGCTGTGCGTCGAGACGTACGAGGGCCGACCGCTGTCGTACATGACCGAGACCGCCGCCGGGCTGCTCGCCGAGCTGGTCCGCACCTCCGTCTTCGTCCCCACGACCACCCGCACCGTCGAGCAGTACCGCCGCATCCGCCTCCCCGGCCCCGGCTCCCGCTTCGCGATCTGCGCCAACGGCGGCCAACTGCTGGTGAACGGCGAGCCCGACGCCGACTGGAACCAGCGGGTCCGTACCACCCTCGGCGACCAGTGCGCCCCCCTGGAGGAGGTGCGCGCCCACCTCAGCGCCACCGCCGACCCCGCCTGGCTGCTCAAGGAGCGGGTGGCCGAGGAGCTGTTCGCCTATCTCGTGGTCGAACGGGAGCTGCTGCCCCAGGAGTACGTCAAGGAACTCACACAGTGGGCCGAGCCGCGCGGCTGGACGGTCTCCCTACAGGGCCGCAAGATCTACGCCGTGCCCAAGCCGCTCACCAAGAGCGCGGCCGTCGCCGAGATCAGGAACCGCACCGGAGCGGACGAGGTGCTCGCCGCGGGCGATTCGCTGCTCGACACCGATCTGCTGCTCGCGGCCGACCGCGCCTGGCGCCCCGGCCACGGCGAACTGGCCGACGCAGGCTGGACGGCACCCCAGGTGACGGTGGTCGAGGAGACGGGCGTCGCGGCGGGCGAGGCCATCGTCCGCGCGCTGGGCGAACGCTCCTCCGTCACCTGGGCGCGCGCCCGCAGCCAGGTCATCCGCGCCGTCTCCCGCGGCCGGGACTGATCCGTCGCCCTCCATCCCCCCCAATCCCCTCCACCCGCTCCACCCGCCCAGGGCCCCCTTCGAAACCGCTCGCGCTGTCGTGACGCCGGGTTACAGTCGCCACAGGCACGACAGTCGCCGAAGGCTCGATAGTCGGCATAGTCGGCATGTGCGACATCGCCCGGGAAGCCGAGCAGACCGAAGGGGGCCGCGATGGCCGAGAGCAAGAGCACACCGATCACGGCCGAGCTGTACGACTACGTCCTGCGGCACAATCCGCCGCTCGACCCCGTGCTGCGCGAGCTGGTCGAGGTGACCCACCGCGACCTCCCCGGGCAGGCCGGGATGCAGTCCGCCGAGGAGCAGGCCCCACTGCTGGCCTTTCTGGTCCGGCTGACCGGCGCCCGCCACATCGTCGAGGTCGGCACCTTCACCGGCTTCTCCGCGCTGGCCATGGCCCAGGCGCTGCCCGCCGACGGCAGGCTGATCGCCTGTGACGTGTCGGAGGAGTGGACGGCGTACGGGCGGAAGGCGTGGGCCAAGGCCGGTGTCGAGGCCCGCATCGACCTGCGGATCGCGCCCGCGCTGGACACTCTGCGCGCGATGCCCGCCGAGCCCCATATCGATCTGGCCTATCTCGACGCGGACAAGCCGAACTACATCCCGTACTGGGAGGAGCTGGTCCCGCGGATGAACCCCGGCGGTCTGATCGTCGCGGACAACGTGTTCTACCACGGGTCCGTCACGGCCTCGGCGCCGTCGGCCGCGGGCGCCGCGATCCAGGAGTTCAACGATCATGTGGCGGCGGACGTCCGGATGGAGACGGTCATGCTCACCGTCGCCGACGGCCTGACGCTCGCGCGCCGCCTCGGCTGAGGCGGCGGGGCCGACCCGCGTCGCGGAGGCCGACCCGGCCGCGGTCACGGGCGTTACGGGGCCGGGCCGACCGCGTCAGCGCGAGC
>NZ_JAHLEM010001080.1 GCF_018883605.1 Streptomyces niphimycinicus | reverse complement strand
TCGATCCCGGCCCGCTCGAACGCCTCCCACGAGGTCTCCAGCAGCAACCGCTGCTGCGGATCCATCGCAAGGGCCTCACGCGGCGAGATACCGAAGAACGAGGCATCGAAGTCCCCGGCGTCCGCCAGGAATCCGCCCTCGCGGACATAGCTGGTGTTCTCGGTGGCGGAGTCCGGGTCGTACAGCGCCTCCAGGTCCCAGCCGCGGTCGGCCGGGAAGCCCGTCACCGCGTCCTGCCCGGAGACCAGGAGCCGCCACAGCTCCTCGGGCGAGCGCACCCCA
>NZ_JAHLEM010000108.1 GCF_018883605.1 Streptomyces niphimycinicus | reverse complement strand
TGGTCGACCAGCTCGGGGCGTTCGCCGACGAGGTGACGCGGGTGGCGCGCGAGGTGGGCACCGAGGGCGAGCTGGGCGGCCGGGCTCAGGTCAGGGGTGTCTCCGGGGTCTGGAAGGACCTTACGGACAGCGTCAACTTCATGGCGTCCAACCTGACCTCGCAGGTCCGCAATATCGCCCAGGTCACCACGGCCGTCGCCAACGGCGATCTCTCGCAGAAGATCACCGTGGATGCGAGGGGCGAGATCCTCCAGCTCAAGTCGACGATCAACACCATGGTCGACCAGCTCTCCGCCTTCGCCGACGAGGTGACGCGGGTGGCCCGCGAGGTGGGCACCGAGGGTGAGCTGGGCGGCCGGGCTCAGGTCAGGGGCGTATCCGGGGTCTGGAAGGACCTTACGGAGAACGTCAACTTCATGGCCGACAACCTGACCTCGCAGGTCCGCAATATCGCCCAGGTCGCCACCGCCGTGGCCGAGGGTGATCTGAGCAAGACGATCACGGTCGAGGCGAAGGGCGAGATCCTGGAGCTGAAGTCGACGATCAACACCATGGTGGACCGGCTGTCGTCCTTCGCCGACGAGGTGACCCGGGTGGCCCGCGAGGTCGGCACCGAGGGCAACCTCGGCGGCCAGGCCCAGGTCAGGGGCGTATCCGGGGTCTGGAAGGACCTTACGGAGAACGTCAACTCCATGGCCCTGAACCTGACCTCCCAGGTCCGCAATATCGCCCAGGTCACCACGGCGGTCGCCAACGGCGATCTCTCGAAGAAGATCACGGTCGATGCCCGGGGCGAGATCCTGGAGCTCAAGGAGACCGTGAACACCATGGTCCAGCAGTTGCGCTCGTTCGCCGACGAGGTCACCCGGGTGGCGCGCGAGGTGGGCACCGAGGGCCAGCTCGGCGGCCGGGCCGGAGTGCCGGGCGTATCCGGGGTCTGGAAGGACCTTACGGACAACGTCAACTTCATGGCGTCCAACCTGACCTCGCAGGTCCGCAATATCGCCCAGGTCGCCACCGCCGTGGCCGAGGGCGATCTGAGCAAGAAGATCGACGTGGACGCGCGCGGTGAGATCCTCGAGCTGAAGACCACCATCAACACCATGGTCGACACGCTCTCCTCGTTCTCCGACGAGGTGACCCGGGTGGCCCGCGAGGTCGGCAGCGAGGGCCGGCTGGGCGGCCAGGCCCGGGTCGAGGGCGTCTACGGCACCTGGAAGCGGCTGACCACCGGCGTCAATGAGCTCGCCCTCAACCTGACCACCCAGGTGCGCGCGATCGCCGAGGTCGCCTCCGCCGTCGCCCAGGGTGATATGTCCGGTTCCATCTCGGTCGAGGCGCAGGGCGAGGTCGCGGCGCTGAAGAACAACGTCAACCTGATGGTCGCCAACCTCCGCGAGACCACCCGCGCCAAGGACTGGCTGGAGTCCAACCTGGCCCGTATCGCCTCCCTGATGCAGGGCCACCGCGATCTGGTCGAGGTCGCCGATCTGATCCTGAGCGAGCTGACCCCGCTGGTCAACGCTCAGTTCGGGGCGTTCTTCCTGAGCGCGGCCGGTGCCAAGCCCGGTGAGGGACTCGAGCTCATCGCCGGATACGGCACCGATCAGGACGCGGTCGGGGGCGACGGCCAGACCCCGCGGACCGGCCCACCGGGCCGCGGGCTGGTCGCCCAGGCGGCGGTGGGGAAGAAGCGGATCCTCATCAACGACGTCCCGCCCGACTACCTCGCCATCAACTCCGGGCTGGGCTCGGCGCTTCCGGCCAGCGTGGTCATCCTGCCGATCCTCTACGAGGACCAGGTGCTCGGAGTGATCGAACTGGCCTCGTTCAGCCGGTTCAGCGAGGTCCACCTGGCCTTCATCGACCAGTTCGTGAACACCATCGGCGTCTCGATCAACACCATCATCGCCAACGCCCGCACCGAGTCGCTGCTCTCCGAGTCCCAGCGGCTCACCACCGAGCTGCGCCAGCGCTCGAACGAGCTCCAGCGCTCCAACGCGGAGATGGAGGAGAAGGCCGCGCTGCTGGCGACCGCCTCCCAGTACAAGTCCGAGTTCCTCGCCAATATGTCGCATGAGCTGCGCACCCCGCTGAACTCGCTGCTCATCCTGGCCCGGCTGCTCGCCGACAACCCCGAAGGGCGGCTGTCCCCCCAGGAGGTGCAGTTCGCCGCCACCATCCACCGCTCCGGCTCCGATCTGCTCCAACTGATCAACGATGTCCTGGATCTGTCGAAGATCGAGGCGGGCCGGATGGACGTCCGGCCGAGGAAGCTGCCGCTGGTCAAGATCCTGGACTATGTGAACGCCACGTTCCGGCCGCTGGCCGTCGACCGGGGGCTGTCGTTCGAGATCGCCGTCGGCGAGGACGTACCGCGCGAGATGTTCTCCGATGAGCAGCGGCTCCAGCAGATTCTGCGCAATCTGCTCTCCAACGCCCTGAAGTTCACCTCCTCGGGCGGGGTGACGCTGCGCGTCGAGCGCACCCCGGGAGCGCGGTTCGAGGAGGAGGCGCTGCGGTCCGCGGACGCCGTGATCGCCTTCGCCGTCACCGACACCGGTATCGGCATCCCGCCGGAGAAGCTGCCGGTGATCTTCGAGGCGTTCCAGCAGTCCGACGGCACGACCAGCCGCAAGTACGGCGGCACCGGCCTCGGCCTGTCCATCAGCCGGGAGATCGCCGGAATGCTCGGCGGCCGGATCGTGGCCGAGAGCGAACTGGGCGTCGGCTCCCGCTTCACCCTCTACGTCCCCGTCCACTACAGCGGCGTCGCCCCGGCGCCCGACCCCTCGGACCCCAGGGCCACCGGCTCCACCGTCCCGGCGGCGGCCCCCGCCCCGGACGAGGCGCTGCCGGACACCACCGACCACGCCCCCAGCGGGATCTTCGGCGAGGCGGACAGCCTGGTCGCCGCCCGGGCCCTGAGCGGCGGGGCCGAGACCGAGGACGGAGACGAGACCGAGGACCACGAAGACGGCTGGCCGGGGGCCACCCAGCTCAAGGAGTGGCAGCGCGGACGCCCCGGCCGGGTGCTGGACGGCCGCCGCATCCTGATCGTCGACGACGACATACGGAACGTCTTCGCGCTCACCCATGTGCTGGGCCGGGTCGGCATGACGGTGAAGTACGCGGAGAACGGCCGCGAGGGGCTGGAGGTTCTCCATCGCAACCCCGATGTCTCGCTGGTCCTGATGGACGTGATGATGCCCGAGATGGATGGGTACGAGACGATCCGGGCCATCCGGAGCACGCCCCGGCTCGCCGATGTGCCGATCCTCGCCCTGACCGCGAAGGTCATGCCCGGCGACCGGGAGAAGGCCATCGACAGCGGCGCGAACGGCTATGTCCCCAAGCCCGTGGATGTCGACCGGCTGATATCGGCGATCATCGAGGTGCTCGATCCGGTGGGGGAGGCGGGGAGCGGGGACGCTGAGGCGTCGGGTGATGACGCTGCCGTGGCCGGTGATGACGCTGCTGTGGTTGGCGGTGACGCCGTTGGGTCTGGTGACGCCGTTGGGTCTGGTGGTGACGCCTTCGACGATGCGTCGCTCGGTGTGCCGGGCGGTGTCGAGGATGGCGGTGCGGATGACGGTGGGGGCGCCGGCCGGGAGGGGAGCGCGCCCGACGAGACCGGTCCGCCGAGGCCGAGGCAGGGGGAGTGATGACGACCGCATGCGATAAGGCCGGAATCCTCATCGTTGACGACATGGAAGAGAACCTGATCGCGCTGGAGGCCGTCCTCGGCCCGCTCGATCAGCAGCTCGTCCGCGCCCGCTCCGGTGAGGAGGCGCTGAAGGCGATGCTGCGGCAGGACTTCGCCGTCGTTCTGCTGGATGTGCTGATGCCTGGCATGGACGGCTTCGAGACCGCCGCCAACATCAAGCGGCTCGACCAGACCAAGGACGTCCCGATCATCCTGCTGACCGGGACCGACGCCGACTCCGACTACGCCTACCGGGGCTATGCGATCGGCGCCGCCGACTTCCTCACCAAACCCTTCGACCCCTGGCTGCTGCGGACGAAGGTCAATGTGTTCCTGGAGATGCACCGCAAGAACTGCCGGCTCGAGGCGCGGACCGAGCAGTTGGCCGACCGGGTCGCGGAGCTGGAGCGCACGGTCGAGGGGCTGCGGAAGTACAGCGCCGAGAGGTGAACGGCCGGTTCGGCTTGCGGCGACGTTGCCGGCCAGGGCTGTGGTCAGGGGTCCACGGCGGTGACCAGGACGGCCACCGTGGGCGGCTGGTCTCCGGGGCCCGGGGCGCTCCGTGCCACCGCCGTTCGCACCGCCCGCGCCACATCCACGGCGCGGTGATCGGCCGCCACCGCCAGCTCGATCCGGATGTGCGAGCCCTCGGTCCGCACGGGCCGGGGCGATCCCAGCACCGACGCGAGCCGGGCGACGCCGGGCACGGACGCTGCGGTCGCGGCGGCGGGGTCCGGGTCGGGGCGTTCGGCCGACGTCGGCCGTGGTGGTGGCTGGGGCTGGTTTTGAGGCCGCGGGGCCGCGGGAGCCGGGGGCGGGGCCGGGAGTTCGTCCAGCACGTCCGTCACCCGTACGTCCACCGCCTCCACCAGGAGGCCCAGCCGGTCCGTCGCCGCGTCGAGGAGTGCGTCGCGCAGCCGGTCCGCCGTCACCGGAAGCGGTTCCTCCAGCGTCGCCCCGCACTCCGCCGCGATGCACAGCGTCCCCGGCGGCAGCGCGCTCGGCGGGGGCGGTACCGCGGGCGTCGCGGCGGTGTCGGGGTCGGTGTCGGGGTCGGCGGGCGCGATCCGAAGCGCTCCCAGGCGTACGTCGGGGACCTGGTCGGCGGCCCGCCGGAGCACCTCGCCCGCCGCGTGTTCGGTGATCCAGGAGCCGTCCTCCCGCCCGCCCAGGGGCAGCAGCCGTCCGAGCCGAAGCTGCTCCCTCACGGTCTGCGCGAGCCGGTCTGTGACCACCGTGTCACCCCTTGGCGCCGGACGGGACCGAGCCCTACTGGTCTCGGCCTGCCGTGTGCTCACAGCCTGCCGCATCGATCGCGCGAGTGCCGCATCTCCGAAGCGGTTCGGGGAAGGCCCCTTTAAGGTTGGCTGTAGAGCGAGCGGAAACCTCTTCGACTGCTCTTCGCCTCGGAAGGGACGATCGGTGATGTCCGAGACCGCACCACGGAACCGACCCGAGAACCCCGCCACGGAGCCCGCCGCGGGCACCCCGAGGACCCTGGGCGCCAGGGGCGGCATCGCCCCGGCCGCCACCGACCGGCCCCGGCGCGGCGGAGGCGACCCCGGCTCGCGGGGGCGCACCACCATCGCCGATGGCGTCGTCGAGAAGATCGCGGGGATGGCGGCCCGTGATGTGGTCGGCGTCCATGCGATGGGCGGCGGCCTCGCGCGAACCTTCGGAGTCGTACGGGACCGGGTGCCCGGCACCCGGTCGGTCGCCCGTGGGGTGAAGGCGGAGGTGGGAGAGGTACAGACGGCCCTCGACCTGGAGATCGTCGTGGACTACGGCGTCTCCATCGCCGATGTCGCGCGGGCCGTGCGGGAGAACGTGATCGCGGCGGTCGAGCGGATGACCGGCCTTGAAGTGGTCGAGGTCAATATCGCGGTCAGCGATGTGAAGTTGCCGGACGAGGAAGAGGAATCGCCGGAGCCGCGGCTCCAGTAGGCCGGCAGCGGTTCCGGTTGGCTCCAGCAGGGGAGCACAGGATGAGCATGGCCGTGGTCGGGATGATCGCGGGGATGGCGCTGGCTTTCGCCGGTTACTTCGGTGGTTTCGGGGCCTTTCTGCTGGTGGCGGCGTTGGGCGCCGTCGGGTTCATCGTTGGCCGATTCCTGGACGGTGATCTGGAACCGGGCGACTTCTTCCGTTCCCGTGGCCGTGATGACGGACGGCCACGGTGAACACTTCGACGACGGCAGGGGCTGTGGCGACGGCGGGGGCCATGACGACAGTGGGGGCCATGACGACAGTAAGGACGCGCCGTGGTCGAGCCGGGTGAGCGGGGCGCGACGCGGATCGCGGACCGGGTCGTCGCGAAGATCGCCTCGCAGGCGGCGCAGGAGGCGTTGCGGGTGGACGGGACCGGCGCGGCGGGTGCGGGTGCGGCTGCGGCTGCGGATGTAGCGGACGTCGTGGATACCGCGGACGTCGGCCCTACCGATGCCGCCGCCGCGCCGCCGCACGCGGTCGCCGTGGTGCGCGGGGACGTCGCGCGCGTCCGGGTCGCCGTCGAGCTGGGCTATCCCTCGGACATCGGCGCGCACTGCGGTGCGGTGCGTCGTCATGTGATCGAACGGGTAGGCGAGTTGACGGGCATGGAGGTGCCCGAGGTCGTGGTGACGGTCGAACGACTGCATATGCCGCAGTGGGAGCACCCGGAGCGGAGGGTGCGTCGGGGGAGGGACAGGGTGCGATGAACGCGGACCAGAAGATGCGTCAGTCCACCTCGGCGTCGGCGTACGGCGGGAGGGCGGGGACCGGCGCGCGGGACGGCGATCCGCCCGTGCGGATGAGGCGCTTCTGGTCCGTGCGGCGGGTACCGGCCGGGATCGTCGCCCTGGTCATCGCCGCCGTCAGCGGGCTGCTGCTGTACGACGTGGCGGCCGTGCGCTCGGGTCGGCCCGCCATGCGATGGCGGGAATGGCTCGCCGATGAATTCGCCGCACGGCCGCTGGACGATGCGTGGATCATGGGCGGGGCGGCGCTGTTGGCCGCGCTGGGGGTGTTGATGGTGGTCCTGGCGCTGGCGCCGGGGCTGCGTGGGCTGCTCCCGATGCGTCCGCCGGAGACCGGGACCGGGACTGGGACTGGGACCGGGACTGAGGCGGAGGCGGGGCCGGGGAAGGGCGTGGATGCGGGCGCCGGGGTCGGGACCGGGGGCGCCGTACGGGCGGGGATCGACCGGGCCTCGGCGGGGCTGGTGCTGCGGGACCGGGCGATGGAGGTGCCCGGTGTGCGGTCCGCCCGCGTGGACGTCGGCCGTCGGCGGGTCAGGGCCCGCGCGCTGGCCCACTTCCGTGACCTTGACGAGGTACGGGCGGATCTGGACGCCGCCCTCCACGAGGGCATCCGGCAACTGGGCCTGGCCCGACGGCCCGCCCTGTCCGTCCGTGTCCGGCGGTCGGCGAAGTCGAAGGGGTGAGCGCGCCATGCTGAGGGTCGTCAACCGGGTGCTGCTGGGGGCCGTGGGGCTGATGCTGGCCGGGGTGGGCGCGGTGATCCTGGCCGGGTGGCCGCCGTTCGACGGGCGGGGCGATGTGCTGCTGAGCCGGGCGGATCGGACGCGGTGGCGGGACGCCGGATGGTGGTGGCCGGCCGTCATCGCGGCGCTGGCGGTGCTGTTCGTGCTCGCGTTGTGCTGGTTCCTGGTGCAGTTGCGGCGGCGTCGGCTTCAGGAGGTGCTGGTGGAGACGGGCGACGGCGAGGGCGCCCTGCTGCGGGGTCGGGCCCTGGAGGCGGCGCTCCTGGCGGACGCGGAGTCGCTGGACGGCGTGGAGCGGGCCCACGTCCTGCTACGAGGCCGACGGACCACGCCGGAGGCCCGGATGGGCCTGGTACTGGAGCCGCGCGCCGAACCGACGCTGACACTGGAAGCGCTACGGGCGGAGGCTCTGGAGCGCGCCCGGACCTCGGCGGGCCTGGACCAACTCCCGGCGGAGGTCCGCCTGAGGGTGGCCCGGCACGGGGCGGAACGGGCGCGGTAGGTCTGGCGGGTTCCGCTGGGTGTGCGTTCCGCTGGGTGCGGGTGCGGGTGCGGGTGCGGGTGCGCGTTCCGCGGGTGCGGGTGCGGTCGTGGTTGCTGTGCGCGGTGGGTCCGGTGGTGGGTGGCGGGTGCGGGGCCTCCGGGGCGGCGCCCTGGACCGTATATTTACGGCGCCATTGACCGGGGGCGTTGGGTGGGCCGGGGATTGGCGCCACAAATACACGTAAGCGTCCAGGACACCACCCCTGCGACCCCGCCCCCTCCCGCCGTCTCGCGGCTACCCGCCGGTGGCCCAGGGTGCCTCTCGGCCCCGCGTTCGGCCCGGGGTCGCTGGCTCCCGCCTCGTCGGCGTCCACGCCTCGGTGGCACGGGCCGCCTGTCCGTCCCGGGGGCGTGAATTCAGCCCCTCAGGGGGCACCTCCCAGCGGTAGCTGGGGGAGTTTGAGGAGCGGGGTCCGGGGCGGAGCCCCATGGTTTCGGGGAGGGGCGGGGTGGGGACCTTCCGCCGGAGGCGCCCATGGTCCGCACTCGGCGTCTGGCCGGGGCCAGGTCTGGGCGGAGCCCCACCTCGCGCGGGGCAGCCGCACATTGACGTCGCGCGGGGCTCAGAAGTTGTGCAGAGCCCCACCATCCACCGGCAGCATCAGCCCGGTGAGATACGACGCCGCAGGCGAGAGCAGAAAGGCCGCGGCCTTGCCGAATTCCGAGGGCGTCCCATACCGCCGCAGCGGAATCGCCGCCGCGTTCCGCTCCCGTGAGGCATCCGCGTCGCCGGAGAGGGCGTCGAGTTCGCGGACGCGGTCGGTGTCGATGCGGGCGGGGAGGAGGCCCACGACGCGGATGCCGCGGGGGCCGACCTCGAGGGAGAGGGACTTGGCGAAACCGGCGAGGCCGGGCCGCAGGCCGTTGGAGACGGTGAGGCCGGGGATCGGTTCGCGGACGGAGCCGGAGAGGACGAAGCCGATCACGCCGCCGGAGGGGAGCTGCTCGGCGGCCGTACGGGCGAAGCGGACGGCGCCGAGGAAGACGGAGTCGAAGGCGGCCTGCCACTGGGCGTCGGTGATGTCGGCCGTCAGCCCGGCCGGCGGGCCGCCGACGCTGATGAGGACGCCGTCGAAGCCACCGAAGCGCTCGCGGGCGGTGGCGATGAGCCGGGCCGCGGTCTCGGGGTCGGAGTTGTCGGCGGCGACGCCGACCGCGTTCGGGCCGAGGTCGGCGGCGACGGCTGCCGCCGTATCGGCGTCGCGGCCGGTGATGACGGCCTTCGCACCGTCGGCGATCAGCTCACGGGCGGCGGCGAGGCCCAGCCCGCGGGTGGCTCCGGTGACGATGTACACCCGGTCTTTGAGTCCAAGATCCATGGGCTCAGTCTGCCCTGGGCCGCTCCGCGAGGGTGAGGGCGGTCCCGACGAGCCCGATATGGCTGAACGCCTGGGGGAAGTTGCCGAGTTGCCGGCCGGTCGCCGGGTCGTACTCCTCGGCGAGCAGCCCGACGTCGTTGCGCAGCGCGAGGAGGCGATCGAAGAGGGCGCGGGCGTCCTTGTGGCGGCCGGCCAGGTGGAGGGCGTCGGCGAGCCAGAAGGAGCAGGCGAGGAAGGCGCCCTCGGAGCCGGGGAGGCCGTCCATACCGTCGGCGGCGGTGTAGCGGCGGATCAGGCCGTCCTCGCTGAGCTCGCGGCGGACCGCGTCGATGGTGCCGATGACGCGGGGGTCGGTGGCGGGGAGGAAGCCGACGCGGGGGATGAGCAGGGTCGCGGCGTCCAGCTCGGGGGAGCCGTAGGACTGGGTGAAGGTGGACCGCTCGGGGTCGTAGCCCTTTTCGCAGACCTCGCGGTGGACGGCGTCGCGCATGGCGCGCCAGCGGTTCGCGTCGCCGCTCAGCTCGGGGGCGGCTTCCATGGCGCGGACGGCGCGGTCGGCGGCCACCCAGGCCATGACCTTGGAGTGGACGAAGTGGCGGCGGGGCCCGCGGACCTCCCACAGCCCCTCGTCGGGGTCGCGCCAGGCGGATTCCAGGAAGTCCATGAGGGCGGTCTGGATCTTCCAGGCGTGCGGTTCGGCGGGCAGCCCGGCGGCGCGGGCGAGGTGGAGGGTGTCGAGCACCTCGCCGTAGACGTCGAGCTGGCGCTGGTCGACCGCGCCGTTGCCGACCCGGACGGGGGTGGAGTGCTCGTACCCCTCCAGCCAGGGCAGCTCATGCTCATGGAGCCGGCGTTCGCCCCCGAGGCCGTACATGATCTGGAGTTCGGCCGGGTCGCCGGCGATCGCGCGAAGCAGCCAGTCGCGCCAGGCGGCGGCCTCCTCGTGGTAGCCGGCGCGGAGCAGGGCGTTGAGGGTGAGGGTGGAGTCGCGCAGCCAGCAGTAGCGGTAGTCCCAGTTGCGGACCCCGCC
This sequence comes from Streptomyces niphimycinicus, assembly GCF_018883605.1. Lineage (GTDB taxonomy): Bacteria > Actinomycetota > Actinomycetes > Streptomycetales > Streptomycetaceae > Streptomyces > Streptomyces niphimycinicus. The sequence goes on along the minus strand of NZ_JAHLEM010000108.1, from coordinate 32,041 downwards.
GAGCCGTTCGGGCAGCGAGGTGGTGGGGGCCGCGACGATGCCGCCGCTCGGGGCGTAGGTGAGCGCCTTGAGGGTGATCAGGGAGCGGATGACGGCGTCCCGGTGCGGGCCCTGGTAGCGGCAGCGGGCGGCCCAGTCGCGCCAGTCCGCGAGGCTGGAGCGGAGGGCGTCGTACGGGTCGATGAGCCGGGGGCGGGGCTCGTGCGAGGGGTGCCAGGTGAGGACGAAGGCCACCCGGTCCCCGGCCGAGACGGTGAACTCGGAGCGGGTGCTGAAGTCCTTGCCGTAGGTGTGGACCTCGGGTTCCGAGCGCAGCCATACGGAGTCCGGTCCGGCGACCGCGATCCGGTGGCCGTCGGTGCGGCGCATCCAGGGGACGATCCGGCCGTAGTCGAAGCGCAGCCGGAGGACGCCGAGCATCTCGACGCTGCCGGAGACGCCCTCGACGATGCGGACGACATCGGGGGCGCGATCGCGCTGCGGCATGAAGTCGATGACCTTGACCGTGCCGGTCTCCGTCTCCCAGACCGACTCCAGGACGAGGGAGTCGTCGAGGTAGCCGCGGCGGGTGCAGGCGCCCGCGCCCTTGGGGGCGAGCCGCCAGTGGCCGTTGTCAGGGCCGCCGAGGAGCGCGGCGAAGCAGGCCGGTGAGTCGAAGCGGGGCAGGCACAGCCAGTCGATCGAGCCATGGCGGCTGATCAGGGCCGCCGTCTGGTGGTCACCGATGAGGGCGTAGTCGTCGATGTGCTGGGCCATGTCCGGGCGCCTTCCCCCGGAAGGCGGATCCTAGGCCCGGACGGCGCTCACTCCGCCGTGGCCGCGGCGGGGACCTTCTCCGGGGTGGCCGCCGCCTTGGCGGCCTCGGCGATGCGGTCCCGGCGTTCGCGGCGGGCCAGGACGACCCAGCCGATGGGCACACCGGCGGAGAACAGCCACCACTGGACGGCGTACGCCATATGCGGGCCGATGTCGCTGTGGTTGGGCGCGGGGACCGGCTGGGGCTGCTTGTCGCCCTTGGGGGAGGACGAGGTGAGCTCGATATAGCCGCCGAGGACGGGCCGGCCCAGCGACTTCGCCCGCTGCTCGCTGTTGATCAGCGAGACCTGGCGGGGCGGCAGCCCCTGCTTGTCCTTGATGCCGCTGTTGCCGGTGGTCTCGTCGGGCATCAGCCGGCCGGTGACGGTGACCTTGCCGGAGGGGGCGGCGGGGACCTTGGGGAAGACGGTGAGGTCGGTACCGGCCGGGATCCAGCCCCGGTTGACCAGGACCGCGCGGTCGTCCGGGAGCAGCAGCGGGGTGAGGACGAAGTAGCCGATGGACTGCTCGTCGGAGCCGGTGCGCTGGCGGACGACGACCTCATGGGCGGTGTCATAGGTGCCGGTGGCGGTCACCGTGCGCCAGGTGTTGTCGCGGGCCACCGTACGGCCGGGGGAGGTGAGCTTGTCGACGGCCACGGCGGGGGCGGCGAGGCTGTCCCCGATGAGCTGGTTCTGCGCGACCCGGTGCTCATGGCGGTGCAACTGCCAGAAGCCCAGCCTGATCATCGTCGGGATCAGCGCCAGGGCGATAAGTGTGAGGATCACCCACTGCCGGGTCAACAGGAAGCGGTACACATGGTTGACCCTACTCGGCGTGGATTGTCCCTCGGCCGCTGGGGGCGGCCCAGGCACAATCCACGCAGGTGGCCGGGTTCACACATGGTCGACGATGCCCACCTTCCCTTCCGCCCGGGCGCAGTGCGCACAGCAGAAGAACTGGCCGTCCGCCTCCACGCCCTGCCCGATGATCGGGGCATTGCAGTGCTCGCAGGTGGGCGCCATGCGGTGGATGGCGCACTGGAAACAGTCGAAGACGTGCACATTGCCCTGCGCGTGCACCTCGAATGTCATCCGGTAATCGTTTCCGCATACCTCACAACGTGCCATGCGCCTCAGCGTGCGGGCCCGCGCGGCGGCGGGCGAGCGGCGGCCGGGCGCGTCGCGCCGACTTCACCTGTTTGTCGGCGGCGCTGGGGTGACGTCCTGGAGGAGCTGCATAAAGGCCGCCTCGTCGATCACGGGCGTGCCGAAGGAGCGGGCCTTGGCGGTCTTGGACGTGGGCGAGTCGGGGTCATTGGTGACCAGCACGCTGGTGAGCCGGGAGACGCTGGTGGCCACGTGCAGCCCGGCCTCGATCGCCCGGTCCTCCAGCAGCTCGCGGTCGACGGAGGTGTCCCCGGAGAACGCCACCCGCATGCCCTGGACCAACTGCCCGCCCGGCTCGTACCGCCCGGGGTTGGGGTAGGGGCAGGCGGGACGCTTGCGGCTGGGGCGCCAGGTCTGCCGGTACGAGCGCTGGCGGCCGATCGCCGGGCCGTCGGACCACTCGGTGAGCGGCTGGCAGGCCAGCAGCGGCAGCCGCAGCCCGGTCTCGGCGGCCCGGTGGAGGCTGGGCCGGAAGGTCTCGGCGAGCACCCGCGCGTCGTCCAGGGCGTGGTGGGCGCGGTGCTGGACCACTCCGTAGTGCGCGGCGAGGGTCTCCAGCTTGTGGTTGGGCAGCGGCAGGCCCAGCTCCTTGGAGAGGGCGATGGTGCACAGCCGCTGCCGCACGGGCGCGGCGCTCTTGGAGCGGGCGTACTCCCGGGCGATCATCGACCAGTCGAAGGCGGCGTTGTGCGCGACCAGGACGCGGTCGGCCAGGCGCTCGGCCAGCTCCCCGGCGATCTCGGGGAAGCGCGGGGCACCCTCGAGCACCTCCTCGGTGAGGCCGTGGATCCACACCGGGCCGGGGTCGCGCTGCGGATTGACCAGGGTGTACCAGTGGTCCTGCACCGTGCCCCGGGCGTCGAGCTGATAGACCGCCGCGGAGACGATCCGGTCGTCGCGGGCCAGGCCGGTGGTCTCCACGTCGACGACCGCGTAACCCTGCGGATAGGTGGCCGGCCAGGAGGACGGCGGTGCGGGGTGCGGTGCGGCTGTCGTGGGGTCTTCGAGCATGGTCAATGAGGATACGGGCCGCCGCCGACAACCCTGACCGGCGGGCCGGTCGGGCAGGCGGGGCCCAGAGGCTGACGGGGCGTCGGGGCCGGGCGGCGGGTCAGAGCTCGGACAGGGCCAGTCGCGGATCGATGGTCCAGGGCCCGGTAATCCGGGTGTCCGCCAGGGACTTGTCCTCGGCCGGGCGCACCGCGGACAGGTCCTTGCCGGCGAACCGCCTTGAGCTTGGCGGTGATGCCGTCCGCGTCGAAGGAGCCGTCCCGGTGCCCGGCGTAGTCATGGGGCACATCGGTGTCGATCATGGCCGGATCGAGCCCGTAGGCATGGGCATTGAAGCGGTAGCCGCTCTGTTGTTGACAGCTCATCTACCATACTTGTTGGTAACTACCCCTAGCGGCGGCCTTACGAGCGGTTCTATGTTGCGGACATGCCGCACCTGCCCAATGCCGTGCTGTGGTCGATACCGGCCTTTGTCCTGCTCACCGTCGTGGAGATGGTGAGCTACCGCTTCCATCCCGACGACGATGCCGAGGGCTACGCGGCGAAGGACGCCGCGACCAGCGTCACCATGGGGCTCGGGAGCCTCGTCTTCGACCTGGTGTGGAAGATCCCGATTGTGGCGATCTACGCCGCCAGCTACGAACTCACCCCATTGCGCGTCCCGGTGCTGTGGTGGACCCTGCCGCTGATGCTGCTCGCCCAGGACTTCTTCTACTACTGGTCGCACCGCGGGCACCATGTCATCCGCATCCTGTGGGCGTGCCATGTGGTGCACCACTCCAGCCGCAACTTCAACTTCACCACCGCCCTGCGGCAGCCCTGGACCAGCCTGACCGTGTGGCCGTTCTACGTGCCGATGATCGCGCTCGGGGTGCACCCCGCGGCGGTGGCGTTCTGCTCGTCGGTGAACCTCGTCTACCAGTTCTGGATCCACACCGAGCGGATCGGCACCCTGCCGCGCCCGATCGAGTTCGTCTTCAACACCCCCTCGCACCACCGCGTCCACCACGCCTCCCAAGGCGGCTATCTGGACCGCAACTTCGGGGGCATCCTCATCGTCTGGGACCGGCTCTTCGGGTCGTTCGTCCCCGAGATCGAGCGGCCCGTCTACGGCCTGACGAAGAACATCGACACCTACAACCCGCTGCGGGTGGCCACGCATGAGTACGCGGCCATCGCCCGCGACATCGCGGCGGCGCGGGGCTGGCGGGAGCGGGCGGGCCGGGTCTTCCGGGGGCCGGGCTGGCAGCCCGGGCCGGTCCCGGAGGCGGGGGCGGTCCCAGAGGCCGGGTCGGTCCCGGAGCAAGGGGCGGCCAGGGAGGCGGAGTCGGCTACGGACGCCGGGGCGGCTACGGACGCCGGGGCGGCTACGGATGCCGGGGCGGCTACGGGGGCCGGGTCGGCCGCGGAGGCCGGGCCGCGGGAGCCCGTCGGCGAGAGCGTGCGGTGACGGCCGCCGCCGGGCGCGCGACGAGGGCTCTGCCCGCCCTCTTCGCGCTGCTGACCGCCGTTCACCTGGGCGCGCTGCTCGTGGACGCCACCACCGTCGTCCACGCCACCAAGCCCGCCCTGATGCCCGTCCTCGCCGTGTGGGCCCTGGTGCGCGGCGGACCGTGGCCGCTCCCCGCCGCGCTGGTGTGCGGCTGTGGCGGCGATGTGCTGCTCCAGATCGGCGGTGAGACCGCGTTCCTGGCCGGAATGGGGTGCTTCGCGGCCGGGCACCTCTGCTATCTGGCGCTGTTCACCCGTACCGGGCGGGGCGCTCTGTTCGGCCGCGCCGAGCGGGGCCCCCTGTCCACTCGCGCCGGGTGGCCTCGTACGGCGCCCTGGGTGGCCGCCGGGTACGGGGCCGCGTGGCTGGGCACGGTGGCGCTGCTGTGGTCCGGCCTCGCCTCGCATCTGCGGCTTCCCGTCGCGGGCTACAGCCTGCTGCTGACGGTCATGGCGCTGGCCGCGCTCGGGGCGGGCCCCTGGACCGGGCTCGGCGGGGCGCTGTTCATGCTCTCCGACACCCTGATCGCGGCCGGGCTCGCCGACTGGCCACGGCCGCCGGTGCCCCAGTTCTGGATCATGGCCACCTATATCGGCGCCCAGTGGCTGCTGATGGCGGGAGCGACGCGCGACGCGGTCCCGCGCCCCGGGCCACAACCGGCGCCCGTCGGGCTGTAAGGAGCGCTCGTGGGCTGGAACGGGCACAGCCTGCGCTCGTCCTCGTCAGGCCGTGACGGGCAGCCGCCTCAGCCGGACCACCCGCAGCGGGTCCGAGGGGCGGTCATGGCTCAGCTCCCAGCCCCGGGCCCGTGCCGCCTCGATGACATAGCCCGCACCCACACCCCGGTACTCGCGCACGGCGACGTCGTGCGGGCCCGGCGGCGGGGCCTTCTTCGCCTTCTGGGCGGCCAGCTCCTTGCTGGTCCAGACGGCGATGCGGTTGTCGACCCGGGCCCGGTAGAAGGCCGCGTCGCCCTCGTGCCGCAGCTCCGGGAGCGTCACGCACCAGGCGGGCCACACCGCCACGCTGTCCCCGAACTTGTCGATCAGGCCGAGGAAGCCCTTCTCGAACCCGGGGATGACCGTAAGGATCTCGGCCACGATCCCGAAGGCGATGAAGCCGAGGAAGATCACCACGATCAGCGCCCACCACAGCGGAAGCAGCAGCACGGTCAGTACGAACCGGATCAGCAGCCAGAAGGCCGACCGCGAGGGCAGCGGTCCCCAGGAGGCGTCGTGGTGCACGGGAACGGGATCCTCTCGCCACTACAGGGGGGATGCGCACGGGCCGCCGGGTGGCTGATCCGCCCCGGCGGCCCGCTCATTGTGTCAGCCGGTCACTTCTCGACGGCGTCCAGGGCGTCCGCGAGCCCGGCGCCGTAGAAGCCGTTGTAGCGCTTGCCGCCCTCGCACACCGCGTCGACCGTGCCGTCGCCGTCGATGTCGTACGGCGTCGGGCAGGCGAGGTCATCGGCCTCGGCCTTCAGCAGCGCCTTGACCATCGCGGGAGAGGCGTGCGGATGGGTGCTCTTGACGAGCGCCGCGACACCGGCGACATGCGGCGAGGCCATCGAGGTGCCCGCCATGTAGCCGTACTTCCCGCCCGGCAGCGTGTTGTAGATCAGGCCGCTGGTGGCCGGGGGCTCCGGCTTCTGGTAGATGGTGCTGTCGCCGCCGGGGGCCGCGATGTCGATGACTCCGAGGCCGTAGTTGGAGAACGAGGACTTGAGGTTCTTGGCGCCGGTCGAGGCGACCGTGACAACACCCGGCAACTGGGTCGGGATGTCCAGGCAGACGCTCGGGTCCACCTCCCGGTCACCGGGGGTGCTGTCGTTGGGGCTGGAGGGGTCGGTGATGGTGTCCGAGGTCAGGTCGTAGTTCTCGTTGCCCGCCGCGGCCACATTGACCACGCCCTTGCGCTCCGCATACGACGAGGCCCGGCGCACCGCCTCGACCAGGGCCTTCTGGTCCGGGTCGGTGGTGCAGTTGAAGTACCACGGGTCGGTGTAATAGCTGTTGTTGGTGACGTCCACGCCGTGCTCGGCGGCCCAGATGAAGCCGCAGACGACCGCCTCGGTGTAGAAGGACCCGGCCGTCGTGGACACCTTGATACCGGAGACCTTGACGCCCGGGGCCACACCGGTGACGCCGATGCCGTTCTTCGCGGCGGCGATCTCGCCCGCGACATGGGTGCCGTGCGGGGACTCCTGCGCGGTCGGCCGCCAGGCGCCGTCGGTGGTGTCCGGCTTGCCCGTCACACAGTTGACGGACGCCTTACGGTCGAAGTTCGGCGCCAGGTCGGGGTGGGTGTCGTCCACACCGGTGTCGATGACCCCGACGGTGACATTCCGGCTGCCCAGGCTCTTCTCATGCGCCTTGTCCGCCTTGATCGCCGGCAGATCCCATTGCAGCGGCTCCAGCGGGTCCTGCCCGGCCTTGGCCTTCGCCGCCACCGCCTGCCGCTCCTTCTCGCTCAGCAGCTTCGGCGTATCGATGTCGTCGGTGGACTGGGCGGGCAGCGGGGCGGTGCGGGTGTTACCGGCGGAGGCCACGCCGCGGACCTTACGGACGCTCTTGGCGAAGTCCGGGTTGGCGGAGTGGACGACGATGACGCCGATCCGGTCGTACGACACCACGACCGTGCCGCCGGCCTGGGCGATGGCCTTGCGGATCCGGGACGGGTCCTGCCCCGGGCGGGTGTTGACGACATAGCTCAGGGACGGACCGTCGGCCGCGGTGGCCGCGGCGGCGTGGCCGTCCCGTCCGAGAGCGGTGGCGGTGGTGGGCAGGAAGGCCAGCGCGGTGGTGAGCGCCATGGCGGCGGGTATCGCGGCGGTGCGCAGCGGCAGGGAGGTGCGGCGCGGCGTCATGGGTACTCCGGTTCTCTCGATGGGGTGAGGAGGCTCTGGGCGGACGGACCGGGCTGGATGGACAGCGTTCCGGACCGGGGGCGCGGACGCGCGCTCAGCGCGCCACTCGGGGGACGTGGAGCCCCCGGGCGCGGGCGGCGGCCCGGCGGGCCGCGTCAACGGCCGGGGTACGGCCGGGGTCATCCGCACAAGCGAATGTGCGCGCCCTCGGGGCGCGGATCCCGCACGCCGCCTCGATGCCCCGGGACGCCGCGAGACCGGGGCAGAGGCGGCGGGGAGTGGCGATGGGGTGGTGCGAGGCCGACGGGCCGTCAAAAGCCCGCCGCCCGGGTCTTGGAGGGGCCGATCTCAGATGAGCCATGGGGTCTCCACTTCATCCGTACGGGCCGCCCGGACGCCGTTGGCCTCTGGGCGGGTACATGACGAAGGAAGCTATCGCTGATCAAGGTCGGACATCAATGCATTCCGGAAGAAAACCCGCCACAGTACCCGGAGCCGATCCTCCCCGCGGAGTTGTATCCGTCTTTCAATCAACCGGCCTCTGTCGTAGCGGGTCGGCGTCGCCCTACCATGCGTGATCTGGATCACCTCCGCCGCCGTACGCATCCCCGTCGGACCCACTCACCAGGAGAGACCGTGGATACCGCCCCGGCCGATGATCGCCCCGACGATCAACGGCAACAAGTCCGTTCTTCCTACGCCGAGGTGCAAGCGAGCGCGGAGTTCGGTGAACTGCGCGGTGCCCACCGCTCGTTCGCCTTCCCGCTCACCATCGCGTTCGTGAGCTGGTACCTGCTCTATGTGCTGCTGTCCAACTACGCGGGCGACTTCATGGGCGCCAAGGTCGTCGGCCATGTCAACGTGGCGTTGGTGTTCGGGCTCGCCCAGTTCCTGACGACCTTCCTCATCGCCTGGTGGTACTCCCGGCACGCCGCCACCAAGCTCGACCCCCGCGCCGAGGCGATCAAGTCCCGTATGGAGGAGCGTTCATGAGCTTCCAGCAGCTCGCGGCCGAGAGCGCCTCGGACAACCGGCCGCTGATCATCACGCTCTTCGCGGTCTTCGTCCTGGCCACCCTCGGCATCACCGTCTGGGCGGGCCGGCAGACCAAGGACGCCAACGACTTCTACGCCGGCGGCCGCCAGTTCTCCGGCTTCCAGAACGGCCTCGCCATCTCCGGCGACTACATGTCCGCCGCGTCCTTCCTCGGCATCGCCGGCGCCATCGCGCTCTCCGGCTACGACGGCTTCCTGTACTCGATCGGGTTCCTCGTCGCCTGGCTGGTCGCCCTGCTGCTGGTCGCCGAGCCGCTGCGCAACTCCGGGCGCTACACGATGGGCGACGTGCTCGCCTACCGGATGCGCCAGCGCCCGGTGCGCACCGCCGCGGGCGTCTCCACCATCGTCGTCTCGATCTTCTATCTGCTGGCGCAGATGGCGGGCGCCGGTGTGCTGGTCTCCCTGCTGCTGGGCATCACCAGCGAGGCCGGGAAGATCCTCATCGTCGTCCTCGTCGGCGTCGTGATGATGCTCTACGTCACCATCGGCGGCATGAAGGGCACCACCTGGGTGCAGATGGTCAAGGCCGTGCTGCTGATCGCGGGCACCCTGCTGATCACCTTCCTGGTGCTGCTGAAGTTCAACTTCAACATCTCCGACCTGCTGGGCGAGGCGGCCAAGAACAGCGGCATCGGAGAGTCGTTCCTGGAGCCGGGGCTGAAGTACGGGCTCAACGCCACCACCAAGCTCGACTTCATCTCCCTCGGCATCGCACTGGTCCTGGGCACCGCGGGACTGCCGCACATCCTGATCCGCTTCTACACCGTGCCCACCGCCCAGGCCGCCCGTAAGTCGGTCAACTGGGCCATCGGCATCATCGGCGTCTTCTACCTGATGACCATCGCGCTGGGCTTCGGCGCCGCCGCCCTGCTGGACCGCGACGCCATCATCGCCTCCAACAAATCCGGCAACACCGCGGCCCCGCTGCTCGCCGAGGAGATCGGCGGCGGACCGGACTCCACGGGCGGCGCGATCCTGCTCGCGGTGATCTCCGCGGTGGCGTTCGCGACGATCCTCGCCGTGGTCGCCGGACTCACCCTCGCCTCCTCGTCCTCCTTCGCCCACGACCTGTACGCCAATGTCATCCGTAAGGGCAAGGCGACGCAGAAGGAGGAGATCTCGGCGGCGCGCTGGGCCACCGTCGGCATCGGCACCGTCGCCGTCGTCCTCGGGGTGTTCGCACGAGATCTCAACGTCGCCGGACTCGTGGCGCTCGCCTTCGCGGTCGCCGCCTCCGCAAACCTCCCGACCATCCTCTACAGCCTGTTCTGGAAGCGCTTCACCACCCAGGGCGCGCTGTGGTCCATCTACGGCGGACTGATCTCCTCGGTCTTCCTGGTGCTCTTCTCGCCCGTCGTCTCGGGCAAGGAGACCTCGATGTTCCCGGACGTGGACTTCCACTGGTTCCCGCTGGAGAACCCCGGACTGATCTCCATCCCGCTGGGCTTCCTGCTCGGCTGGCTGGGCACCCTCGTCTCCAAGGAGCAGCCGGACAAGGACAAATACGCCGAGCTGGAGGTCCGCTCGCTCACCGGCCACGGCGCCCACTGATCCGCCCCGACCACCCGCGCGGCCCCTCCCTGTCACACCCGTCGCGTACGCTGCGGGACAATTGACCACAGCGCACGCGATGTCAACCGTGGAGGGGCCGCACCATGCTGATCGACACCTATGGTCGCGTAGCCACCGACCTGCGGGTCTCTCTGACCGACCGCTGCAATCTGCGTTGCACCTATTGCATGCCGGAAGAGGGTCTCCAGTGGCTCGCCAAACCGGATCTGCTCACCGACGACGAGATAGTCCGGCTGATCGGGATCGCCGTCACCGAGCTGGGGGTCACCGAGGTCCGCTTCACCGGCGGTGAGCCGCTGCTGCGCCCCGGTCTGGTCGGCATCGTGGAGCGCTGCGCGGCCCTCGCCCCGCGCCCCCAGATGTCGCTCACCACCAACGGCATCGGGTTGCAGCGCACCGCCCAGGCCCTGCGCGAGGCGGGCCTGGACCGGGTCAATGTCTCGCTCGACACCCTGCGCCCGGAGGTCTTTCAGGCCCTGACCCGGCGCAAGCGCCATGACGATGTGCTGCGCGGCCTCGACGCGGCGCGCACCGCCGGGCTCACCCCGGTGAAGGTCAACACCGTGCTGATGCCCGGGCTCAACGACGACGAGGCGCCCGATCTGCTCGCCTGGGCCCTGGAGAACGACTATGAACTCCGCTTCATCGAGCAGATGCCGCTCGACGCCCAGCACGGCTGGAAGCGCGACGGCATGATCACCGCCGGGGACATCCTGACGAGCCTGCGCACCCGCTTCACCCTCACCGCCGAGGAAGAGGAGGAGCGCGGCTCCGCGCCCGCCGAGCGCTGGCTGGTCGACGGCGGCCCGGCCCGGGTCGGCGTCATCGCCTCGGTCACCCGCCCCTTCTGCCGGGCCTGCGACCGCACCCGGCTCACCGCCGACGGACAGGTGCGCACCTGCCTGTTCGCGCGCGAGGAGTCCGATCTGCGCGGAGCGCTGCGCTCCGGCGCCCCGGACGAGGAGATCGCCCGGCGGTGGAAGCTGGCGATGTGGGGCAAGAAGGCCGGATCCGGGCTCGACGACCCGTCGTTCCTCCAGCCCGACCGCCCGATGTCGGCGATCGGCGGCTGACCGTTCGCGGGGGCGGTGATCAGGGGTGGTGATCAGGGGCGGGGGAGTGGCCGCGGTCAGTGTTCGGTGGCCGACCACTCCGCCAGCGTCACCACGTCCTTGAGGAAGCCCCGCATCCCGAGGAACTCCGACAGATACTCGCGGTGCTCCTCGCAGGCCAGCCAGGTCTTGCGCCGCTCCGGGGTGTGAATCTTGGGATTGTTCCAGGCCAGCACCCATACGGCCGGGGCGCGGCAGCCCTTGGCGGAACAGATCACGGCGTCGGTCTCGGCGGAGGTCTCGCGGGTGTTCACACCGCAGACTCTACGGAAGGCCCGGCGGACATGGCGACGCCGGGCAGCCACGGGGGGAGCCGCCCGGCGTCGGTCCGTCGCTCCGACGGGGGATGCGGAGCGCGTACGCAGTATGTCACGAGGGATGGGGCCCGGTGCACCGGTACTGCACTATTGATCTGAGGTTTTCTTGAGCTTACGGAAACGTGGCAGGTCAGCCCCGCTCGCCCCGTCCAGGCTCGCTGATATGTCCGACGTCCTCCGGGACGGATTCCGCCCGGCGGGAATCGGCCGGCTCCTCACCGCGCCCGGCGATCAGCATAGGGCGGGGCGGGGTCGGGATGAAGGTGGTGGGCAGCGAAGTGGAGTTCTCCCGGCCCGCGTTGGCGATCACCACCGCGATATAGGGCAGCACCACGCCCAGCACCAGGGCCACGATGGCCACATGGCGCTCCACGTTCCACAACACCGCCGCCAGCACGACCGCGAGGGTCCGCACCGACATCGAGATCACATAGCGGCGCTGCCGGCCGCGGACATCATCGGCCAGCCCCTGCCGGGCTCCGGTGATCCGGAAGACCTCCGCATCGCCATGCTTCCGCATCACGTTCCACCACCTGATCGCCGAGCGGGCTTCCCCCGCTCTGGGACGTACTCAACGTTACGCCGCGTCTGCTGTCGGTTCGAGACCGGGGCGCCCTGACGGGTGCTGTCCGGGGTGCGCCAGAAGGCGTACCGGCCCTCCGGCGTGCGCCGTACCCGAAGTGGTCGAACACTGGAGGGGATGTGCATCTCCCGTGCATCCCTTCGCCGCGTGTCAGGGAGGCGACATGAACTGGCTATGGGCGATCGTCGTGGGTTTGATCCTGGGTGTGATCGCCCGGGCGATTCTCCCCGGCAAACAGGCCATTCCACTCTGGCTGACCTGCATCTACGGCATCCTCGGCGGCATGCTGGGCAACGCGGTGGCCGGCTGGATCGGGGTCAGGACCACCGGGGGCTTCGACTGGATCCGGCATCTGCTCCAGTTGGCGTTCGCGGTGGGGATCGTGGCCCTGGGCACCCCGCTGTGGCACTCCATCCGCGGCGGCCGACGCGAGCGGGCCTGAACGACGGTGATGGTGTGCGCCGGGGTTACGGATACGGCGGCGGCCGGCGCGCGTGGTGGACGCGCACCGGCCGCCGCTCTCGTCCAGCGGCGAGATGGGCGGGTTACACCCCGCGCACCTGGGCGATCTTCCGCCCGGCCTTGAGATAGACCGTGCCGGAGCCCGCCGTCACCCCGGAGGACGTCAGCGTCTCCGCGACCACCTCGGCCAGCGGGCGCACCGCCTGGGCCTCGGGCAGCACCACCGACTCCTGGCCACCCTCGGTCTCGATCACCAGCCGCAGACCGTTCTGCTTGGCGACCCGGCGGGCGGCCGAGGCGCTGGGCTGGAACTCCAGCACCTTGCTCAGCACCGTCGCGATGGACTCGGCGCCGTGCTCCCCGGCGTCGACCACCGGCAGCGTCTCGACATCGGTGAAGCTCTTCTTGGAGAACTGGGCGACGAAGCCCGCCCGGGCCGCCATCGCCTTCTCGACGCCGTACAGCGCCGCCACGACCTCACCCGCCAGGACCTTCTTCAGATCCATCGGGTGCAGCGACCGGTCTTCCACCCGGGTGGTGGCGGCGGCGATCTCCGCGTCCGTCCACTCGGTCCATGCCTCCAGGTACGGCTTCATCAGCCGGTCCGGAATCGACATGATCTTGCCGAAGACATCGTCGGCGGTCGCGGACAGCGCGACATAGTTGCCCTTGGACTTGGACATCTTGGCGCCGGTGCCGTCCGTGCCCTCGATCAGCGGCATGGTGACCACCAACTGCGGCCGCTGCCCGCGCAGCTCCATCAGCTTGCGGCCCATCTGAAGATTGAGGAGCTGATCCGCGCCGCCCAGCTCCACATCGCACTCCAGCGCCACCGAGTCGAGGGCCTGCGCGATCGGGTAGAGCAGCTCGGACATGGTGAGCCCCGAACCGGCGGCCAGCCGGTTGCGGAAGTCCTCGCGCTGGAGCAACTGGGAGACCGGCACCTGGGAGAGCAGCCCCAGCAGCTCGGGGAAGGTGTACGGCGCCAGCCACTCGCTGTTCTGCCGGAGGCTGACCTTCTCGAAGTCGAAGAAGGGCCGGACCTGGTCCTGGTAGCCCGCGAGGTTGCGGGCGATGTCCTCGTCGGTCAGCGGCGGGCGCTCCGCCGTACGGCCCGACGGGTCGCCGATCTTGGCCGTGAAGTCGCCGATGAGCAGGGTGACGTCATGCCCCATGCGCTGGAAGCGGCTGAGGATGATCATCGGCACCACATGGCCCAGATGCACATCGGCGGCCGTCGGGTCGATGCCCAGCTTGATGCCCAGGCCCCGGCCCGCGCCGCGGCGCTCCTCGATCCGCTTGGCCAGCTCCGCCACGCCGGGCAGGATCTCGACCGTACGGGACGCGATCAGCTCGGCCTGCTCCGCCGGCGAGAGGTCCGTCAGATCGATATAGCGCCGCGAGCCCGTCTCCTCGAGCAGCCGCTCGACGGTCTTGTCGGAGGAGAGGTCCTGGGTGAGGAGCTCGGTGGCGCGGGCGACGGATTCGCCGAGGCGTGTCATGGCGTTCCTGTTGATAGACGAAACGGATACGGATTGGATCGATCGGGCGGGGACCAGTCTATTGGGCTCGTTCACACCCCCTTGCTGACCGAGCTCATATTGAAGTCCGGGATGCGCAGCGCGGGCACCGCGGCGCGGTTGAAGTAGTCGCTCCACTCCCGCGCCAATGTCCGCTCGGTGCGGCCCGCCTCGGTGGCGCGGGCGAGCAGATCCACCGGCGATTCATTGAACCGGAAATTGTTCACCTCGCCGACCACCTCGCCGTTCTCCACGAGGTAGACGCCGTCCCTGGTCAGCCCGGTCAGCAGCAGCGTCGCCGGGTCGACCTCGCGGATGTACCACAGGCAGGTCAGCAGCAGCCCCCGCTCGGTCGAGGCGACCATCTCGTCCAGCGAGCGGGTGCCGCCCGCGTCCGCGATCAGGTTGTCGACGGGGGGAGCCAGCGGCAGCCCGGTGAGCCCGGCCGTATGCCGGGTGGTGATCAGCTTCTGGAGCACCCCGTCGCGGATCCAGTCGGTGGCGGACAGCGGCAGACCGTTGTCGAAGACCGACGCGTCATCCCCGGACGAGTGCGCGATCACGAACGGCGCCGCCTCGAGCCCCGGCTCGGCCGGGTCGCTGCGCAGTGTGAGGGGCAGCTCGGACAGCTTCTCGCCGACCCGGGTGCCACCGCCCGGCTTGCTGAAGACCGTACGGCCCTCCGCCGCGTCCCGCGCCGAGGACGACCAGAGCTGGTCGATCAGCAGATCCGCCACCGCGCTCGGGGGCAGCAGCGTCTCATAGCGACCGGCCGGCAGCTCGATCCTCCGCTCGGCCCAGGCGAGCCGCCGGGCGAGCTCGGCGTCGATCGCGGCCGGGTCCACATCGGCGAAGTCGCGGGTGGCCCGCCCGGCCCAGGCCGACCGCGTCCGATCTGGGGATTTGGCGTTGACCTCCAGCGTGCCGGTCGGCTGGTCATGGCGCAGCCGCAGCCCGGTGGAGCTGCCCAGATAGCTGGAGACCAGCTCATGGTGGGCGAATCCGTACAGCTCCCGGCCGCCCGCGCGGGCCCGGGCGAAGGACTCGCCGAGGGCGGGGGCGAAGTCGGCGAACACCTCGGAGGAGGTCACGGCCGGGGAGTCGGTGAAGCCGGGGGAGACCGCCGCACCCGCGTCCCGCTCCACCAGCGGCTGGGCGTCCTCGGCGGGCTCCGCCTCCCGCGCGGCCGCCTCGGCGGCCCGGACCAGCGGCTCCAGCTCGTCGACGGTGACCGCGGACCGGGACACCACACCCGAGGCGGTGCCCTGCCCGCCGTTCACGGTGGCCACGACGGTCAGGGTGCGGCCACGGGTGACGCCGTTGGTCGTCAGGGCGTTGCCCGCCCAGCGCAGATTGGCCGTCGAATTCTCGTTCGCGATCACCACACAGCCGTCCGCACGGGACAGCTCCAGGGCGCGCTCGACGATTTCATGCGGCTTGCTGCTCATCGTCCGGCCTCCTGGGTGGTGTTGAGGATGTTGACGCCGCGGAACAGCGCCGACGGGCAGCCGTGCGAGACGGCCGCGACCTGCCCGGGCTGGGCCTTGCCGCAGTTGAAGGCGCCGCCCAGGACATACGTCTGCGGCCCGCCCACGGCCGTCATCGAACCCCAGAAGTCGGTGGTGGTGGCCTGGTAGGCGAAGTCGCGCACCTGCCCGGCGAGCGCGCCGTTCCTGATGCGGTACGCCCGTTGCGCCGTGAACTGGAAGTTGTACCGCTGCATATCGATCGACCAGGAGCGGTCGCCGACCAGATACAGACCGTTCTCGACATCCCCGATCAGCTCCTCCGTCGAGGGGCCGCCGGGAGCGGGCTGGAGCGATACGTTCGCCATCCGCTGCACCGGCACATGGCCCGGCGAATCGGCGAACGCGCAGCCGTTGGACCGCTCGAAACCGGTCAGCCGGGCGATCCGGCGGTCGAGCTGATACCCGACGAGGGTGCCGTCCTTCACCAGATCCCAGGACTGCGCCGCCACCCCCTCGTCGTCGTAGCCGATGGTGGCCAGCCCGTGCTCGGCGGTCCGGTCCCCGGTCACGTTCATCACCTGGGAGCCGTACTTCAGCGACCCGAGCTGATCGAAGGTGGCGAAGGAGGTGCCCGCGTACGCCGCCTCGTAGCCGAGCGCGCGGTCCAGCTCGGTGGCGTGGCCGATCGACTCATGGATGGTCAGCCACAGATTGGACGGGTCCACCACCAGGTCGTACGACCCGGCCTCGACGGACGGCGCACGCATCTTCTCCGCCAGCAGCTCCGGGATCTGCGCCAACTCCGCGTCCCAGTCCCAGCCGCCCGCCCCGGGCCCGCCGGTCAGATACTCCCAGCCGCGCCCGACCGGCGGGGCCAGCGTGCGCATCGAGTCGAACTCCCCGCTCGCCGGGTCCACCGCGACGGCGGTGAGCTGCGGATGGAGCCGGACGCGCTGCTGGGTGGTCGTGGTGCCAGCGGTGTCCGCGTAGAACTTGTTCTCATGGACGGTGAGGAGCGACGCGTCCGCATGCGCGACCCCCTCGGCCCGCAGCAGCCGGTCGCTCCATTCGGCGAGCAGCCCGGTCTTGTCGGCGTCCGGCACCTCGAACGGGTCGATCTCGTACGACGACACCCAGGTCCTGTCGGCATGCACCGGCTCCGGCGCGAGCTCCACGCGCTCATCGGAGCCCGCGGCCTCGATCACCTTGGCCGACAGCTTGGCCATCGCCACGGCCTGCGAGGCGACGCGGGCGGCGGCGTCCATGCTGAGGTCCACCCCCGAGGCGAACCCCCACGCCCCACCGTGCACCACCCGCACCGCATACCCCAGATCGGTGCTGTCCGAGGCCCCGGACGGCCGGCCATCCCGCAACCGCCATGCGGCACCGCGCACCCGCTCGAACCGGAAGTCGGCATGCTCGGCCCCGAGCGCCCGAGCCCGCGCGAGCGCCGCATCGGCGAGCGCCCTCAGCGGCAGCGCGAGGAAGGACGGATCAATCTCGTGCGCCACGGGCGACTCCCCTTCAGTCGTGTTCGTCGTGTCTGTGGTCTGTGTGCGGAGCGTTCTGCCTGTCGGCAGTGAACCATGCCGCTACGACACGGGGCGCGGTATTTGCCCCGGAGCCCGGGGCTCCAGGCGGCGACGCGCCTGGGGCCCTGCGGCGGCAGTCGCTTTTACTGGCAAGTACTCTTCAGGGTCACGGAATCGCCCGCTGCAGCCTACCGACCCACCGGGAACAGGTCTCCACGTTGATCTCGTCAAATAGCTCTGGAGTGGAGATTTCAAAGATGAATTGAAGTAGCAAATCCTGATGCTCTTCGGTGACGCCAATGGTGTCCAAAGAATGCACAACCTCCGCCCAGTCGATAAGATCCTGCGCCGAGATGTCACCGGCGATGAATTTTGCTAGAGCGGCAATCGCGATTTCTGGATTGAGATAGACAGCCTCGTCGATTTGGCCGCGACTTGCCGACTGTGCGGCGGCGGTCAGGTCATCGATGCGTCCATTCAGATTAAGCAGATCGAGAAGGTTTCGGACCTCTTGTTGATGCACGGAGTTCCTTCGGGGTGGGTGCTGCGAGACTTACTTAGGTTTCACGTGTACCACATTCCCGTCTGGATCCCAAGTGGTCTTGTAGGCGTTGATCGTATTGCCGTCGATGTCGACTTCCTTCGTGTATACCGCATAGGATCCGGGGACCCTGCCGGGAACCTTGTAGCTGAACTCGACATTCCCATCGGGAAGCTGTTTGATGATGGGGATTTCTGCGACCGCAGGACTCCCCTTCATGAATCGCTTGAGGTTTTTGAGTTGTGCTTCATTGAGTTCGCCCAACCCTTGGGCTCTTTGTACCTTCTCGCCGCGGGACAGCTTATCCGGGCAATCCGGTGCTAATCCCAGCGGATCGATCCAAGCAAAGGGGCTTTCGACATAGGCGTGGTGGTTTGGCGAAGGCTCAAGGCCCAACGGATCGGGCGAGGTGTAGCGCGCGGTTTCTGGGTCGTAGTGGCGGAAGTAGTTGTAGTGGAGGCCGGTTTCCGGGTCGGCGTATTGGCCGGGGAAGCGGAGGGGGCAGTCGGCTGAGCCGGGTGGGGCGGGGAGGGGGGTGCCCCAGAGGGTGGTGCGGTGTTGCCAGGCGAGGGTGCCGTCGGGGGAGACCAGTTCGGTGGGGGTGCCGACCAGGTCGGTGATGATGGCGTGGAAGCGGGCGTCGTATTCCGATTGGGCAGTCGCGTCGGTCAGGCGGCGGAGAATCGATGACGCTTCCTCCACCGGCTCACGCGGCGGGCGGTGCTCCGTCTGGGTTATCGGGCGGTGGGTTTCTGGGGCGTAGTCCCAGGTCAGCGTCGGGCCCTCGGCCGCCGTCTGTTCGGCCAGGCGGGTGCCGTCCCAGGTGAAGTCGATTCGGTCGGCGGCCGTGCCGTCCTTCGCGACGCGTTGTTTTGCGGTGCGGCGGCCCAGTGGGTCGTAGGTGTAGTGCCAGTGGTCGCCGTCGGGGGTGGTGGCCTTGGTGAGGCGGTCTTCCGCGTTCCAGGTGTAGGTCCAGGTGCGGGTCTGGCCGTTGAGGAGTTTGCGGGTGCGGCGGGTCAGGCGGCCCTGGGTGTCGTGTTCGTATGTGGTGCGGCCCGCTCGGTGGATCACCGTGCCCGTGAACTCCCGGTCGCCGGACGCCTCGTGGGCCGGGGCCGTGGCGTGCGTCAGGTTGCCCGCCGCGTCGTAGGCGTAGGTCTCGGTCCAGCCGTGGGCGTGGACCGCCGTCACGCGGCCGACCGGGTCGAGGTCGAAGCGGCGGGTCCCGGACGTCAGCTCGCGGATTTCGGTGAGGTGGTCGTCGGGCCGGTAGCCGTACGCCCGGTGCTGGACGAGGGCGTTGGCCGGGCCGGTGACGGTCTGGCCCGTCATGCGGTCCAGGGCGTCCCACGCCTGGGCCAGGGTCACGTCGTCGCCGAAGGTGCGGGACGTTTCCCGGCCCGCCGCGTCGTACGCGAAGTGCACGGAGTTGTCCGCCGTGGTGAGCGTCGTGGGGCGGCCTGCCGCGTCGTAGGTCCAGGTCGAGCGCAGGCCGCTCGGGGTGATCCGCTCGGTGCGGTTGCCCGCCGCGTCGTATGCGTACGACGTCGTACGGTCGCCCACCGTCTCCGTCACGACCCGGCCCCGCACGTCGTACGTACGGCTCAGCTCGGTGTCCGGGTTCGCCGCCCGCGTCAGGCGGCTCGCCGCGTCGTACGCGAACGTCGTCTCCGTGCCGTCCGCCGTGCGTGTGGCGAGCGTGCGGCCCAGCGCGTCACGCGTGTAGGCCAGCGCCTCGCCCGCGCCGTTCTCCCGGGATATCAGGCGGCCCGCCGCGTCGTGCTCGTACCTCAGCGTGCGGCCGTTGAAGTCCGTTTCGGAGGTGACCTGTCCCGACCCGTCATAGGCGTACGTCCACGTCCGGCCCTGCGGATTCGTCACCGCCGTCAGGCGCAGCTCGGTGTCGTAGGCGAAGGCGTACGTCGCCCCGTCCGGGTCCGTACGCGTCGCCGGGAGGTCGAAGTGGGTGTGGGTGTGGCGGGTGGTGTTGCCCGCCGGGTCGGTGTGTTCGGTGAGGTTGCCCTCGGCGTCCCAGGTCCAGGTCTCGCGGCTGCCGTCCGGCCGGGTGCGCCAGGCGGGCTTGCCCTCGATGGTCCAGCCCTGGCGGGTGACATGGCCCAGGGGATCGGTGACGCGGGTGATGCGGCCGTGGGTGCCCCGGCGGACGGTGGTCGTGTTGCCCAGCGCGTCGGTGATTTCCACCGGCAGGCCCGCCGCGTCGCACACCACCGTCACCGCATGGCCCAGCGGATCGACGACCGAGGTCAGGTTCCCCGACTCGTCATACGCGTAGTGCGTCTCCGCGCCCGCAGGGTCCGTCGTCCGGACGCGGTTGCCCCGCTCGTCGTACGCGTGGCGCCACACCGCGCCGTCCGGTTCGCGCACCTCCAGCGGCCGGCCGTCCCCGTCGTAGGTGGCCGTGGCCGACGTGCCGTCCGGGCGGTCGACGCGTATCAGGTTGCCGGAGTCGTCGTACGCGTAACGCGTGGTGTGGCCCAGCGGGTCGGTCACCGACAGCGGCAGGCGGCGCGTCCCCGGAGCCCACTCGGTGTGGGTGGTGCGGCCCAGCGCGTCGGTGCGGGACACCGTCCGGTACGCCTCGTCGAAGACGTACGTGATGCGATGGCCGAGCGAGTCCGTGTAGACGGTGGTGCGGGACGCCTCGTCGTAGTGGAAGCGGCCGGTCATCATGTCGTCCGAGCCGATGGTGCGCAGCACCCGGCCCCGGTGGTCATAGACGTACCCGAAGCTGGTGCCGTTGCGGTCGGTCCATGAGGTGACGCGGTGCTGGTCGTCGTAGGTGAACCGCATCGGCTCGGCGGCGGAGTTGAAGACCTCGGTCAGGTCGCCCGCGCCGTTGTAGCCGAAGGACACCAGCGTGGTGCCCCCCTCGGCGGCGCCGACGCCCAGGAGCCGCAGTCCGGTGATGCGCGCGAGCTCCGGATCGGTGTCGATCGCGATGCGATACCCGCCGGAGTGCGCCACCTCGCGCGGGGTGCCCTCCTCGTCGTAGGTGAACGTGATGGACCGGCCATTGCGGTCCTCGATCACCTCGAGGGGGAGCTCATTGCCGTTGCCGCCCAGCGGGGTGAAGTGCAGCGTGCGGGACCGCTCGGGGATCTCGATCCGCATCGTGCCGCCCGCCGCGCCGTCCCAGCGCAGCGGCCAGCGCGGGCCCCGCGCCGGATACGTGTCCTCGCCGGGCGTCGGCACCCCGTAGCGCAGCACCATGCCGTCGGCCGTGACGAACACGATCCCGTCCGCGTCCAGCTCCAGGCGCTGGTCGAGCGTGGCCGCCCAGGTGCGGCCGAACCAGCCGCCGCAGGTGTGCCCGGAGACGAAGGTGCGCTCCAGGACCAGGGGGAGCGCCCCGGGCAGGGACACGTCCGTGGCCGGCATGACCATCTCGCCGGTGGCGACGTCGACCGGGTCGGTCTCGCAGTCCTTGTCGTGCGTATGCCGGTCGTGCGTGCCGTCGCTGTCCGCCCGGCGGGACGCCTCGCCGTCCCGGCCCAGGTCCCTCTTGCGGAGCGCCAGCCGCTGCGCGGCGGTCTGGCCCGTCCGGAGCTCCTTGCGCAGCGCGCTCGCACCGCCTGTGGCCAGGGCCAGCAGCAGCGACGGGGTGATCTCGCCCGCCGCGCGCAGCGGGTCCTTGGACCACATGTCCCAGTTCGTGACCGCCTTGGCGAACTCCTTGGGGTGCTGGGCCGCGTACGCCGCGCCGTCCGCCATACCGGCCAACTGCATCGCCAGGCCCTTGCCGTCGCCCTTGACGATCGAGGCGGGGATCTCGCCCAGGCCCAGGATGCCGTGGTGGACCTTCCACAGCCCGTCCTTGAAGCTGTCGCCGAGCTTGTGCCAGTTGCTCGGCTTGTTGGGAGCCTTCTCCGCCGCCTTGTCGATCTTCTTCTTCGACGCGTCGACGACGAGCTGTAACTCCTCGATCAGCTTGTCCAGCCGACCGACACACGACTCCATCGCGGCGATGCCCGGATCGGTCTCCGAGGGCCGGTCCGGCAACTGCTCGTCGCCGCGCTTCACCGCGTCGTTGTACGTCTCGACCTTCGTGTTGTGCGACTTGGACGCCGCCCGTGCCGCGTCCGCGTCCTCGATGATCGGCTCACAGCGCTTCTGCACCGACCGCAGCTTGGTCGCGTACGCCGCCAGCGCACTCGCCGCATGGGTGAACTGGTCATGGCCCGAGGTCAGTTCCTTCGGCAGCCGGTCGACCGACTTACGGAACTCACTCGCGCCCTCGCCCGACCACTCCGCCAGCTCCAGCGGCCTCAGCTTGTCCTTGCCGTCCTGGAAGGCGCCCGCGTACGCGCGCAGCTCCAGCACCAGGTCGTCGATGTCATCCGGATTGCCGGGGATCAGGTCCTTGGGCCGCGCATCCACCGGTATCCGTATCTGCGGGGCCCGCCCCGCGTCCGGATCGCCCATCAGGACTCGTCCCCGTACTCACTCTGCAACTTGCGCGCGAACTTCGACAACGCCGTGTCCTCCGGGCGCTTCTCCATCTCGGGCGCGCCCACATGCTCCCAGGACCACTTGCCCGCGCCGCCCGAGGGGAGCTTGGCCATGTTCTCGTCCGAGGGCCAGAAGTCCTTCACCCGCAGCAGATCCGCCAGCATGTAAGCGGCCACGGCCTCGTACAGCCGCTCCACGACCGCATCCGCGTGATCGGCCAGTTCCCCCATGCCGAAGCCCCACTCCTTGAGGAATCCCTTGCCGGATTCCAGGAGTTCGGGCGCGCCGCAGTACTGGAGGTAGGCCGTCAGCTTCTCCTGGCCGTTCTTCACGGCGCGGGCTCCGACGACCGACTCCTCCAGCGGGGCGATCAGGCCCTTCACCGACGCGATCTCGATCTTGTAGCCGTCGGCGCCTTCGTTT
The DNA here is from genome assembly GCF_018883605.1 of Streptomyces niphimycinicus. Classification (GTDB taxonomy): domain Bacteria; phylum Actinomycetota; class Actinomycetes; order Streptomycetales; family Streptomycetaceae; genus Streptomyces; species Streptomyces niphimycinicus. The sequence continues at coordinate 9,646 of NZ_JAHLEM010000108.1, read as the reverse complement.
CCGCCGTATTTGCCGTGTTCACCGCCCTCGCTGGGGGCGCGGTTCACATTCCGCGCGTCAGGATCCGCCACCGTCGGCCCCCTCCACCTGGTCCTCGTCCGCCTCCTGGTCCTCCGCCTCGCGCAGCGTCCGCGCGTCCAGCAGGAAGGGGCGCTCACCCAGCGGATCCACCAACGCCCGTACGCCCTCGGGCAGCAGGTCCACCAGGTCCTCGACCGTCGTGGACGCCCAGCCGCACGCCCCCGCGAAGAGCGCGAGCCCTTCGAGCGAGGTGAAGACCGGGACCAGCGGGCCGCCTTCGGCGGTCTCCGAGATCAGGAAGCCCGGGTGCTCCGGGCGCTGGAAGTACAGCCGCGCGGTCCGCAGCGCCACCCACTTCTCGCGCTCCGTCAGCCGCGCGGCGGTCTCCTGGCGGACGAGATCCGCCAGCGTTATTTTGCCGCCCTGACCAGGCGGCCTACCGTCCCCTCCCCCAAACATGAGGGTTATTTTCACACAGGGGAACGACACCACGGGTGACCGCCACACCGCTCTGTGCGATCACGCGACAGTGGCCGCCCCGGTTGCCCAGGGCGGCCTGAAAACGGATGGTTACGCGCCGAACTCCCCGGCCGTGAGACGGCCGAGGAACGCCCCGCTGCCGCTCGGCGGCACGGCATGACTCCCGTACGGGCATCGCGTGTGTCCGTGCCGCGACCCTGCGTACCCGGCGCCCCTCTGGTCAGGCTAGGTGCGCTTCGCCACGCTCGGTGACGTGAATGGCGAAAATTCCCCTAGCGGTACGTTCGAGATGGGCGAACTCGCGGCGAACGCCGCGAGCCATGGGCATGTGCCCGGCCGGAACTTCCATCTGCGGCTCAGCGTGCAGCCCCCGCCCGGCCCGGAGGGCCGGGCGGCCCCGTCTCGGCCCGTATCGAGGTGTCCGACGCCCGTGACGAGCGGCGCCCGGTGCTCCGTGACCGGGACGACGAGGCGGAGGGCGGGCGCGGGCTGTTGCTCGTGGACGCGCTCGCGTCGAAGTGGGGGGTGGCGGAGCGGGGCGTCGGCAAGACGGTGTGGTGCGAATGCGTTTTCGCTCCCGACGAGTGCCGGTCGCAGCAGGCCACGGGAGATGTCGGAGCCGTAAATGTCAACGCTTTTCGCGACAGGTTGCCCGGGAGCTTTCGGGCCGGTCAGATAGGTCCCGGCCCGAAAGTACAAGATCGGCAGGGCCTACCGGTTTTGTCCGCGACTGGTTATCCCTGGAAGGGCGGTCCCGGTCGGGGCCGCATTCCCGGAAGGAGTCCGTCATGGACGACTGGCATGACAACTGGTACGTGGACGACCGCTGTACCAACTGCGATGTCGCCCGGCAGTTCGCGCCCGAGCTGATCAGTGAGGTCGGCGGGCGGTCGGAGGTCGTGCGTCAACCGCGCGACGAGGGGGAGGCCCGGCGCCTGCATGCCGCCGTCTTCGCCTGCCCCACCCGCTCGATCCGCCCGGCGTCCGGGCGGCCGGACCGGGCGTTCGACCCGTTCCCCATGGCCCTGGACGACGGTGTACTGATCTGCGGCCACAACTCCCAGCACACCGCCGGGGCCAACTCCTATCTGCTGCCGCGGCCGTCCGGCACGGCGATGATGATCGACACGCCGCGCTGGAGCCGGGAGCTGGCCGGGCGTTACGCGGCGTCGGGCCCCGTCACCGATGTGCTGCTGACCCACCGCGACCACGCCGCACACGGCCGTCGCTACGCCGATCACTTCGGCGCGCGGCTGTGGATCCACGAGGGCGACCTGGACGCGGCACCCGACGCGGACCGGGTGATCCGGGGCCTGGAGCCTGTGGAGATCGGCCCGGGGGTCACCGCCCATCCGCTGCCGGGCCACACTCTGGGCAGTGTGCTCTACCTCGCGGACGACCGGTACTGCTTCAGCGGTGACAGCATCTACTGGTCGCGTGCGCTCGGCGATCTGGCCGTGGCGGAGAGCGTGACCTGGCACTCCATCGAGGAGCTGGCCGCCTCACTGGCGAGGGTGGTCGGACGGCTGCGTTGCGAGTGGATCCTGCCGGGCCACGGGGACCGGTGCCATCTGGACGCCGACGAGATGTCCCGGCGGCTGCGGGCGCTGGCGGAGCGCACGGGGCTGCTGCGGCCCCGGCCGATCGACTTCACGGCCGTCCGGTGGTGAGGGGGCGGCCGGGACAGAGTCCGGCGGAGGTCGGTGACCACTGGGCTTCTGTAGGAAGTCGACAGGGAGGGACACAAGCCCCTGTGGGTGCCCGATTCCTCCTCGACGGCCTGGGACCGATAGTTTGCGGAGGTAGGGGTCGGCACGCATCGTGACGTCCGGCGGTCCATGGACGGACCGCGTCAGACCGCGTCAGACCTCGACAGACATCGTCGACAGCCGTCGACGGAGATCGACAAGAGAAGGTGGTCCCTTGAGCCGCTCGGTTCTCGTCACCGGAGGCAACCGCGGCATCGGCCTCGCCATCGCCCGTGCCTTCGCCGATGCTGGCGACAAGGTCGCCATCACCTATCGGTCCGGCGAGCCGCCGGCCGGCTTGCTCGCGGTCAAGTGCGACATCACCGAGCCGGAGCAGGTCGAGCAGGCGTACAAGGAGATCGAGGAGAAGCACGGCGCGGTCGAGGTCCTGGTGGCCAACGCCGGGGTCACCCGCGACCAGCTCCTGATGCGGATGTCCGAGGAGGACTTCGCCACCGTCCTCGAGACCAACCTCACCGGTACGTTCCGCGTGGTCAAGCGGGCCAACCGGGGGATGCTGCGGGCCCGTAAGGGGCGCGTGGTGCTGATCTCGTCGGTCGTCGGGCTGATGGGTTCGGCCGGTCAGGCGAACTATGCCGCGTCCAAGGCGGGCCTGGTGGGCTTCGCCCGCTCCCTCGCCCGTGAGCTGGGCTCGCGCAACATCACCGTCAATGTGGTCGCGCCCGGTTTCGTCGACACGGACATGACGCGCGCGCTCAATGACGACCAGCGCGAGAACATCGTGAAGCAGGTACCGCTCGCGCGTTACGCGCAGCCCGAGGAGATCGCCGCCTCGGTCCGCTTCCTGGCCTCCGACGAGGCCGCGTACATCACTGGAGCCGTCATCCCTGTCGACGGCGGATTGGGCATGGGTCACTGAACGTCATGAGTGGAATTCTCGCCGGCAAGCGCATCCTGGTCACAGGCGTCATCACCGAGGCGTCCATCGCCTTCCACGCCGCCAAACTGGCCCAGGAGGAGGGCGCAGAGGTCATCCTCACCGGCTTCGGCCGGGTCTCCCTCGTCGAGCGGATCGCCAAGCGGCTGCCCAAGCCCGCCCCGGTCATCGAGCTGGACGTGCAGAACCAGGAGCAGCTCGACGGCCTGGCCGACAAGGTGCGCGAGCACCTGGGCGAGGGGGTCGACCTCGACGGTGTGGTGCACTCCATCGCCTTCGGCCCGCAGGGCGCGTTCAACTTCCTCGAGGGAAGCTGGGAGGACGTCGGCACCGCCGTGCATGTCTCGGCCTACTCCCTCAAGGCGCTGACCATGGCCTGCCTGCCGGTGATGCCGCGCGGCGGCTCGATCGTCGGCCTCACCTTCGACGCCCAGTTCGCCTGGCCGAAGTACGACTGGATGGGCGTGGCCAAGGCCGCGCTGGAGTCCACCAGCCGCTACCTCGCCCGCGACCTCGGCGAGCGGAACGTGCGCTGCAACCTGGTCTCCGCCGGGCCGATCAAGTCCATGGCCGCGAAGTCCATCCCCGGCTTCGAGGAGCTGGCGGACGTGTGGAACCACCGGGCCCCGATCGGCTGGGATCTGACCGACCCGGAGCCGGCCGGGCGCGGCGTCGTCGCGCTGCTGTCCGACTGGTTCCCGCGCACCACGGGCGAGATCGTGCATGTCGACGGCGGTGTGCACATGATGGGTGCCTGAGCCCACGGCGTTTGCGCGCGACGGCCGCCGTCCCGCCCCCGCGAACGGGGGGTCCGGGACGGCGGCCGTTCCGCATGTGCGTTCACCCGTTCGGGGGAGCAGGACGCGCGTCCGGGTGGTGGGCATACGCACTGTGGAGTCATACGACGAACCGACTCACCGGAGCGCCAGCACCAGCGGCACGGCCGAGGAGGTCCCGCATGCGTACGACCCGCCGTGTCGTGGCCGCGCTGCTGCTCGTCGCCACGGTGGGTCTGGTCATCGCCGCCTCCAGCTCCGCCGCGCAGGAACGGCCCCGGAAGCGCGAGGCCGCCTGTAATACCTCGGTGCGCGGCTCGCACGCCACGGCCAGTTGCTTCAACCCCAACCCCAACGCGGACCGGGTGCAACTGCATGTCGAATGCGCCCGCTGGTGGGACCCGGACATGGACACCCGCCCGGTGGAGGTCGGCCCGGCCCAGCGCGTGGACGTCGCCGAGCGCTGCTGGAAGGAGATAGGAAAAGCCTGGGTGAGCCACCATGCCGAGCGCTGACCCCACGTGCCGGTCACTGAACCCTTCGCAGGTTGCTGAACCCATGCGCAGGTTGCTGAACCCATGCGCGTTGCTGAACCCATGCGCGTCGCTGATCACACGCGCCGGTCGCTCAGCGCGTGCGGAAGCGGCAGCCGAACGGATGGGTGCTGGCCTCGCCCGCCGCCCGCTCCCCGTCCCCCTCCCGGATCGCCTCCACCAGCCGTCCGTGGTCCACGTACGTGTCCGGGCCCATCCCGCTGTCCACGTCCGCGCGCAGAAAGTCCCGTACGACCGCGCCCAGATCCGCGTACAGCTCCGCCAGCACATCGTTGTGCGAGGCGGCGACGACCGCCATGTGCAAGGTGACGTCCGCCTCGACGAACGCGTCCGGGTCGCCCGCCTCCCAGGCCCGCTCGCGCCGGTCCAACTGGGCGTCGAGCTGCTTGAGGTCCTGCTCGGTGCGGCGCTCCGCGGCCAACTGGGCCGCCTTGGTCTCCAGGGCGCTGCGCAGCTCGGCCACATGACGGGGGTCGGCGGCGGCGAAGCGGCGGTGCATCACCCCGGCCAGTTCGCTGGTCGCCAGCACATAGGTGCCCGAGCCCTGGCGGATGTCCAGCAGCCCGTTGTGCGCGAGGGCGCGTACGGCCTCCCGCACGGTGTTGCGCGCGACCCCCAACTGCTCGACCAGCTCGGGCTCGGTGGGGATCCGCGAGCCCACCGGCCATTCGCCCGAGGTGATCTGCGCGCGAAGCTGGGCGATCACCTGGTCGGCGAGGGCGGAGCGCCGGGGCGAGGTCAGCGGCATGACTCTCCTGTGCATGGGGCGGATGTGGCCCGGGGTGAACGAACGGGCCCTTCCATGATGCCGTCAGGCCGTTACCGGGTGGTCGCTCACCACTGGACGGGCATTCATCCCATCATTCTATGATGGTCGGCATGCACACGCCCCCGTCTGACGATCTCGCGACGCTCGACACCGCCGACTCCGCCGACTCCGCGGCCCTCCCGGCGGAACCGGGAGGGCCGCGCCGGGCCGCCTCACCCTGGCGAGGCCGCGTCATGGCGGCAGGGCTCATCCTCGCCGCGCTCAATCTCCGCCCCGCCGTCACCAGTCTCGGTCCGCTGCTCGAAGAGGTCCGTGCCGACCTCGGGATGAGCGGCACCGTCGCCGGAGTGCTCACCTCCGTGCCCGCGGCGTGTTTCGCGCTCTTCGGGTTCACCGCACCCCGGCTGGCCCGGCGCTGGGGGCCGGTGGCCATCGTCTGCGCCGGGCTCGCCGCCATCGCCGCCGGTCTGCTGCTGCGCCCCATGGCCGGCGGGACCGTGGCGTTCCTGGCCGCCAGCGCGCTCGCCCTGGCCGGGATCGCGGTGAGCAACGTCCTGATGCCGGTGATCGTCAAGCGCTGGTTCCCGGACCGGGTCGGCTCGATGACCGGGCTGTACTCGATGGGTCTGTCGCTGGGCACGGCCGCCTCCGCGGCGGTCACCGTGCCGATGACCGACGCGCTGGGCGGCTCCTGGCGGACCGGGCTCGGGGTGTGGGCGCTGCTCGCCGCGGTGGCGCTGGTGGCGTGGCTGTTCCTCGCCCGCGGCGGTACGGGCGGTTCGGGGGCGGACGGCGCCGGGACGACCGGCAGCGAGACGGGCGGTAAGGAGGCGGGCCGTACGGACGCGGACGCACCACCGGCCACGGCCGAGAGCGTCGCCACGGCCGAGACCGCCGCCCCGGCCGACGGGCCCGCGATCCGCATCACCCGCAGCCCCCTCGCCTGGGCGATGGCCGTCTTCTTCGGCTTCCAGGCCACCGCCGCGTATATCTCCATGGGCTGGATGCCGCAGATCTTCCGGGACGCGGGGGTCTCCGCCTCCACCTCCGGACTGCTGCTGGCCGTGATGATGGCGATGGGTGTGCCGCTCGCCTTCGTCCTGCCGCGGATCGCCGCCCGGCTGCGGCACCAGGGCGTCCTGGTCGTCATCCTCGGCGTCTTCGGCCTCACCGGCTACGCCGGGCTGTGGCTGGCCCCGGCCGGGGGAGCCTGGGCCTGGGCCCTGCTGCTCGGCATCGCCAACTGCGCCTTCCCGCTCGCCCTCACCATGATCGGCATGCGGACGAGGACCCACGCGGGCGTGGTCCGGCTGTCGGCCTTCGCGCAGTCCGTCGGCTATCTGCTGTCCATCCCGGGCCCGCTGCTGGTCGGTGTGCTCTACCAGCACAGCGGCGGCTGGGGACAGCCCATCGCGCTGATGGCCGGGTTCATGGTGCCGCAGATCATCGCGGGCGTGCTGGCCGGACGCGACCGCACCCTCGAGGATGAGCGCTGATCGGGCTCGCGTACGAGGGCTGATCGGGGCCGCGTACGAAGGCTGATCCGTGTCGGGTACGGGGGCTGCTCGGGGTCGCGTACGGGGGATGGGAGACTGGTGCCATGCCAGTGCTCGATGAGAACCCCCCGGACGGCCAGAAGAAGCTCCTCATCATCCTCGGCGTGATGCTGGGCATCACCGTGATCGTCGGCGTGGTCGCCAGCCTCGCCTCGCCCTGACCCGCGGCGCGGGACCGGATGGTGGGGCTGGCCCCACCATCCCCTAGGGGGCTGGGCTCAGGGGTAAGTGGGTGGCTCACCGGATGGGAGCCGCCCCGCCCGCTCCGTACCGTCGAACCATCGACACGTTCGGCGACCCGGAGGCGATCCCATGTCCGCCCGCACCCGTACCCGGCCCGCACACCCGGTGGACAGCGGCATGGACGTCCGGCTGCCGTGGTGGGCCATCGTGCTCCCGACCGTCGCCTTCGCGGCGCTGCTGCTCCTGCTCACCGGGCCCACCGCCGCCCATGCCGACAGCGGCGTCTCCGGGCCGGTCTCGCAGGTCGTGGAGTTGGTGCACCGGACCTTCGGGGACGCGGCGCCGTGACCCACCGTAGGCGGTGGTGATCAGCCGTGTCCGCCATATCGCGGGTGTGCTCACGTTTGACGAGGTCGTTCCAACACCCTGCGCCTCGTGCACCGATTCATGCGAAGCTGGGACGCATGAGCGTCGATGTGCCCCGCAGGATTGTCCTCCTTCGACACGCCAAGGCCGACTGGCCCCAGGTGGCCGACCATGAGCGCCCGCTCGCGGAGCGCGGCCGCAATGACGCCCCGCTCGCCGGGCGCCGGATCGCGGAGGCCGGTCTCACCCCCGAACTCACCCTCTGCTCCACCGCGCTGCGCACCCGTGAGACCTGGAAGCTGGTGGTCCACGAGCTGCCGCACCGCCCCAAGACCGTCTACGAGGAGCGGCTGTACGACGCCCCGGTCGGTCAGCTCATCGAGGTGATCAATGAGACCGGCGACGATGTCACCGATCTGCTGGTCGTCGGCCACAACCCCGGGATGCACGGCCTCGCCGACGCGCTGGCGGGCGAGGCCGACGAGGGCGCCAGGGAGTGGATGGAGCGTGGTGCCTTCCCCACCTCCGCGTTCGCCGTCGTGACCTTCAGCGGCTCGTGGAAGTCGGTCGAGATCGGCTGCGGGCGCCTCGCCGGCTTCTGGGCGCCTCACGAGTGATGCCCGATTCCCGGGTCCCTCCGCTGATCCCCGGGTGACCCCGGGTGATCTCCCGGGCGTGATCTCAGCGCACCGGCCCCCGCTCCGCCGTCGTACGGGGAGCGGGGGCCGGTGCGCGTTCCGGGCCTGGGCCTGTCAGCCCTGGGCCTGTCAGCTCTGAGCCCGTCAGCCCAGGGCCCGTCAGCCCTGGGCCTGTCAGTCCACGTGCGCGTCCGCCGCCTCGACCTCATCGCGGGTCACGCCCAGCAGATACAGCACCGTGTCGAGGAACGGCACGTTCACCGCGGTGTGCGCGGCCTCCCGGACCACCGGCTTGGCGTTGAAGGCGACGCCCAGCCCGGCCGCGTTCAGCATGTCCAGGTCGTTGGCCCCGTCGCCGATCGCGACCGTCTGCACCAGCGGCACCCCCGCCTCGGCCGCGAAGCGCCGCAGCAGCCGGGCCTTGCCCGCCCGGTCCACCACCTCGCCGACCACCCGGCCGGTCAGCTTGCCGTCCACGACCTCCAGGGTGTTGGCGGAGGCGAAGTCCAGCCCCAGCCGCTCCTTGAGATCGTCGGTGACCTGCGTAAAGCCGCCGGAGACCACGCCCACCTGATAGCCGAGCCGCTTCAGGGTGCGGATCAGCGTACGGGCGCCGGGGGTCAGCCGGACCTCGGCGCGCACCTTCTCCACCACGGACTCGTCGATCCCGGCCAGCAGCGCGACCCGCGCGTGCAGCGACTGCTCGAAGTCCAGCTCACCGCGCATCGCCCGCGCCGTGACCTCGGCGACCTCGGCCTCACAGCCCGCATGCGCGGCGAAGAGCTCGATCACCTCGTCCTGGATCAGGGTGGAGTCCACGTCCATGACCACCAGGCGCTGGGCCCGGCGCTGGAGCCCCGACGCCACCACGGCCACATCGACGCCGATATCGGCGGCCTCGACGGCCAGTGCGGTGCGCAGCGGCTCCGTCTCGGCGCCGGACACCTCGAACTCCACGGCCGTCACCGGATACTTCGCCAGCCGGAAGATCCGGTCGATGTTGCCGCCGGTGCCGGTGATCCGGGAGGCGATGGCGGCGGTCGACTCGGCGGTCAGTGGATTCCCCAGCACGGTGACATGCGACCGGCCGGTGCCACGCGGCCGGTTGTCGCCCCGGCCGGAGATGATCTCGGCCTGGAGCCGCATCGACTCCGCCCAGCTATGCACGGTGGCCCGCAGATCACCCTCGGCGCCATCGGCCGTCGGGGCCGTGACCAGGACGCACAGCACGATGCGGCCCCGGGTGACGACCTGCTCTATGTCCACTATGTGCACGCCGTAGGCGGCGAGGGTGTCGCAGAGCCCGGCGGTGATACCGGGGCGGTCCTTGCCGAAGATCTTGACAAGGAGGGTGGGGACATCGTCGTCCAGGACGGCGGTGACGGGGGGGATCCGCGATGTGCTCATGGTCTTCCCACCGTATCCGGCCTTTCCCGCGGTGTGCGCGGCAGCCCGCACCGTGGACGGCCACCCGAGGCGGAACGTTCATGTCCCGGTCGCCGAGGCGTCACCCCTCGCATGATCGGCGGCTTCATGCGCCACGTCCGCCGCCGTGCCCACCCCTGTCGCCCCGGTCCCCGTCGTCCCTCCGTGCGAGCGCCGCGACCCGTCGCCCCGCCGCGCCCGTGGCCCATGCCGCGAGTGCCCCGGCGGCCCC
>NZ_JAHLEM010001079.1 GCF_018883605.1 Streptomyces niphimycinicus | reverse complement strand
GAATCCGCCCTCGCGGACATAGCTGGTGTTCTCGGTGGCGGAGTCCGGGTCGTACAGCGCCTCCAGGTCCCAGCCGCGGTCGGCCGGGAAGCCCGTCACCGCGTCCTGCCCGGAGACCAGGAGCCGCCACAGCTCCTCGGGCGAGCGCACCCCACCCGGGAAGCGGCAGCTCATCCCGACGATCGCGATCGGATCGTCGGCGACGGCCGCCGCCGTGGCCGGCACACCGGCGACCGGCTCGGCCGCGCTCTCCTCGCCCAGGATCTCCGTACGGAGGTGGGCGGCGAGCGCCGAGGACGACGGGTAGTCGTACACCAGCGTGGGCGGCAGCCGCAGCCCGGTCACGGTGTTCATGCGGTTGCGCAGTTCGACGGCGGTCAGCGAGTCGAAGCCCAGATCCCGGAACGCCCGGTCCGCCTCGACCGCCTCCGCGTCCAAGTGGCCCAGCACATCGGCCACGGCCGAGCGCACCAGGTCCAGCAGCATCCGCTCGCGTTCCGCCGCCGGGACCCCCGCGAGCCGCTGGGCCGGCGAGGACTCGTCCGCGCCGCCACCGGCCGTACGGGCGCTCCGCCCGCCTTCGGCCTCCAGCGCGGTACGCGCCTCGGGCAGCTCCAGCAGCAGCGGGCTCGGCCGGGAGGCGGTGAAGCCGGGGGCCAGCCGCTCCCAGTCGATGTCCGCGACGGTCACCGCGGTCTCGTCCAGGTCCAGGGCGCGCTGGAGCGCGGCGATGGCCAGGTCCGCCGCCATCGGCGGCACACCGGCGCGGCGCATGCGCTGCTCCAGCGCCTCGTCCGCGGCCATCCCGCCCTCGGCCCACGGGCCCCAGGCCACCGAGGTGGCGGGCAGGCCCTCGGCCCGGCGGCGCTCGGCGAGCGCGTCCAGGAAGGCGTTCGCGGCCGCGTAGTTGGCCTGACCGGCGGCGCCGATCGAGCCCGCGAACGAGGAGAACAGGACGAAGGCCGTCAGGTCCAGGTCCCGCGTCAGCTCGTGCAGATTGGCGGCGGCGTCGGCCTTGGCGCGCAGCACGGAGGCGAAGCGCTCGGGGGTCAGCGACTCCAGTACGCCGTCGTCCAGCACCCCGGCCGCGTGCACCACCGCCGTCAGCGGCAGTTCGGCCGGAAGCCCGGCCACCAGCGCGGCCAGCGCCTCGCGGTCGGCGGCGTCGCAGGCCGCGACGGTGACCCTGGCCCCCGAGGCGGCGAGTTCGTCCCGCAGCTCGGCCGCGCCGGGGGCGTCGAGGCCACGGCGGCTGGTGAGCACCACGTGTTCGGCGCCCTTGTCGATCAGCCAGCGGGCCACATGCGCGCCCAGCGCGCCCGTACCGCCGGTCACCAGGACCGAGCCCGCGCCCGGCCGCCAGTCGCGGCCACGCCCGGTGTCGGCGGACCGGGTCAGCCGGCGGCCGAAGACGCCGGAGGCGCGCACCGCCACCTGGTCCTCGCCCGCGCCGGCGGCCAGCACGCCCGCCAGCCGCGACAGTGCCCGGTCGTCCACCGTCTCCGGCAGATCGACAAGCCCGCCCCACCGCTCGGCCAGTTCCAGGGCCGCGACCCGGCCCAGGCCCCAGACCCGCGCCTGCCACGGGTCCACCGGACCGTCGGCGCGGCCGGTCGAGACCGCGCCGCGCGTGGCGACCCACAGCGGCGCGTCCACGCCCAGATCGCCCAGCGCCTGAGCCAGGGCGGCGGTGCGGACCAGCCCGTCGGCGCCGTCCGCGTGGGACGGGAGGGCGAACACACCGGCCACGGACGCGTCGGCAATCGCCTCGCGCAGCAGCTCGGCCATGCCCGTACGGTCGTCGGCGGTCAGCTCGACCGTCCGCACCTCGGCGCCGCGCGCGGACAGCGTCCGTACGACACCCTCGGCCGGCGTGCCGTCCGCTTCTTCAGCGGTGGCGACGACCAGCCAGCGGCCGGTCAGCGCCCCCTCGGCGCGGGCGGCCACCGGCTTCCAGGTCACCTGGTAGCGCCAGGCGTCCACGGTGGACCGCTCGCCCTGGCGGCGCCGCCACGAGGACAGCATCGGCAGCACGGCGCCCAGCGAGGAGAGCGCGTCGGCGTCCTCGGACTGGAGCGTCCCGGCCAGGGCTTCCAGGTCCTCGCGCTCGACGGCCTCCCAGAACCGCGCGTCCACGGAATCCATGGCCGCGACGGCCTCACGGGCCTCCTCCGGGTTCTCCACCCAGAAGCGCTGCCGCTGGAAGGCGTAGGTCGGCAGCTCGATGGCGCGGGCTCCCGTACCGGCGAAGAACGCCGGCCAGTCCAGGGCGAGCCCCCGGGTGTGCAGCGTGGCGAGGGCCGCCGTCAGCGCCACCGGCTCGGTACGTCCCTTGCGGAGCGCCGAGACGAAGGCGGCGGCATCGCCGGAGACGCACTCCTGGGCCATGGCGGTGAGGACACCGTCCGGGCCCAACTCGGCGTAGGTGGTGACGCCCTGGGCTTCCAGCGTCCGTACGCCATCGAGGAAGCGCACGGCCTCGCGGACGTGGCGCACCCAGAAGTCGGCCGTCATGATCTCCTCGGCGGAGACGACGCCACCGGTGAGGTTGGAGACGATCGGGATGCGCGGGGCCTCGTACGTCAGGCCCTCGGCCACCTCGCGGAACGCGTCCAGCATGCCGTCCATGCGCGGCGAGTGGAACGCGTGGCTGACCGTGAGCCGCTTGGTCTTACGGCCCTCCGCCTCGAAGCCCGCCGCGATTTCCAGCGCCGCGTCCTCGTCACCCGCGATGACCACGGAAGTGGGCCCGTTGAGCGCGGCGATCGAGACCCGCTCGGTGAGCAGCGGCAGCACCTCGTCCTCCGACGCCTGGATGGCGACCATCGCGCCACCGGCAGGCAGCTCCTGCATCAGACGCCCACGCGCCGCCACCAGCTTCGCCGCATCGGCGAGCGAGAGCACACCCGCCACATGCGCGGCGGCCAGCTCACCGATCGAGTGACCGGAGAGGAAGTCGGGCCGCAGCCCCCACGCCTCCACCAGCCGGAACAGCGCCACCTCGACCGCGAACAACGCGGGCTGGGTGAAACCGGTCCGGTCCAGCGCCTCGGCGTCCTCCCCGAACAGCACCGCCTTCAGCGGACGTTCGAGATGCGGGTCCAGCTCATCGCAGACCGCGTCCAGCGCCTCCGCGAACACCGGGTAGGCGTCGTACAGCTCACGCCCCATCCCCAGCCGCTGGCTGCCCTGCCCGGTGAAGAGGAACGCCACCTTGCCGCCCTCGGCCACCGTCCCCTGGACCAGCCCCGCGGCCGACTCGCCGCGTGCCAGCGCCGCCAGGCCGGACAGCAGCCCGTCCCGGTCCTCGCCGACGACGACCGCGCGCCGCTCCAGCGCCGCCC
>NZ_JAHLEM010001078.1 GCF_018883605.1 Streptomyces niphimycinicus | reverse complement strand
GGCGGCGTCGCCGTCGACGGAGAAGACCGAGTCGCTGACGGCGAGGGCGCGCCGGGGCGCCGGGACCGCTCCGGTCCCCTCGGCGGCCTGCTCCCGCGCGTCCTCATCGGCCGCGCCCAGCGCCTTGCGCACGGCGTCCGGGTCGGCGTGCGGAACGACGGCGACCTCGGCGCGGGAGAGCCGGCAGCCGTCGATGAGCGAGGCGTGATTGCCCGCGTCGGAGACGATCAGGGCGTCCCGGCCGCTCAGCGCGGAGACGGCGGCCAGATTGGCGGCGTAGCCGGAGGAGAACACCAGGGCCGCCTCGTAACCGCAGAAGTCGGCGAGTTCCCGCTCCAGTGTGGTGTGCAGTTCGGTCGAGCCGGTGACCAGGCGCGATCCGGTGGATCCCGCGCCCCAGCGCTCGGCCGCCGCGGCCGCGGCGGCCGTCACCTCCAGGTGGCGGGCCAGCCCCAGATAGTCGTTGCTCGCCAGATCGAGCAGCGGGGAGTCGGCGGGCCGGGGGCTGAGCCGGCGCACCAGCCCGGCCCGGTCGCGCCGCTCCCGCTGTGCGTCGATCCATGCGAACGCGTCGTCCGGGCGGTCCTGGGGCATCGGCTGCCTCGCCTTCCGTGGCCTCGTCAAGAGCACCGACTGTCGGGTCCGGATAGAACGTAGCCCCCTCCATGCCCGGTCATGGTGTGGCAATACCCACACCCCGATCCGCGCGTCTTGTACGGTCCCTCCTTGGCCGGGAGCGGTGGGGTAGGAAAGGATCGTCGCCATGGACCTGCTGAACACGCTGGTGGACAAGGGGTTGCGGCGCGAATCGCCGACCCGCGAAGAGGCGCTCGCCGTCCTGGCGACCTCCGATGACGAGCTGCTCGATGTGGTGGCCGCGGCGGGCAAGGTGCGCCGCGCCTGGTTCGGGCGGCGGGTGAAGCTCAACTATCTGGTCAACCTGAAGTCGGGGCTGTGCCCCGAGGACTGCTCCTACTGCTCGCAGCGGCTGGGCTCGAAGTCCGAGATCCTCAAGTACACCTGGCTCAAGCCGGAGCAGGCGGCCGCCGCGGCGGGCGCCGGCGTCGCGGGCGGCGCCAAGCGGGTGTGCCTGGTGGCCAGCGGACGCGGTCCCACCGACCGCGACGTGGACCGGGTCTCGAAGACCATCGCCGCCATCAAGGAGGAGCACCAGGACGTCGAGATCTGCGCCTGTCTGGGGCTGCTGTCCGACGGCCAGGCGGCGCGGCTGAAGGACGCGGGGGCGAACGCGTACAACCACAACCTCAACACCTCCGAGGCGACCTACGGCGACATCACGACCACCCACACCTACGCCGACCGGGTCTCGACCGTGCAGCAGGCCCAGGCGGCGGGGATGTCCGCCTGCTCCGGGCTGATCGCGGGCATGGGCGAGTCGGACGAGGACCTGGTGGACGTGGTCTTCTCGCTGCGCGACCTGGACCCGGACTCGGTGCCGGTCAACTTCCTCATCCCGATCGAGGGCACCCCGCTGGCCGGGGACTGGAACCTCACCCCGCAGCGCTGTCTGCGGATCCTGGCGATGGTGCGGTTCGTCTGCCCGGACGTGGAGGTGCGGCTCGCGGGCGGCCGCGAGATCCATCTGCGGACGCTCCAGCCGCTGGCCCTGAACCTGGCGAACTCGATCTTCCTCGGCGACTATCTGACCACCGAGGGCCAGTCGGGCAAGGACGATCTGGCGATGATCGCCGACGCGGGCTTCGAGGTGGAGGGCACCGACACCACGACGCTGCCCAAGCACCGCGCGGACGCGCTCGCCGCCGCCGGTTCCGGCTGCGGTGGCCACGGCGGCGAGGGCGGTGGCTGCGGCCCGTGCGGTGACGCGGCGCCCGCCGACGCCGTACCCGCCCAGGCGGCGGCCGGAGTCACGGCCTCCACCCCGGCGGCCGCGGAGGGGTCCCACGCCGATCTGGTCGCGGTGCGCCGCCGCGGCGCGGGCACGGATCTGCCGCCCAATGCCTGAGCCGCTGACCCCGGCCGAGCTGCGGGCGCTGGACCGCGAGCACGTCTGGCATCCGTACGGCCCGATGCCCGGCCGCCAGGACCCCCTGGTCGTGGAGTCCGCGGCCGGGGTCCGGCTGCGGCTGGCGGAACCGGTGGAGGGCGTCCGCGAGCTGGTGGACGGGATGTCGTCGTGGTGGTCCGCCATCCACGGCTACAACCACCCGGCGCTCAACGACGCCGCGCGGGGTCAGCTCGACCGGATGAGCCATGTGATGTTCGGCGGGCTCACCCATGAGCCCGCCGTCCGGCTGGCCACCCGGCTGGTGGAGATCACGCCGGAGCCGCTGCGCCATGTGTTCCTGGCCGACTCCGGTTCGGTGTCGGTCGAGGTCGCGGTGAAGATGTGCCTCCAGTACTGGCGCTCCCTCGGCCGCCCCGCCAAGCGGCGGCTGCTGACCTGGCGCGGCGGCTACCACGGCGACACCTGGCAGCCGATGGCGGTGTGCGACCCGGACGGCGGCATGCACCGGCTGTGGTCCGGAGTGCTGCCCGAGCAGATCTTCGCGGACGCGCCGCCGCCCGGTTTCGACGCGGACCCCGACCCGGCGTACGAGGCACACGTCCGCGAGCTGGTGGCCCGGCACGCCCATGAGCTGGCCGCGGTGATCGTGGAGCCGGTGGTCCAGGGCGCGGGCGGGATGCGCTTCCACTCCCCCGCGCTGCTGCGGGTGCTGCGCGAGGCGTGCGACGAGCACGATGTGCTGCTGGTGTTCGACGAGATCGCCACCGGCTTCGGCCGCTCGGGCACGCTGTTCGCCGCCGAGCACGCGGGGGTGTGCCCCGATGTGATGTGTCTGGGCAAGGCGCTGACCGGGGGATATCTGACCCTGGCCGCCACTTTGTGCACCCCGCGGGTGGCGGACGGCATCTCGCGCGGCGAGGTGCCGGTGCTCGCGCACGGCCCGACGTTCATGGGCAATCCGCTGGCCACGGCCGTCGCCTGCGCCTCGATCGATCTGCTGCTCTCCTACGACTGGCGGCAGGAGGTCAAGCGGATCGAGACCGGGCTGCGCGACGGGCTCGCGGAGGCGGCCGAACTGCCGGGCGTCCGGGAGGTACGGGTGCTCGGCGCGATCGGCGTCGTCCAGCTCGACCGTCCGCTGGACGACGCGGGGATGGCGGCGGCGACACGGGCGGCGGTGCGCGAGGGCGTATGGCTGCGCCCGTTCCGCGATCTGCTGTACACCATGCCGCCGTACATCACGGGCGACCACGATCTGGCCCGGATCTGCACGGCGGTACGGACGGCCGCGGCCGCGGCCGTCTGACCCGCCTGCCCCGCACGCGGCCGGCCGCCCACCCGCGGGAAGGGACCGGCCGCACACCGGGGCAGACCGGGAGCACCAACGAAAGCGAAAGGCAACGGAAACGAAGATGTCAGTACTGGTCGTCACCGGCACGGGCACCGAAATCGGAAAAACCGTCAGCACGGCGGCCGTCGCCGCCGCGGCGCTCGGCCGCGGCCGCTCGGTGGCGGTGCTCAAACCCGCCCAGACCGGAGTCGTGGAGGGCGAACCGGGCGACGCCGCCGAGGTGGCCCGGCTCGCCGGTGCGGTGACCGTGCTCGAACTCGCCCGCTACCCCGAGCCGCTGGCCCCCGCCACCGCCG
>NZ_JAHLEM010001077.1 GCF_018883605.1 Streptomyces niphimycinicus | reverse complement strand
CTCGCGCGGTATCGCCGCCGCCATGGGCGCCGGCGGGCCCTCCGGGCGGCTCGGCGGAGCCGCCTGGCTCTACGACGAGCCCGCCGAGCCCGGGGAGCGCCAGCGCCATCTCGTGGGCCTGTACTGCCAGTACGCCGCCGCGCACATCGCCCGGCTGATCGAGCTCTCCCGCGCCCGCGCCGCCGTCGCGACCGTCCAGGAGGAGTTGCTGCCCACCCGGCTGCCCCGGATCCCCGGGGTGCGGCTGGCCGTTCGCCACCACCCCGGTCCGCACGGCGGCGGCGACTGGTACGACGCGCTGCCGCTGCCGGACGGGGCGCTCGGGCTCTCGGTGGGCGGAGTAACCGGTTCCGGGCCGAGCGCCGTGGTCGCGATGGGGCGACTGCGGGCCTCGCTGCGGGCGTACGCGGTGATGGAGGGCGAGGATCCGGTCGCCGTCCTGTCCGATCTGGAGCTGCTGCTGCGGCTGACCGAGCCCGCCCGCTCCGCGACCGCCCTCTTCGCCTACTGCGAGCCCGGGACGCGCAAGGTGGTGCTGGCCGGGGCCGGGCACTGCCCGCCGCTGCTCACCGGGGAGCGGCGCACCGAGTTCGTGGAGACCACGCTGTCCGCGCCGCTGGGGATGCTCTCGTGCTGGGAGGCGCCCAGCGTCGAGATCGAACCGTCGTCCGGGGAGACGCTCCTCTTCTACAGCGACGGGCTGCTCCACCGCACCGGTGAGCCGATGGACCGGGCCTTCACCCGGCTGCATACGGCCGCGGCGAGCGCTCCCAAGGGCGTGCGGGCCGATCCGGACGCCTTCGCCGACCATGTGCTCCGTACGGTTCTCCCCGACGGTCCGGCGGCCCCCGTGGAGCGGCCCTCGGAGGACGGCACCGAGGACCTGGTCCTGCTCGTGGCCCACTTCGACTGAGGTCGAGTCCGGCCAAGGCTCGAAGTCCGGCCGAGGCTCGAATCCGGCTAAGGCTCGAGTCCGGCCGATGCTCGAGGAGGACCACGGCCCTCGCTGGAGCCGTGGTCGCCCCGCGCTTCGGGCCCTCCCGGCCGCCGCGCCCCCGCACATACGATGGGTGGGGTCCAGTTCGAGGAGGAAGACGTGACCGAGGAGCCCACTCCCGAAGCCCCGGAGAACCCGGAGGGCGAGGAGCCCATCAAGCAGCGGAAGAACGGCCTCTACCCAGGCGTTTCCGACGAGCTTGCGGCGAACATGCAGTCCGGTTGGGCGGACACCGAGCTGCACGACCTGGAGCCCGTCGAACAGGCTCCGCACACCGCCCGCCGCCGCGCCGCGCTCTCCGCGCGCTTCCCCGGAGACCGCCTGGTCATCCCCGCGGGCAATCTCCGTACCCGCTCCAACGACACGGACTACGGCTTCCGCGCCTCGACCGAGTACGCGTACCTCACCGGCGACCAGACCGAGGACGGGGTGCTGGTGCTGGAGCCCGAGGCGGGCGGCGGCCACACCGCGACGCTGTATCTGCTGCCGCGCTCCAACCGGGAGAACGGCGAGTTCTGGCTGGACGGCCAGGGCGAGCTGTGGGTCGGCCGCCGGCTCAGCCTTACGGAGGCCGAGAAGCGGCTGGGCCTGGCCGCCAAGGACGTCCGCGAGCTGGCCGACGAGCTCAGGGCCGCGACCGGCCCGGTCCGTATCGTGCGCGGTCACGACGCCGCTCTGGAGGCCGCGCTGACCGACAAGGTCACCGGTGAGCGCGACGAGGAGCTGCGGGTCTTCCTCAGCGAGCAGCGCCTGGTCAAGGACGAGTTCGAGATCGGGCAGCTCCAGGCGGCCGTCGACTCGACGGCCCGCGGCTTCGAGGACGTCGTCAAGGTTCTGGACAAGGCGCGGGCGACTTCCGAGCGCTATATCGAAGGAACGTTCTTCCTTCGGGCCCGGGTCGAGGGCAATGACGTGGGCTACGGCAGCATCTGCGCCGCGGGCCCGCACGCCACCACGCTGCACTGGGTGCGCAACGACGGCCCGGTCCGCTCCGGTGATCTGCTCCTCCTGGACGCGGGCGTGGAGACCACCACCCTCTACACCGCCGATGTGACCCGCACCCTGCCGGTGAACGGCACCTACAGCCCGCTTCAGCGCAAGATCTACGAGGCGGTCTACGAGGCACAGGAGGCGGGCATCGCCGCGGTCCGGCCGGGGGCGAAGTACCGCGACTTCCACGACGCCGCCCAGCACGTCCTGGCCACCAGGCTCGTCGAGTGGGGCCTGGTCGAGGGCCCGGTGGAGCGGGTGCTGGAGCTGGGGCTACAGCGCCGCTGGACGCTGCACGGCACCGGCCACATGCTCGGCATGGACGTCCACGACTGCGCCGTGGCCCGTACCGAGACCTATGTGGACGGCACCCTGGAGCCCGGGATGTGCCTGACGGTCGAGCCGGGGCTGTACTTCCAGCCCGACGATCTGACCGTGCCCGAGGAGTACCGGGGCATCGGCGTCCGCATCGAGGACGACATCCTGGTGACCGAGGACGGCAACCGCGTGCTGTCGGCCGCGCTGCCGCGGACCGCCGACGATGTCGAGGCGTGGATGGCCCGCCTGACCGCCTGACCGCCTGAGACGGCGGCTCATCGTCTGATCATGTGGGTCCTGTGGGGAGCGGCGGTGCCGCTCCCCACAGCCCGTTCTCAGCCCTGCCCCGGCACCTTGCGGGTGGTCACCGCGATCCGGTTCCAGGAGTTGATCGTGAAGATG
>NZ_JAHLEM010001076.1 GCF_018883605.1 Streptomyces niphimycinicus | reverse complement strand
ATCATGTGGGTCCTGTGGGGAGCGGCGGTGCCGCTCCCCACAGCCCGTTCTCAGCCCTGCCCCGGCACCTTGCGGGTGGTCACCGCGATCCGGTTCCAGGAGTTGATCGTGAAGATGAGGGCGATGAGCTGGGCCAGCTCCCGCTCCTCGAAGTGCCGGGCGGCCCACTCGTAGACCTCGTCCGGGACGCCGCCCGGCAGCAGTGTGACCGCCTCGGTGAGCGCCAGGGCGGCCTGCTCCCGCTCGGTGTAGAACCCGCCCTTACCGGCCTCCTCCCAGACCCCGACCAGGGCGATGCGCTCGTTGCTCTCGCCCGCCTTATGGGCGTCGGTGGTGTGCATATGGAGGCAGTAGGCGCAGTTGTTGAGCTGGGAGGAGCGGATCTGCACCAGCTCCACCAGGGCCGGGTCCAGGCCCTCGCGGGCGGCCGCGTCCAGGCTGATCAGTGCCTTGAACGCCTTGGGGGCGGCCTTCGCGAAGTCGACCCGTCCGGTCTGCCGCACCGTCGTCGCCGTCTCTTCCGGCATCGCCGTGGTCGCCGTCTGTTCCGTCATCGCCGTGGTCGTCGTCTGTGCCGTCGTCGCTGTCGTAGTCGTCATGGGAATGAAATTAGGCCGCTAAGCGACCCTCTGTAAGGTGCATTTCCATGGCGGATTCATGGGTCAATTCGGCGGAGATCCTCGGCAGTGACCTCCATCTGGAGCTGACCCGCGCGGGCAGCCGCCGGACCGCCCTGATGGCCGCGCTGCGGGAGGCCATCCGCGACGGCCGGCTCGCCCCGGACACCCGGCTGCCGCCTTACCGCTCCCTCGCCGCCGACCTGGGCATCGCCCGGAACACGGTCGCCGACGCCTACGCCGAGCTGGTCGCCGAGGGCTGGCTCACCGCCCGCCAGGGCTCCGGGACCCGGGTGGCGCCCCGCCCCGCACCGCCCCCGC
>NZ_JAHLEM010001075.1 GCF_018883605.1 Streptomyces niphimycinicus | reverse complement strand
CTCCGCCGCGCGGGCGCGACCGGCCACGACGGCGCCGCGGCCGGCCGACGACGCATCGTGACACTTCCAGCGGAGCGCTTAGTCCTGGTGAACCTCGTTGCGGCCCGGCCCACCGGAGAGGGTGTCGTGGCCCTTGCCGCCCCACAGCACATCGTTGCCGCTGTTGCCGTAGATCGTGTCGTCGCCGTCCTCGCCGTACAGCGTGTCGTCGTCCTGGTCGCCGTAGATGGCGTCGGCGCCCTTGCCGCCACGCAGGACGTCCTTGCCGGTGCCGCCGCGCAGGACGTTGTCCTCGGAGCCGCCGGTGATGGTGTCGTTGCCGGCGTCACCGTGGCATTCCTGCACGCAGTTGGTGATGGTGTCGTCGCCGTCACCGCCGTAGGCGCCGAAACCCATGACACCGCCGCCGCCGTCGATCTTGTCGTTGCCGGCGTCGCCGTAGAAGGTCGGCGACGCGTTGCCCTTGAGGACGTCGTTGCCGGCGCCGCCGTGAATTCCGGCGTAGGCATTGCTGTCGGCGTCGAGCTTGATGGTGTCGTCGCCGTCACCGAGGTCGACGTCGTAGTCATCCGAGTCGTCGGAGTTCTGCGGGATTTCCACCGCGCACTGGGCGACGGTGTGGTCGCTCGCGGTCGGGTAGGTGCACTCGTCCCAGTCCGCCGCTTCCGCACCGATGGTGATCTCGCCGTTGTCGCGGAAGGTGAGGACGTAATAGTCCTCGAATTCGCCACGGCTGACGATCTGTTCGGAGACCGACAGATTGTTCTTCTGTCCCGCGGCGGCCTTGTACCAGAGCTCACCGTCCTCGTGGACGAGGGAGCCCGAAGTCGTCGCGGCCGCCTGGGCGGCGGGCGCCGCGAGGGCGGCTCCGCCCAGGGCGAGAGCGAGGGTGGCCGTAGCGGCCATGGTCCGGTACCTGCGCATAGGGGTGTGGCCCTTCATGCAATCAGTGCCGATCAAACCGGCGGAGAAAGTGCCGATATGGTCACCGGACGCCGGTGACCGGCGATTTGGTGTTTCCGATCGCCCTGGTAGACAAAGATTGACGACAAGCGGTTGCACCGGGAATCCCCTAGTTTCCCGCAGTCGCAGGTCATCCCCTTTTTCAAAGGCAGTCGCGCCGGGAAAAGTTCCATTGCGGCAACCGCCTATTTTGAACTGCTTAACCCATTGTTCACCGAGTGATCTTTGAGCCGGCCGAGGGCGGACCGGTGAGGTGGACCCGGGCGTACTTGCGGAAGGCCGCCACGAGGCGGCTGTTGTCGTCGGCGCGGGTGGCCAGCACCACATGACTCGGCTCGACCCCGAGCAGCGGGACGATGGCGAGATCGGGGCGGAGGCCCTGGCTATAGGCGCCGGGTGCGATGGTCACGGCCTGCCCGGAGGCGATGAGTTCGAGCTTGTCCTCCACCCCCTCGGCGAGGGGGCCGTCGGGTGCGCGGCTGCCGTCGGGGCGGGGGTCGATGCGCCAGAAGGCGTTCCAGACCGGGTCGGCCCCCCGGATCAGGGGTTCATCGGCGATATCGGCGACGGTGACCGACTCCTTCCCGGCCAGGGGATGGTCGACGGGCACCACCAGCACCCGGGGCTCGTCGTAGAGGACCGTCACCTGGAGATCGCCGGTCGGGAACGGCAGCCGGGTCACCGCCGCGTCCACCCGGTGGTCGAGCAGGGCGGCCCGTGCGTCGTTCCAGGTCAGATGCAGGGTGCGGACGTCGGCGTCCGGATTGCGGTGGCGCAGCTCGCGCACCGCCGGGGTGACGATGACGTTC
>NZ_JAHLEM010001074.1 GCF_018883605.1 Streptomyces niphimycinicus | reverse complement strand
GCCGCGTCCACCCGGTGGTCGAGCAGGGCGGCCCGTGCGTCGTTCCAGGTCAGATGCAGGGTGCGGACGTCGGCGTCCGGATTGCGGTGGCGCAGCTCGCGCACCGCCGGGGTGACGATGACGTTCATGATGAAGCCGATGGTGATCCGGCTCGGCTCGGCGGCGGCCCGGGTGTGCGCCGCGGCCTGCGCGGCGGATCGCAGCAGTGCCTTGGCGCGGGGCAGGAAGACCTCCCCGGCCTCGGTGAGCTTGCTGCCCTGCGGGGTGCGGTCGATCAGCCTGGCCCCCAGGTGTCGTTCGAGGCTGCGGATCTGCCGGCTCAGGGACGGCTGGGTGATGTGGAGGGCCTCGGCGGCGCGGCGGAAGTGCCGGTACTCGGCGACGACGGTGAAATACCGCACCAGCCGAAGATCGAGATCCACCGGAGGCGGCGTGTCTGCCATGCCCTCACGCTAGCCGCGCCGACCCGTCGACGGCTACTGGGTAATCGCCTTGAGCTGTGGTGATGCCTGACTCGTATCTCCGGATGCGGAACAGGTCTTGGACGCGGGCCCGGAGCCGTTCCTAGCGTGGCGTTACGCAGTCCGTCGCAGTTCCCCCCTTTTTTTTTGCAGCGGGGAGTTTTCTGTAGCAGCGAGGAGAGACGCATGTCCGCACCCGTAGCCCTGATCACCGGTGGCACCAGCGGAATCGGAAAGGCCACCGCCGAATCGCTCCATCGTCGTGGCTATCAGGTGGTCGTCACCGGGCAGAACCCCGACACCATCGCCGCGGCCGAGAAGGAATTCCCCGAAGGGGTGGTCGTGGTGCGCGCCGACGCCCGCTCGCCGGCCGAGACCGACCGCGTCGTCGAGGTGATCCGAGAGCGCTTCGGCGGACTCGATGCCGTATTTCTCAACGCCGCCATCGTCCGCATGCTACCGATCGAGGCCGACGCATTCGACGAGGCCGCCTACGACGACCTGTTCAGCGTCAATGTCAAAGGCCAGTTCTTCACCCTCCAAAAGGCCCTCCCGCTGCTCCATGACGGGGGTTCCATCATTTTCAACGTAGGGATCGGCGCCACCAGGGGAATTCCCGGCGGGGCCGCCGTCAGCGCCGCCACCAAGGGCGCCCTGCTTGCGATGGTGCCGTCCCTCGCCCTTGAACTGGCTCCCCGGCGCATTCGGGTCAATGCCGTCAGCCCCGGCCCGATCGACACCGGAATCTGGGCCAAACAAGGGGCGCCGGCCGAAGTGCTGGAAGAGATCGCCAAGGCCACGGTCGCCCAGGTCCCCCTCGGGAGGTTCGGGACGAGCGAAGAGGTCGCCGAGCTCGTGGCGTTCCTCGCCTCGGACGCGGCCGGATTCATCACCGGGGAGAACATCGTCGTGGGTGGGGGTGTCGGGGTCAGGTCGTAGGCAGGGACGGGGTGTACAGGCCCGGTTGCCCAGGGTGGGCGAGAAACCCTCCGCAGGAAAACGCCGCGGAAAGCGGGGCAGGAAACTGATCCTGATTCCAGTTCACATTTCCTGGAGAACATCGCGGGAACCCATGGAGTTTTACCGGATCCGCCTGTCAAGATCTTCCCTCATGCCTTCCCCGTTCACTCAGGAATATCAGGGATTCTCGTGCGGAAAATGAATGCGGCCGCCACCGTGGCCGTCGCGGTGCTGGCTCTGGCGCTGACCGGCTGCGGCAAGGACGACGACAAGGACGCCCAGTCGTCCGGCACTTCCGACAAGGCCGCGGCCGCCCAGAAGGGCGACGGCGCGGAACGCGGCACCGCGTCCGCCACCCCCACCGGCGCGAGCCCCAGCCCGAGCCGTACGAAGCCCGCCGCGAAAAGCCCCGGCGCGAGCCCGAGCAGCCCCCGGGCCACCCGCACCGCCGACAGCGTCCCCCCGGC
>NZ_JAHLEM010001073.1 GCF_018883605.1 Streptomyces niphimycinicus | reverse complement strand
GCTTGCCCGGCGGTAGCCGGGGCGCCGGGCGGGCACCCGAGGGGCGGCGTACGCCTCAGACCGCCGCCCTCTTGTCGCAGTCCTGTCCGCGCAGGGCGCGGGCGAGGTCGTCGCGTGCCTCCAGGACCAGTCGGCGCAGCGCGGGCGCCGCGTCCGGGTGGCCGTCCAGCCAGGTGTCGGCCGCCGCCAAGGCGTGGGCGTCGCCCTGGGCGGCCGGGAAGAGCCCGCGCACGATCGCCATCCCGATCTCGATCGACCGCTCCTGCCAGATCCGCTCGATCACCTCGAAGTAGCGCGGTGCGTACGGCGCCAGCAGCTCCCGCTGGCCCGGCTGGTCGAAACCGGAGATGGTGGCCTCCACCAGGGCGTTGGAGAGCCGGTCGGACTCCACCACCGCCTCCCATGCCTCGGCCTTGACCGCGGCGGAGGGCCGGGCGGCCAGGCACCGCACCTGGTGGCGCTTGCCGGAGGCGGTGTCGTCGCGCGCCAGCTCGGCGCCGATCAGCGCCTCGTCGGCCTGACCGCTCGCGGCCAGCGCGGCCAGGAACGTCCAGCGCAGCTCCTGGTCCACATCCAGCCCGTCGATCCGGGCCGTGCCGTCCAGCAGCCCGCTCAGCATCCGCAGCTCGGACTCGGCGACGGCGACCTGCGCGAAGAACCGCGCCCAGGCGAGCTGATGCCCGCTGCCCGGCTCGGCCTGCCGCAGCTCGCTCAGCGCGACCTCGGCGAGCCGGGCACCGGCCGCCTCGCGCGCCTCCGGCGCCGAGTAGTGGTGCAGGGCGGACAGCGCCCACGTCTGGACCATCTGGAGCACGCCGATGTCGCTCTCGGCCCCGGCGAACCGCCGCACCAGCTCCAGATAGTCGCGGGCGGGCAGCAGCGCGTCACGGGTGAGGTTCCACAGCGCGGACCAGCTCAGCGCGCGGGCGAGGGGGTCGGTCAGCTCGCCCAGGTGCTGGCGCAGAGTGTCCAGCGACCCCTCGTCGAAGCGGATCTTGCAGTAGGTGAGGTCGTCGTCGTTGACCAGGATCAGATCGGGCCGGGCGGCGCCGGTCAGCTCGGGGACGACCGTACGGGGGCCGTCGACGTCGACCTCGGCGCGGGCGTAGCGCACCAGCGCCCCGGGGCGCTCACCGGCCGGGGCCTCCTTGCGGTACAGCCCCACCGCCACCCGGTGCGGCCGCAGCGTCCCACGCGGCGGAGCCGCATATTCGGAACCAGCGCTCTCGGCGGCCTCCTGCTCCACCGCCAGCTCGGTGATATGCCCCTCGGCGTCATAGGTGGCGTGCGGGGTGAGCGCGTTGACCCCCGCGGTCTCCAGCCAGGCGCGCGACCAGGTGGCCATGTCCCGGCCCGAGGTCTCGCCGAGCACCGACAGCAGATCCGACAGCCGGGTGTTGCCGTACGCGTGTCGCTTGAAGTAGCGCCGCGCGCCCTCCAGGAAGGCGTCCTGCCCGACGTAGGCCACGAGCTGCTTGAGCACGGAGGCGCCCTTGGCGTAGGTGATCCCGTCGAAGTTGAGCTTGGCGTCCTCCAGGTCATGGATGTCGGCCGTGACCGGGTGGGTGGACGGCAGTTGGTCGGCGCGATAGGCCCATGCCTTGCGGCGGTTGGCGAAGGTGATCCAGCCGTCCGTGAAGCGGGTCGCCCCGACCAGCGCGAAGGCCCCCATGAAGTCGGCGAACGACTCCTTGAGCCACAGGTCGTCCCACCACTCCATGGTCACCAGGTCGCCGAACCACATATGCGCCATCTCGTGCAGGATGACGTTGGCCCGGCCCTCGTACGACGCCTGGGTGACCTTGCCGCGGAAGACGAACTCCTCCCGGAAGGTCACACAGCCCGGGTTCTCCATCGCACCGAGGTTGTACTCCGGCACAAACGCCTGGTCGTACTTGCCGAACGGGTACGGATAGTCGAAGTGGTCGTGGAAGAAGTCCAGCCCCTGCTTGGTGACGGTGAAGATGTCGCCCGCGTCGAAGTGCTTGGCCAGCCCCTTGCGGCACAGCGCGCCCAGCGGGATCTCCAGCTCGGAGCCGTCCGGCAGGGTGCGGCGGTAGAGGTCGCTCTCGTGGTGGTACGGACCGGCGAGCACGGCCGTGATGTACGTCGAGATGGGCCGGGTCGGGACGAAGTGGCTGGTCGCGGCGGAATCGTCGGCACCGGACGGCTCCACCCGGTCCACCGTCCCGTTGCTCAGCACCGTCCAGCCCTCCGGGGCGGTCACCGAGAAGGTGAACGGGCCCTTGAGATCCGGCTGTTCGAAGTTGGCGAAGACCCGCCGGGCGTCGGCTGGCTCGTACTGGGTGTAGAGGTAGACCTCGCCGTCCTCCGGGTCCACGAAGCGGTGCAGGCCCTCGCCGGTGCGGCTGTAGGCGCACTGCGCGTCCACCACCAGCTCGTTCTCCGCGGCGAGCCCGTCCAGCGCGATCCGGGAGCCGTCGAAGACCGCCGCCGGGTCCAGCTCCCGCCCGTTGAGCCGCACCGAGGTCACCGAGGGCGCCAGCAGATCGGCGAAGGTCGCCGCGCCCGGCTCGGCGCAGCGGAAGCGGATCGTGGTCGTGGAGCGGAAGGTGCGCGGCCCGGACCCGGTGTGGTCACCGACCGCGGACCGCAGATCGAGCG
Source organism: Streptomyces niphimycinicus (assembly GCF_018883605.1). Taxonomy (GTDB): domain Bacteria; phylum Actinomycetota; class Actinomycetes; order Streptomycetales; family Streptomycetaceae; genus Streptomyces; species Streptomyces niphimycinicus. Next base: position 1,042 of record NZ_JAHLEM010001073.1, on the reverse strand, counting down.
CAACCTCGTAACCCTCGACGGTCAGCAGCTTCGCCCGCGCACGGGCCTCGTCACGGGTCAGGTTCTCACCGGGCACGACGCGGCTCCCTCGGCAATGTCTCGCATCTCGGATATCGGACAGCGGAAATCATGTCACGGTGCACCGACAGCCGGTATCGGGGAATGGGCTCCCCTCCCGCCCGCGTTGGGTCAGGTAGCCAGTTCTCTATTCATTTGCGATGACCACGCGCCCGCTCGAGGAGAAACCATGACCGAGACTGCCAAGACGCCCGTCGACTTCTGGTTCGATCCGGGGTGTCCCTGGGCCTGGATGACCTCGCGCTGGATGCTCGAGGTGGAGAAGGTGCGCCCGGTCGAGGTGCGTTGGCACGTCATGAGCCTCGCCGTCCTCAACGAGCCCAAGCTCGATGAGCTGCCCGAGGAGTACCGCGAGCTGATGAAGACCGCCTGGGGCTCGGTCCGGGTCTGCATCGCCGCCGAGCAGCAGCACGGCAGCGAGGTCCTCGGCCCCCTCTACACCGCGCTCGGCACCCGCTACCACAACCAGGGCCTGGAGAGGGGGAAGCGCGAGACGATCGTGGCCGCCCTCGAGGAGGTCGGTCTCCCCGCCGATCTCGCCGACTTCGCCGACTCCGACGCATACGACACCGAGCTGCGCGCCTCCCACAAGGAGGGCATCGACCTGGTCGGCCAGGACGTGGGCACCCCCGTCATCGCCGTCCCGGGCTCGGACGGCGAGCAGGTCGCCTTCTTCGGCCCCGTGGTCACCCCGGCTCCCAAGGGCGAGGACGCCGCCAAGCTCTGGGACGGCACCCTGATGGTCGCCTCGATCCCCGGCTTCTACGAGATCAAGCGGACCCGTACGGTCGGCCCGATCTTCGACTGACGCCCTCCGCCGCCGCCACGGCAAGGGCCGCCGCCACGGCAAGGCCGCCGCCACGGCAAGGCCCCCGCGCGAGTCGACCGCGCGGGGGCCCTTTTTCGCTTCCCGGCCGCCCCCGCGTGGGCTCACGCGGGGGCGGCCGAGTGGCCATGCCCGGGC
>NZ_JAHLEM010001072.1 GCF_018883605.1 Streptomyces niphimycinicus | reverse complement strand
GGCGGCCCGCACCGGGTCGGCGCGCTGGGCGCCGCGGCGCTCGCGGCCGGATACGCCCTGCTGGCACCGGCCGACTCGGTGCCGCTGGTGCTCGCCTCGGGGGTGTGCGTCGGGGTCGGCTTCGGGCTCTTCTACGCCTCGATCGTGGGCGTCGTGGACACGGCCGTCCCCGAGAGCGGCCGCCGCGCGGCCTTCGCCATCCGGCATATCGTCAACAACGCCGGGATCGGGCTGGGTTCGGTCGCGGCGGGGCTCGCGCTGCACGGCGCGGACACCCCGGCGGGCACGCTGCGCTGGCTGTACCTGGCCAACGGGCTGGCGGCGCTGCCGCTGATCGCGGTGATCCTGGGCGTACGGCCCCGGGCCGGAGCCGAGGCAAAGGAGGCGAAGGAGGCGGTGGAGCCGGTGGAGTCGGTGGAGTCGGTGGAACGGTCCGGCGACGCCCAGCCGTCCGGACCCGGGCCGACCTATCGCTCCCTGCTGCGCGCCCGTCCCATGGCCCTGCTGATCCTGGCCCAGGCGCTCTTCGCGATCGTCGGCTTCACCCAGATCGAGGCGACCGTACCGCTGCTGCTGCACGACCGGATGGCGGTCACGCTGGGCTGGGTCAGCGTGGTGGTGGCGGCCAACTCCTTCGCCCTGATCGCCCTTCAGCCGCTGCTGCGCGGCCGGTTGGAGCGGCTGCCGGAGACCGTGGTCCTGGCGGGCGGTCCGGTGCTGTGGGCGGTGGCGTTCGGCTGCGGTCTGGGCGCGGCGCTGGCCGGTGAGGCGGCTCCGGCCGCCGTGCGGTACGGGCTGCTGCTGGCCTTCGCGGTGCTCTTCGCGGCGGGCGAGCTGATGTACTCCTCCGCCTTCTATCCGCTGCTGCTGCGCTGGTCGGGCGAGGAAGCGGTGGGCCGGGCGAGCGCGCTCGCGTCGCTGGCCTGGAATCTGGGCACGGCCTCCGGGCCGCCGCTCGGGCTGTTCATCGTCGCCCACGCCTCGGCGACGGGCAGTTGGCTGGCGCTCGCGCTGGGCGCGGCGGCCGCGTTCACCGTGACCGCCGCGCTGTACGGCCGGACGGCGAGCACCTGAGAACCGCCCGCCGCGACCCGAACTGCATGGAAGAACCTACGACTTGGGCAGGAACGACGTGTCGTAGGCGTCCTCCGGCGTGACGGTCTTCTCCAGGAGCCCCTGGTCGTACATGAAGTCGGCCATCCGGGTCCAGGTCTGCGGGTCGATCGCGCCCAGCTCGCCCTGGTCGTTCTTCATCAGCGGCGCGGTGGCCTTGAGCACGGCGCGGGCGTTGTTCCGCTGCTTCTCGCCGCGCAGCCCCGGTACGTACTTCTCGCTGAGCTTGATCGCCTCGTCCTGGTGGTCGATGGCATAGCGCAGTCCGCGCAAAGAGGCGTCGACGAACTTCCCGATGTCGTCCCCGCGCTTGTCGAGCGTCTTCTTCTTGGCGCCCAGACCCACGCCCACCAGCGGATCTCCGGCCGTGCCCGAGTCGAGGGTAATCGACCGGACATCCTTACCGGCCTCCTTGAACGAGACGGCGTCATTGTTGAGATAGCCCATCACCCCCTCCACCTTGTTTCCGGTGAGGGCCGCCTGCTGGGTGAAGCCGATGTTCTGTACCTTGGCGTCCTTGGTGGAAAGGCCGCCCTCCTTGAGGAGCGCCAGCAAACCGAAATAGGTCTCGCCGAAGGGACCGGGTGTGCCGATCTTCCGACCCTTGAGGTCGGCGGGGGTACGGATCTCGGAATCCTTGGGCACGATCAGCCCCACCGGATATTTCTGGTAGAAGGTGGCGATGTCCACGACCGGCACATTTTTGGCGCGCGCCTGGAGCATCTCGTCACCGCCCGCGTAGATCACATCTTCCTTGCCCGAGGAGAGGGCCCCGAAAAGATCTTCGGCCGCGCCGTGGTGGCGCAGCGTCACATTGAGTCCGGCGTCCTTGTAGTAGCCCTTTTCGGCGGCCACATAGAACGGCGAGAACTGGATGTTGGGGGTGTAGGTCAGCCCCACCGTGATGCTTGTCCCGCCCTTGGCCCCCGCGTTCTTCGGCTCCTCGGCGCATGAGGTCAAAGTGGCCAGGGCCACCATCGACGCGAGGGCCGCGCCCATGACCCGGTGTCTGCGAGCACGCCTCATGGGCGTCTGCACGAAACGCACGTACTTCTCCTCTGGGATCCTCTGGGATGAAAGTTGTCAGTCGCGCTGAACGAGCCGCTCGACCAGGCGGACCACTCCGTACAGGACGGCGGCGAGAAGGCCGAGCATGACGAGCGTCGAGAACAGTCCGATGGTGTCGGCCTCCTGGCGCTGCACCGACAGCAACTGCCCCAGTCCGTCGCCCCCCATCACGAATTCGCCGACGACCGCGCCGGTGATGGAGAGCGTGAGGCCGTTGCGCACCCCCGCGAGGACGCTGGGCAGGGCGAGCGGAAGCTCGATGTACCAGAGCATCCCCCACCACCCCACCCCGTCCACCCGCGCGGCCCCCATCACATCGGGGTCCAGTGAACGCAGCCCCAGCACGGTGTTGACGAGGATGGGGAAGAAGACCAGCAGCGCGCAGAGGACGGCGATGGGCAGCAGTCCGTAGCCGATCCACAGGGCCAGCAGGGGGGCCAGCGCCACCGCGGGCATGGCCTGCGAGGCGGCCACATACGGCTGGAGCGCGGCGGCCGCCAGCTCACTGCGGGCGATCAGATAGCCGAGCGGCAGCGCCACCGCGATCCCGATCCCGCTGCCCGCCAGCGCCTCCCACACCGTCTCCTTGGTGTACTCGACGAGATCACCGTGGAACACGTCGTCGAGGAAATGCCGCGCGAGGTCGAGCGGAGCCGGAAGATAGAACTCCGCAACGGCGCCGGTCCGGGTCACGATGTCCCAGACGACAAGCAGCAACAGCCCGAATACCAGCGGCGGCAGCACACCCCGGAACAGGCTTCTCCGCCGGTCGGCGGGGGCCGCACCAGATGTCGCTCCGGTCATTTTCCGACTGTCATCGGACCGTGACTTCTCACCATTTCCGCCGCTGTCGCCGGTCTTTCGCGCATGTCCCGGTCGGGGTGAATGCGGCTCGTCCGTACTCGGCCCGCCGTCCGCGCCCGCCGTGGCGGTCGCGCCCCTTCCGTGCCCTTCGGTCATCCCCAAATCCCCTTGCATTACCGGCTGTTGCCAGATCTCGGCACGCCCGCAGGCAACCTATCGCCAGCACGCTCCGGATCACAATGTCGATGGGGAAAACGAAATTATCATGTGGAAGTATTTCCAAGGATGCCGAGCTCAGTGGCGCGCACCCCCGCCTGGAAACGGGAGTTCGCCTCCAGCAGCTCCAGGATCCCGGTGACATAGCGACGGTACGTACGCACCGAGATCGCAAGATCGCGGGCGGCGGCCTCGTCGGTGACGCCGTCGCGCAGCCGGGCCAGCACCCGGCGGACCATTTCGGTACGGGCGCGGTTGCCGAAGTCGAGCGGGCGGGCGGCGGGCACCGCGCCGCCCCAGATGGAGCCGAACATGCCGTAGAGGGTGGCGACCACCACCGGGTCCTCGATGACCGAGGTCTGCCGCCCCTCCTCGGCCTCGGTGCACACCAGGGCGGTCCGGCCGTCGGCGATCACCGCGGTGGGCAGCGCCACCGCCGCGATCCGCACCTGGACGGGGGGCGGCGCCGGGCCGGGCGCCGCGTCGGGC
>NZ_JAHLEM010001071.1 GCF_018883605.1 Streptomyces niphimycinicus | reverse complement strand
GGCCAGTTCGGCGGCGCCCGCCGCCGCCGCGCCACGGCGGCTGGTCAGCAGCAGGTGGCGGGCGCCGCGCTCGGTCACCAGATGGCGGGCGAGCTGCCCGCCCAGGGTGCCGGACGCGCCGGTGATCAGCACGGTGCCCGTCGGGTCGAGACCGGGCACGGCCGCCTCGTCCAGGGCCGCCACCCGCGCGAGGCGCGGTGCGTGCAGGGTCCCGGCGCGGACGGCGAGCTGGGGCTCGTCCGTGCGCAGGCCCGCGACCAGGGCGGGGAGCCAGCCGTTGGCGGTACCGGTGGCGGCGCGGGTGCCGTCGGCCGGGTCGCCGTGGACATCGACGTCACCTTGGACATCGAGGTCGCCTTGGACATCGACGTCGCCTTGGACATCGACCAGCACGAAGCGGCCCGGGTGCTCGGCCTGCGCCGAGCGCACCAGACCCCAGGCGGCGGCGTGGGTCAGGTCGTCCACACCCTCGGCCCCTTCGGCCGCTGCTGCCCCTTCGGCCCCGGTGTCGTCGCCCGTGGTCACGGCCACCGCGCCACGGGTGAGGAGGACCAGCCGGGAGTCGGCGAACCGCTCGTCCGCGATCCACTCCCGCACCAGCGCCAGCGTCCGCCGTACGACGGTGTGCGCGGCGCCCGCGGTGTCCCCGGGCGTGCCCAGGTCGGGCAGGCACGGCACGAGGACCACGTCGGGCGCGATCCCCTCGGCCTCCACCGCCTCGGCGAGCGCGGAGAGCCCCGCGTAGGTCTCGGCCTCGATACCGGTGTCCGCGTCCGTCAGCGCGGCCGTGATCTTCAGATCGCCGCCGGTGCCGTCCAGAACGGCCCACAGGGCGGTGTCCTCCGGCCGCTGCGGCTCGGCGGATGCGGGCAGCGCGGCCCAGTCGAGCCGGAACAGCGCCTCGTGGTGTGCGGTACGGGCGGCCGCGAACTGCTCGGCGTCCAGCGGCCGCAGCGCCAGCGAGCCGACCGACACCACCGGGGCACCGGCCTCGTCGGTGATCTCCAGCGCCACCGCGCCCTGCCCGGCCGGGGAGACCCGTACCCGCAGCGCGGTCGCGCCGACCGCGTGCAGCCGTACGGCGTCCCACGAGAACGGCAGCCGGGCCCGGCCCGCCTCCTCGGCCGGGAAGAACCCGCCGAGCGCCACCGTGTGCAGCGCCGCGTCCAGCAGCGCCGGATGCAGCCCGTACGAACGGGCCTCGCCCTGCCGGTCCTCGTCGAGCGCCACCTCGGCGAACACCTCGTCCCCGCGCCGCCAGGCGGCCCGCAGCCCCTGGAACACCGGCCCGTAGGCGAGGCCGAGCGCGGCGAAGCCGTCGTACAGCCCGGCCACGTCGAGCGGTTCGAGGTCGGTGGCCGTGGCGGCGGCCGGGGGCCATTCCGCCGTGCCGGTGGTGTCGGCGGTGTCGGCGGAGGAGGAACCGGCGACGGTGAGCACACCGGAGGCGTGCCGGATCCACGGCTCGTCGGCGGCGTCCTCCAGCCGCGAGTAGACGGTCAGCGCGCGCCGCCCGTCGGGGCCGTCGGACTCGCCCACGGCGACCCGCAGTTGCACCCCGCCGCGCTCCGGAAGGATCAGCGGCGCTTCGAGGGTCAGCTCGTCCAGCAGATCGCAGCCGACCTGGTCACCGGCGCGCACCGCCAGCTCGACCAGGGCCGTACCGGGCAGCATCACGGTGTCCATGACGGCGTGATCGGCCAGCCAGGGGTGCGTACGGAGCGAGAGCCGGCCCGTGAAGAGGAAGCCCTCGGAGTCGGGCAGA
>NZ_JAHLEM010001070.1 GCF_018883605.1 Streptomyces niphimycinicus | reverse complement strand
GACCAGGGCCGTACCGGGCAGCATCACGGTGTCCATGACGGCGTGATCGGCCAGCCAGGGGTGCGTACGGAGCGAGAGCCGGCCCGTGAAGAGGAAGCCCTCGGAGTCGGGCAGATCCACCGCCGCGCCCAGCAGCGGGTGATCGGCCGAGCCGAGACCGGCCGAGACCACGTCGCCCACGGCTCCGGCGGGAGCCTCCAGCCAGTAGCGCTCGCGCTGGAAGGGGTACGTCGGCAGCTCGGTGCGCCGGGCGCCGGTCCCCGCGAAGAACGCCGCCCAGTCGACTGCCACACCGCGCATATGGGCACGGGCGATGGCGGCCGTCAGGGCCTCGGCCTCGGGGCGGTCCTTGCGCAGCGCTGCGGCGAATCCGGCTGCCTCGGCGTCGGTGACGCAGTCCTGGGCCATGGCGGTGAGGACACCGTCGGGGCCGAGTTCGAGGTAGGTGGTGACGCCCTGGGC
>NZ_JAHLEM010000107.1 GCF_018883605.1 Streptomyces niphimycinicus | reverse complement strand
CGACACGCTGGACGCGGCCGACGCGCTGGACGGGGCCGACGGGGCCGACGCGGCCGACGCGCCCGACGCGGCCGTGCCCGCCGTCGCCCTGTCGCCCCAGCACGCCGCCTATGTCATCTACACCTCCGGATCGACCGGCCGGCCCAAGGGCGTGACCGTGACCCACGCCGGAGTGGCGCACCTGTGCGCGACGCTGGTGGAGCGGGCGGGCGTCGGCCCGGGCGCCCGGGTGCCGCAGCTCGCCTCGGCCAGCTTCGACGCGGCGATCCTGGAGCTGGCCATGAGCCTGCTGGTGGGTGGCGCGCTGGTGGTCGTCCCGGCCGAGCGGCCCACCGCCGGACAGGCGTATCTGGACCTGTGCGCCGAGTACGGTGTCACCCACGCCTTCATCACCCCCGCCTCCCTGTCCGCGCTGCCCGAGGGCGGGCTGCCCGAGGGCATGGAGATCGTCGTCGGCGGTGAGTCCTTCGGACCGGAGCTGATCGGCCGGTGGCGGGACACGGTGCGGCTGCACAATGTGTACGGCCCGACCGAGACCACCTGTGTGGTGGCGATGAGCGGGCTGCTGACCGACGACGCCGTACCGGCGCTCGGCGCGCCCGTCGCCGACTCCCGGCTGCATGTGCTGGACGAGCGGCTGCGCCCGGTGCCGCTCGGCTGCGTGGGCGAGTTGCATATCGCGGGCGTCTCGCTGGCCCGCGGCTATCTGGGCCGCCCCGGGCTGACCGCCGAGCGCTATGTGGCCGACCCGTTCGGGCCGCCCGGATCGCGGATGTACCGCTCCGGCGACCTGGTGCGCCGACGCGCCGACGGCGAGCTGGAGTTCGTCGGGCGCACCGACGACCAGGTGAAGCTGCGCGGGCTGCGGATCGAGCTGGGCGAGATCACCGCGGCCGTCTCCGACCACCCCGATGTGCACCAGGCCACCACCATCGTGCGCGAGGACCGCCCGGGGGTGCGGCTGCTGACGGCCTATGTGGTGCCCACCGCCGGGGCGGGCGACCTCGACCTCGACGCCCTGCGGGCCGGGCTGGCGCGACGGCTGCCCGACTACATGGTTCCGGCGGCGTTCGTGACACTGGCGACGCTTCCGCTGACCACCAGCGGAAAGATCGACCGCAAGGCGCTGCCCGCACCGGAGCAGGGCGGCACCTCCCGTGCGCCGAGCGGCGCCCGTGAGGAGATCCTGCGCGGGCTGGTCGCGGAGGTGCTGCGGCTCGGGGTCGAGGAAGTCGGCGTCGACGACAGCTTCTTCTACCTGGGCGGCGACAGCATCGTCTCGATCCAGTTGGTGGCCAGGGCGCGTGCCGCGGGTCTGGTCTTCACCCCGAAGGACGTCTTCCGCCACCAGAGCGTCGCGGCCCTCGCCGCCGCCGCGGGCACCGTCCCCGAGGCCGAGGTGGAGGACCCGGACGCCGGTATCGGGGAGATCCCCGCGACCCCGATCCTGAACTGGCTCAGCGAACGGAACGGGCCCATCGGCCGGTTCCACCAGTCGATGCTGCTCCAGACGCCCGCGGAGCTGGACCTGGACCGGCTGGTCACCGCCGTGCAGACGCTGCTGGACCACCATGACGCGCTGCGGGCGCGGCTCAACCGGAGCGAGGGGGAATGGTCGCTGGAGGTGGCGGCCCGCGGCGCGGTCCGCGCCGCGGAGCTGATCCGGCGGGTCGACCTCACCGGCCTGGACGACGCGGCGCGCCGCGCCCGCCTCGCCGAGCACAGCGACGCGGCGGTGGGCAGGCTCGCCCCCGAGGACGGCACGATGGTCCAGCTCGTCTGGTTCGACGCCGGGCCCGGTGAGCGCGGCAGGCTGTGGTTCTCGCTGCACCACCTCGTCGTGGACGGCGTCTCCTGGCGGATCCTGCTGCCGGACCTGGCCCGGGCCTGGGAGGCGGTACGGGACGGGCGCACCCCCGGGCTCGACCCGGTGGGCACCTCCTTGCGCCGCTGGTCGCGGACGCTGGCCGAGGAGGCCGTACGGCCGGAGCGGATCGCCGAACTCCCGGGCTGGCGCGGCCGGCTCGCCCAGGCCCCGGAGCCGCTGGCCGAGCTGACCGTCGACCCGTCCAGGGACCTCACCCGCACCCATCGCGCGATCACCCTGGCGCTGCCCGCGGACACCACCCGGACCCTGCTCACCCGGCTGCCCGAGATGTACCACGCGTCGGTCAACGATGTGCTGCTCACCGGGCTGACCCTGGCGGTGGCCGACTGGCGCCGCCGGCGCTTCGGCGGGGCCACCGGCGGGCTGCTGGTGGCGCTGGAGGGCCACGGCCGCGAGGAGATCGCCGGGCACGCCGAACTCTCCCGTACGGTCGGCTGGTTCACCAGCATGTACCCGCTGTTCCTGGACCCCGGGCGGATCGACTGGGGCCAGGTGTGGAGCGGCGGGGCGACCGTCGGCGACGTCCTGGCCCGGGTCAAGGAGCAGTTGCGCCAGGTGCCCGACAACGGCGTCGGCTACGGCCTGCTGCGCCATCTCAACCCGGACACCGCGCCCTCGCTGCGGGGCCTGGCCGAGCCGCAGATCGGGTTCAACTACCTGGGGCGGTTCGACTCCTCGGGCACGCCCGAGGCCGCCGACTGGGCGCTCGCCCCCGAGGCGGGCGCCGTCGGCGGCGAGGACCCGGACATGCCGGTCGCCCACGCGCTGGAGATCACCGCCTCCACCCAGGACCGCCCGGACGGACCCGAGCTGTCGGTGCTCTGGCAGTGGCCCTCGGCGCTGCTGGAGGAGGACGTGGTGCGGGACCTCGCACAGGCGTGGATCCGGGCGCTGGAGGCGCTGGCCCGCCATGCCGACACTCCGCAGGGCGTCCGCCACACCCCCTCCGACATGGATCTGATCGACGTCAGCCAGGACGAGTTGGACCAGCTCGCGAGCGAACTGGACGACTGGCAGTAGCACCCACTTCCGAGTTGTTTATCTGCGGCTTTCGCCGGGCCGCAGCGCCATTACGGTCGGATCGGCGGGCCTCGTCGACGGGCGGGAAGGGCCCCGCCGATCCGACTGCGCACTCGTCACACATCGCATCACGAAGACGCCCAGGGAGCCTGTGCAGTGAAGCAGACACGTATCGAGGACCTTCTGCCTTTGTCGCCGCTCCAGGAAGGGCTGCTCTTCCACGCGCAGTACTCCGAGGACGCGCTCGACGTCTACACGGTCCAGTTGGCGGTGCGGATCCAGGGGCCGGTGGACGCCCCGGCGGTGCGCCGCGCGTCGGCCACCCTGATGCGGCGGCATGCCGGCCTGCGCGCGGGATTCCGGCGCCGCAAGACCGGCGAGCCGATGCAGGTGATCCTCCGCGATATCGAACTCCCGCTGACCGAGCTGGACTTCAGCGATGTCTCCGAGGAGGAGCAGCGGGCGAAGGTCCGGGAGTTCGCCGCCGGGGACCGCAAGCGGAGCTTCGACATGGAGCGTCCGCCGCTGCTGCGGGTCACCATGATCAAGGTCGCGGCCGACGCCTTCTGGCTGGTGCTCACCTCCCACCACATCCTGCTGGACGGCTGGTCCGCCCCGCTGGTGATGCAGGAGCTGTTCCAGCACTACCGCGCGGGCGGCGAGGACACCACGCTGCCGCCGGTCACCCCCTACCGCACCTATCTCGCCTGGCTGGCCCGGCAGGACAAGGCCGCGGCGCGGCGGGCCTGGCAGGAGGCGCTCGCGGGGGTGGACTCGCCCACGCTTGTGGTGCCCGACGCGAGCCCCGGCGCCGAGGTGCTGCCCGAGGACCTGGTCGCCGAGGTGCCCGCGGACCTCACCGCCCGGCTCGGCGAACTCGCCCGCTCCGCCGGTGTCACCCTGAACACGCTGGTGCAGAGCGCCTGGGGCGTGCTGATCGGACGGCTGACCGGCCGCACCGATGTGGTGTTCGGCGCCACCGTCTCCGGCCGCCCGGCGGACATCCCCGGGGTGGAGTCCATGGTGGGGCTGTTCATCAACACCCTGCCGGTCCGGGTGCGGGTGGACCACGGCGCCCCCTGGACCGAACTGCTGACGGCCGTCCAGCGGCAGCAGGCCGCGCTGCTGGACCACCACCATCTGCCGCTGTCCGCCGTACAGGAGTCCACACCGGTCACCGGTGAACTCTTCGACACCCTGGTCGTCTTCGAGAACTACCCGCTGGACTCCGACGGCATCACCGAGCGGACCGACGGGCCGCGGATCACCGACATCACCGGCCAGGACGCCACCCACTACTCGCTCACCCTGTTCCCGACCCCCGGCCCCACCCTGCGGCTGCGCCTGGGCTACCGGCCCGATCTGTACCCGGCCGAGCGGGCGCGGGCCCTGCTGGACGGCTTCTGCCGGATGCTGGAGCGGATCGAGGCGGACCCGTCCCTCCCGGTGGGCCGCACCGAAGTGCTCGCGCCCGAGCTGCTGCGCACCGTCCTGGACCACTGGAACGAGCCCGACGCCGGGGCACCGGAGACCTCGGTGCCCGAGCTGTTCGAGGCCGCGGTGGCGGCCGACCCGGCGGCGGTGGCCCTGGTCGCGGACGGGGCCGAGATGTCCTACGG
>NZ_JAHLEM010001069.1 GCF_018883605.1 Streptomyces niphimycinicus | reverse complement strand
CGAGGAAGCGGACGGCCTCGCGGACGTGGCGCACCCAGAAGTCGGCCGTCGTGATCTCCTCGGCGGAGACGACGCCACCGGTGAGGTTGGAGACGATCGGGATGCGCGGGGCCTCGTAGGTGAGGCCCTCGGCAACCTCACGGAACGCGTCCAGCATCCCGTCCATGCGGGGCGAGTGGAACGCGTGGCTGACGGTGAGGCGCTTGGTCTTACGGCCCCGCTCCTCGAAGTCCGCCGCGATCCGCTCGGCCGCGTCCTCGTCGCCCGCGATGACGACGGAGGTCGGCCCGTTGAGCGCGGCGATGCTCACGCGGTCGGTGAGCAGCGGCAGCACCTCGTCCTCGGCCGCCTGGACGGCGATCATCGCGCCACCGGCAGGCAGCTCCTGCATCAGACGGCCACGGGCGGCCACCAGCTTCGCCGCGTCGGCGAGCGAGAGCACACCGGCCACATGGGCGGCGGCCAGCTCGCCGATGGAGTGGCCGGAGAGGAAGTCGGCCTTCAGCCCCCAGGCCGCGACCAGCCGGAACAGCGCCACCTCGATGGCGAAGAGCGCGGGCTGGGTGAACCCGGTCTGGTCGAGCGCCTCGGCATCCTCGCCGAACAGCACCGTCTTCAACGGCCGTTCGAGATGTGCGTCCAGCTCATCGCAGACCGCGTCGAACGCCTCGGCGAACGCCGGGTAGGCGTCGTACAGCTCACGGCCCATCCCCAGCCGCTGGCTGCCCTGCCCGGTGAACAGGAACGCCACCTTGCCGTCCGCCACCGCGCCTTCGGTGAGCCCGGCCGCCGACTCGCCATGTGCCAGCGCCTCCAGACCCGAGACCAGCCCGGTCCTGTCCCCGCCGACGACCACGGCACGGTGGTCGAGCGCGGCGCGCGTGGTGGCGAGCGAGTACGCCAGGTCGGTCGGCGACAGCTCGGGCCGCCCCTCGACGTCGGCGAGCAGCCGCCCGGCCTGGGCGCGCAGCGCGTCGGTGTTCTTGCCGGAGAGCACCCACGGCAGAACGGACGGCTGGGCGACCGGGGCGGTGGGAGCCTCCTCCGGTTCGGGTTCA
>NZ_JAHLEM010001068.1 GCF_018883605.1 Streptomyces niphimycinicus | reverse complement strand
CGCCAGGTCGGTCGGCGACAGCTCGGGCCGCCCCTCGACGTCGGCGAGCAGCCGCCCGGCCTGGGCGCGCAGCGCGTCGGTGTTCTTGCCGGAGAGCACCCACGGCAGAACGGACGGCTGGGCGACCGGGGCGGTGGGAGCCTCCTCCGGTTCGGGTTCAGGGGCCTGCTCGATGATGGTGTGCGCATTGGTGCCGCTGAAGCCGAACGAGGAGACCGCCGCCCGCCGGGGACGACCCGACTCCGGCCACTCCACCGACTCCTGCAACAACGACACCGCACCCGCCGACCAGTCGATATGCGGCGACGGCTCCTGAGCGTGCAACGTCCGC
>NZ_JAHLEM010001067.1 GCF_018883605.1 Streptomyces niphimycinicus | reverse complement strand
CCTTCAACGACACCGGGTCGATCCCCGCCCGCTCCAGCACCTCCCACGACGCCTCCAACAGCAACCGCTGCTGCGGATCGGTGGCCAGCGCCTCCCGCGGATTGATCCCGAAGAACGCCGCATCGAACGCATCGGCGTCATGGAGAAAGGCGCCCTCGTGGGCATAGCTGGTGCCCGGGTGATCGGGGTCCGGATGGAACAGCCCGTCCAGATCCCAGCCTCGGCCGGTCGGAAACTCCCCGATCACGTCCTTCCCCGAGGCGACCAGGTCCCACAGCGCTTCAGGGGAGTTCGCGCCTCCCGGGAAACGGCAGGTCATGCCGATGATCGCCACGGGATCGTCCGTATCGGCCCGCGCTACGACGGGGGCACGGGAACCGGCGGTCTCGCCGGTCAGCCGGGTGCACAGATACTCCGCCAGCACCCGAGGCGTCGGATAGTCGAACACCAACGTCGCCGGCAACCGCAACCCCGTCACCACCGACAACCGATTACGCAACTCCACCGCCGTCAACGAATCAAAACCCAACTCCTTGAACGCAGCATCCACCCGCACCTCACTGCCAGAACCAAACCCCAACA
>NZ_JAHLEM010001066.1 GCF_018883605.1 Streptomyces niphimycinicus | reverse complement strand
CAAAACCCAACTCCTTGAACGCAGCATCCACCCGCACCTCACTGCCAGAACCAAACCCCAACACCACCGCCACACCACCCCGCACCACCTCAACCACCACATCCAACCGAGCACCAGCCCCCAACCCCACCAACCGCCCCGCCAACCCCGAGGCCGAAGGGCCACCCTCGGCGATCCGCCGCCGGGTGCGACCGGCCACCAACCCCCGCAACACCGCCGGAAGTTCCTCACCGGCCGCCCCGGCCGGATCGAAGTCCACGGCCACCATCAGCGGGCTCGCGTTCCGGCATGCGGCGTCCAGCAGGGTCAGCCCGCGCTCGGAAGACAATGGCCTCATTCCGCGCAGCCGCGTCAGGTCCGCCCGGCCCATATGCCCGGTCATCTCGCTGGCCTGGGCCCACAGCCCCCATGCCAGCGAAAGCCCGGGCAGTCCCAGCGCCCGCCGATGGGTAACCAGGGCATCGACAAACGCGTTCGCCGCCGCGTATCCGGCCTGACCCGCGTTGCCCACGACTCCGGCGGCCGAGGAGAACATCACGAACATGCGGAGCGGAAGGTTCGCCGTGGCGGTGTGCAGATGGGCGGCCGCCGCGGCCTTCGCCGCCCACACCCGTGCCACCTGTTCCCGGCTCTGTGAGGTGATCACCGCGTCATCCAGCAGGCCCGCCGCATGAATGACACCGGTCAGCGGGTGCGCCGGGTCGATACCGGCCACCGCGTCGGCGACCGCGTCGCCGTCCGTGACATCCACCGCGGCGATCCGTACCTGCGCACCCAGGTCGCTCAGCCGCTCGGCCAACTCGGGTGCGCCGGGCGCGTCCGAGCCACGGCGGCTGACCAGGACCAGTTGCTTGACCTGCCACGTACGCACCAGATGCTC
>NZ_JAHLEM010001065.1 GCF_018883605.1 Streptomyces niphimycinicus | reverse complement strand
TGACATCCACCGCGGCGATCCGTACCTGCGCACCCAGGTCGCTCAGCCGCTCGGCCAACTCGGGTGCGCCGGGCGCGTCCGAGCCACGGCGGCTGACCAGGACCAGTTGCTTGACCTGCCACGTACGCACCAGATGCTCGGCCACCAGACCGCCCAGCAGGCCCGTACCACCGGTGATCAGCACCGTACCGTCGGGATCGAGCCCACCAGGGGCCGGCTCTCCCGATTCGCTCTCGTCGGCGCCGTCGGTGTCGCGTGCGCGCATCAGCCGGGGCACCATCAGCCGCCCGGAGCGCAGCGCCGCCTGTGGCTCATCCGCCCGTACGGCACGCACGACGGCATCCACCACAGCACCCGCGGCCGGATCGGTGTCCCGGTGAAGGTCGAGGAGGACAAACCGGTCCGGGTGTTCCGCCTGCGCACTCCGCAGCAGGCCCCACAGCCCTGCCGCGGCCACATCCAGCTCGTCGTCGCCGGAATTCCCCGCTTCAGGGCCTCCGGTCGACACCGCGCCGCGTGTCACCACCACCAACCGGGTGTCGGCCAGCCGCGGTTCGGCCAGCCACCCCTGCACCAGCTCCAGCGCTCGGCCGACGGCAGCCAAGCCATCGGCCGCCTTCGCCGCGGCTCCGGCCTCCGGCGAGCCACCGCCTGCGGGCAGGTGGGTCACGGTGAAGGCGGGAGGTGGCGCGCCGTCGTCAAGCGCGGCGACCAACGCTTCGAGCGCCGGATGGCACACCACTCCCGCATCGCCGAGTCCGGGCTCCTGGGCCAGGTGCAGGGCGTCCGCACCCAACACGACCCAGCCCGTGGCGTCGGAGCCGTCCACCTCCGGCACATCGGGCATCGGGATCCAGTCCAGCGTGAACAGCCCATCGACGCCACGTCCGCTCCCGGACCTCAACTGGCTGGGGTCGGCGGGGCGCATCGTCAGGGAGTCGACCGTCAGCACCGGGGCGCCCACGCCATCGGCCACGACCACCCGCAACCCGTGCTCCCCCACCGCACCGTCCTGATGGGGAGAGGGCTGGCGGGGCGAGAGCCGGACCCGGACCGTGGTCGCCTCCGCGGCCCACAGAGAGACTCCGCTCCAGGCGAACGGCAGCCTCATCCCGCTGTCGTCGGCCGACTCCAGGTCGGCCGCGAGCAGCATGGGATGCAGGGCGGCGTCGAGCAGTGCCGGGTGGATGCCGAAGCCCTCCGCGTCCCCCGCCGCCTCGGGCAGCGCCACCTCGGCCAGCAGGTCAACGCCGTC
>NZ_JAHLEM010001064.1 GCF_018883605.1 Streptomyces niphimycinicus | reverse complement strand
TCGGCCGACTCCAGGTCGGCCGCGAGCAGCATGGGATGCAGGGCGGCGTCGAGCAGTGCCGGGTGGATGCCGAAGCCCTCCGCGTCCCCCGCCGCCTCGGGCAGCGCCACCTCGGCCAGCAGGTCAACGCCGTCCCGCCACACGGCACGCAGCCCCTGGAACGACGGCCCGTACCCGTAGCCCGCCGCCACGGCATGCTCGTAGAACCCCTCGACATCCATCGGCTTCGCGCCCTCGGGGGGCCAGACTCCCCCCAGTTCCTCGGCCCCGCTCGGCGCGGCCGGCGGGCCTAGGACACCCTCCGCATGGGTCACCCAGTCCGGATCCGCGCCGGGCTCGGCATCGCGGTCGGGCCGGGAGTACACCCGCACATCGCGCCGCCCGTCCTCGGCGGACTCGCCTACGACGATCTGCACCCGCAGCCCACCCGACGGCGGCAGCACCAATGGGACCTGAAGCGCCAGTTCCTCGATGCCGCCGCAGCCCGCCTCATCGGCCGCCCGTAACGCCCACTCGACCAACGCCGCACCCGGCACCAGCGGCGCTCCGGCGACCACATGGTCACCGAGCCAGCCCTCGCCGCCGGTGGCCGACACCCGTCCGGTCAGCACCAGCCCGCCATCGGCAAGGCCCACCGCCGCCCGCAACAACGGGTGCTCCACCCGCTGGAGCCCCGCGGCACCCATATCACCGACCCCGCCGGTGGCAGTGGCCCAGTAGCGCTGGCGCTGGAAGGCATACGTGGGCAGATCGACGGTACGAGGGGGCGGGTCGGCCGGGAACGCGGCCCTCCAGTCGACGTCGACTCCGGCGGTGAACGCCTCGGCGAGTGAGTGGAGAAGCTGGGCCTGGCCGCCGTGATCGCGGCGCAGAGTCGGCACGGTGACGGCCGTGACCTCGGCTTCCTCAAAGGTCTCCTGAAGCCCGAGCGTGAGCACGGGATGCGTACTGGCCTCGATGAACAC
>NZ_JAHLEM010001063.1 GCF_018883605.1 Streptomyces niphimycinicus | reverse complement strand
GAGGGCCGCGGCCACACAGGCCGCCAGCGCGAAGTTCAGCGCCCGCCGCCCGGTGCGCCGCCGGGGACCGGCATGGGACTCCCGGGCCTCCCGGGCCGCCACCCGGGGCGGCTCCTGGCGGACCGTGGCGATCCGCCGCAGCACATCGTCCTTCATGGTCGGGGGCGGGGTCAGGGCCGTGGCCACCGCCAGCTTCCCGGCGGTCTCCCGCAGCTCCCGTACCTCCTGACGACAGGCGTCGCAGACCGCCAGATGCCGCTCGAACTCGGTCAACTCCCGCCCCGACAGCGCGTGCACCGCGTACGCCCCGGTCAAGGTGTGCAGATCCGCTCTGGTCATGCGCCGACCCCCATGCAGTCCCGGAGCCGGATGAGCCCGTCCCGGAGTCTGGTCTTCACGGTCCCGAGCGGCAGCGACAGCAGCTCCGCCACCTCGCGGTAGGAGCGGCCCCGGTAGTAGGCGAGCGTCACCGACTGCCGCTGCACCTCGGTCAGCGTCCGCATGCACCGGCGCACCTGCTCGCGCTCCAGCCTGGCCTCCACCTGCTCGGTCACCTCGTCGAACGCCGGGGTACGGGACAGCAGCGCGGCGCGCTCCTCGCGGTCGGAGGCGGCCTGCGCCGAGCGGACCCGGTCCACGGCGCGCCGGTGCGCCACCGTCATGATCCAGGCCATGGCGCTGCCCCGGCCCGGGTCGAACCGCGCCGCGGACCGCCACACCTCGACCAGCACCTCCTGTGTGACCTCCTCGGCCTGCGCCGGATTGCGCAGCAGACTGCGCGTCAGCCCCAGGACCGGCCCGCTGACGGCGTCGTAGAGGGCTCCGAACGCGTTCTGGTCCCCCCGGGCCACCATCTGGAGCAGCTCTTCGAGGTCCGGACCGCGCGCGGCCGGTCCGCCGATGTACACGGGTTCTCTCACAAGCCGTCCTTCCGGGAACGATGCGGCGCACACGGAGGTGTCGTACCTCATTCGTCGCCCGGAGGGGCGCGGATTGGTCAAGGTGCTCCGAACACGCGCGAGGACGGGCCTGGGGGCACGTGCGAGGACGGGCGTGGGGGCACGTGCGAGGACGGGCGTGGGGGTACGTGCGAGGACACGCGCCATGTGAGGCGTGAGCGCACGCGCGAGGCCGCCGCCGGTCTCTTCGACCGCGGCGGCCTCGGCACCCCGGCGTCAGCCGGTGGTGAGGGTGAGCCCGTAGGCCGTCAGGATCGGGTTCACCGGCTGGTAGTACGTCGTGCCGCCGACGGTGCAGTTGCCGGAGCCGCCGGAGGTGACGCCCTGCCCCTCGCTGCCCGAGATGAACGGGCCGCCGGAGTCGCCCGGTTCGGCGCAGACGTTGGTGCGGGTCACTCCGCTGACCGTGCCCTGCGGGTACTGCACGCTGGTGTCGTGCTGCTGGATGGTGCCGCAGTGCCAGCCGGTCGTCGAGCCGGAGCGGCAGACGGACGAGCCCACCGGCGCTTCCTGGGAGCCGGTGACGGTGACATTGGTGCCGTCGGGGCCGATCACCCACGGCTGCGGAACCCAGTCGGCGTTGGTGGACACCCAGGCGTAGTCATGGCCGGGGAAGGTGGAGCCCTGGAAGCTGCCCTGGGCCACCCGGTTGAAGCCGGTGGTGGTGTCGCCCTGGCTGCCGCAGTGACCGGCGGTGACGAAGCCGTTCTGCTCGCCCTGGGACACCGGGAAGCCGATCGAGCAGCGGCCGGCGTCGTTGATGTAGAACGCCTCGCCGCCCCGCAGGTCGTAAAGCGGGCCCGGCCGCTCGGCCGACTCCACCACCCGTACGACGTCGCGGTCCGCGCCGCTGGCGGCGACGAAGGCGGCCGCCTCGCTCGGCTCGGCCGACTGCACCACGACGCTGTTGGACTTGACGTCCACGTACCAGGCGGAGGCGACATCGGCCGCCGGGGCGCGCTCCGAGGCGGTGCGGTCCAGGGCCTGCTTGGCGTCGGTGAGGGCCTTGAGACTGTGCTTGACGACCGCGGCCTTGGCGCCGCCGGCCGTGATGGTGCCGCTCTGCTGCTCATCGGTGGTGGCGACGGTGAGTTCGGCGGTGTTGCCGGTCACCCATGCGCCGGCGTAGCTGCCGCCCAGGCTCTTGCGCAGGCCCGGTTCGGTGGCCCCGGCCCGGTACTCATTGGATATCCGCGTCCGCGCCTCATCGGCCGTCAGACCCAGATCGCGCTGCATGGAGGCCAGCATCTCGGGGGGCACCTCCCTCCGGGGGCGGGGGGAGGGTTCACCGGGGTCGGCCACCGCGGGTATGCCGCTCCCCAGGAAGAGGGCGGCTATCGCGACGGTGCAACCGGCGGCCAGCTCAAGGCCGTGACGGCGTCTGCGGGACATCTTCGGTCTCCTCGGCTCTGGGGCGTGATCACGCTGTGTGTCCATCTGGGCGCCAAGCGTAATTGCCGGGGACGTGCCTCGCTCGGTGGGCGCATGCGCCCCGGATCGGGGGTCATGCGCCCGGGATATGCCACGACGCGGGGGTGCGCGGGGATATACGGGTCCGCCCCGCCGCGGGGGACGCGACGGGGCGGACGGTGCGGCGGTGGAGCGCCGGGGCTCAGCCGTTGAAGGTCTCGGGGTCGAAGCCCAGCCGGTTGCCGGCCTCCAGGGAGTCGATCGCCGACAGGTCCTCGGAGTCCAACTGGAAGTCGAAGACGTCGATGTTCTCCTGGATCCGGGACGGGGTCACGGACTTGGGGATCACCACATTGCCGAGGTCCAGATGCCAGCGCAGCACCACCTGGGCCGGGGACTTCCCGTGCTTGCGGGCGATCGCCGCCAGCTTCGGGTCGTCCAGCAGGCCCTTGCCCTGGCCGAGCGGGGACCATGCCTCGGTGGCGATGTCATGGCGGGCGTTGAAGGCGCGCAGCTCCGCCTGCTGGAGCTGCGGGTGCAGCTCGATCTGGTCGATCACCGGGATGATCGAGGTCTCGGCGAGCAGCCGCTGGGTGTGGGCGGCGTGGAAGTTGGACAGGCCGATGGCCTTGGCGCGGCCCTCGGCGTAGATCTTCTCGAACGCCTTCCAGGTGTCCACGTACTTGTCGACCCCGGGCAGCGGCCAGTGGATCAGGTAGAGGTCCACGTATTCCAGGCCCAGCCTGGTCAGCGAGGCGTCGAAGGCACGCAGGGTCGAGTCGTATCCCTGGTCGGCATTCTGGAGCTTGGTGGTGACGAACAGCTCGTCGCGGGCGATGCCCGACGCGGCGAGCCCCTTCCCCGTGCCCTCCTCGTTGCCGTATATCGCGGCGGTGTCGATGCTGCGGTACCCGGCGTCCAGCGCGGTGCGCACCGCGATCCGCGCCTCGTCGTCCGGGACCTGCCAGACACCGAAGCCGAGCTGCGGCATCCGGACGCCGTTGTTGAGGGTGATGAACGGGACCTTGCTCACGGGCAGTCGATCCTTACGTCGGATGTGGATTGCATGGTTCCGCAAGTACAACGATCAACGAGCGGCAGGCATTCCCGCCGGGCGTTCCCGTCGGGCGTTCCCGCCGGGTCCCGTTCACCAGGGCCGTCCGCGCAGGACGACGACCCCGCCGCCGTCCCGCCCGATGCGCTCCGCCGCCCGCCGCGCCGCCTGCGCCAGCGTGGGCACCTCGCCCAGCAGACCGTAGAGCCCGCCCGCGAAGGCCGCCGCGGCGTCCAGTGGTCCGCGATGGGCGACCACCACCTCGGCCGCCCGGACGAAGAGCGCGGCGAGCGGCGCGCCGTCGGGGCAGCCGAGCACCACACCG
>NZ_JAHLEM010001062.1 GCF_018883605.1 Streptomyces niphimycinicus | reverse complement strand
GGGTCCCAGGGCCGTGGCGGCGGCGAGGAGGGCCTGCCGCTGCCGGGGCCGCGCCGTAACCACCCCCATCCGCCCGGTGGCCCCGGCTCCGCGCAGTTGCGCAGTGCGGTGCCGCTGGCGGAGCAGCCGGGGCGGGTGGCGGATCTGGCGCCACGCCGTCGCTAGCGAGGGGGCACCGCCGGTGTCAGCGGGCCTTGAGACCGGTGAAGGCCAGCGCCAGCAGCCGGTCGGCCAACTCCGGGTCGTCCGGCGACTGCTCCACGGCCAGCGCGATCGCGTTGGTGAGCTGCATCAGATCGGCGATGACCACATCGGACCGTACGGCACCGCTCTGCTGGGCGCGGGCGAGCAGTTCACTGCCCGCCTCGCGCAGCGGCAGCCCGCAGCCGCGGGACAGTGCCGAGGTCTCGTCTCCCGAGCACGCCATCAGGGCCCGGGAGAGCCCGCGGTAGGTGCTGGCGTGGTCGACGATGGCGCGCAGCCAGTCGATCATCGCCTGACACGGCCGCGGCGCCTTGGCCAGCTCCCGCGACCGCTCCAGCAGGGCGCATATCTCGCCCTGGAAGACCGCGCCCATCAGCGCGGTGCGGTTGGGGAAGTGGCGGTAGAGCGTGCCGATGCCGACGCCCGCGCGGCGTGCGATGTCCTCCAGCGAGGCATCGGTGCCGTGCCGGGTGAACGCCGTGCGCGCCTCGGCCAGCAGCCGCTCGTAATTGCGGCGCGCGTCGGCGCGCATGGGGCGCGGTGGCATCTGCGCCGTGGCTGTCTCGATCGCCATCGCGGTCCTCCCTGCCGTGGCTGCCCGTGAGTCAAGCATGCCATTTCGTGACCGGAGGCACGCCCTGGCCAGGCAACGCGGACAGCGTGAACGGCATCAAACGGGGCGAAGGCATCGTGCGTTGCGGTGCGCCGAGGTGGAAGAACGATGGGACTGACCAGTCGCTCACTCGAGTATGTGATGATCGCCCTCGCCGTGGGGTGCGCGGGGCTGACGCTCTGGCTGTGGCCGCGCTTCGCGGGCCGGGGCGTACGGGCCTGGCTGGGGCGGCTGGCCGCCCTCGCCGTGACCCAATGCGCGATCGTAGCCGCGCTGGCCCTCGCGGTGAACACTACCTTCCAGTTCTACGGGTCCTGGGACGAACTGCTGGGCGAGGGCGAAGCCGCACCGGCGGCCCTGTCCCATGTGCAGGGCGGCGCCGCGGCGCCGGTCGGGGCGTCGGGCGGGCTGGTGCGGCCCGCCCCGCCGCAGGGGCTGGACAAGGTGCACGGACTGCCCAGCGGGCCCCCCGACAAGGCGGGCAAGGTCGAGTCGGTGCGGATCCTGGGCCGCCGCAGCCAGGTGGCCACCCCGGCCTATGTGTATCTGCCGCCGCAGTACTTCCAGCGCCAGTACGCCCGCCAGCGGTTCCCGGTGATCGTGGCGATCAGCGGCTATCCGGGCGGGACCTTCCTGCTGGCCCAGCATCTGCGGCTGCCCCAGACCGCGGGCGGGCTGATCCGCACCGGGGCGATGCAGCCGACGGTCATCGTGATGGTGCGGCCCACCATCGCCCCGCCCCGTGACACCGAATGCGTGGACGTCCCCGGCGGCCCCCAGGCCGAGACCTACTTCACCCAGGATCTGCCCGAGGCGCTGCGGGGGCACTACCGGATCGGCCATGACCCCAGCGCCTGGGGCGTGCTGGGCTACTCCACGGGTGGCACCTGCGCCCTTGAGCTGACCATGCGCCATCCCCGCGTCTACGGCGCGGCAGCGGCCCTGTCGCCCGACTACCGCGTGGTCAACGACCCCACCACCGGCGACCTCTTCGGCCCGGGTCCGCAGGGCGAGCGTGGCAAGCTGGAGCACGATCTTCAGTGGCGGCTGCACCATCTGCCCCAGCCGCAGGTCTCGGTGCTGGTGTCCTCCAGCCGCCGGGGCGAGCCCAACTATGGGGCCACGCGCGACTTCCTGGCCGCGGTCCGGCCGCCGATGAGCGCGCAGTCGATCATCCTGGACCGGGGCAGCCACAACTTCCGTACCTGGCGGCGGGAGCTGCCCACGGCCCTGCGGTGGATGAACGGCCAGCTCACCTTCCCCCAGGACGTGGTGCACAGCCGCTGAGCGGGCCGGGCACGACGACGGCGGGCCCCGGCCGGAGGATTCCGGTCGGGGCCCGCCGTCATGTGCGGGGGCGGGTCAGTCCTTGATCCCCGCCTCGGTCCCTGATCTGGGCCTCAGTCCCTGATCCCCGCGTCAGTCCTTGATCTCGCAGATGACCGCGCCCGAGGTGATGGACGCGCCGACCTCGGCGGCCAGGCCCTTGACGGTGCCCGCGCGGTGGGCGTTGAGGGGCTGTTCCATCTTCATGGCCTCCAGGACGACGATGAGGTCGCCCTCGGCCACGGTGTCG
>NZ_JAHLEM010001061.1 GCF_018883605.1 Streptomyces niphimycinicus | reverse complement strand
CGGTGGGCGTTGAGGGGCTGTTCCATCTTCATGGCCTCCAGGACGACGATGAGGTCGCCCTCGGCCACGGTGTCGCCCTCGCCCACGGCGACCTTGACGATGGTGCCCTGCATCGGGGAGGCCAGTGCGTCGCCGGAGGCGGCGGAGCCGGACTTCTTGACCGCCTTGCGCTTGGGCTTCTTCGCGCCGCCCGCCGGGGCGGTGGCCACGCCCAGCGAGGCGGGCAGCGAGACCTCGAGCCGTTTGCCGCCGACCTCGACCACGACGGTCTCGCGGCCGGAGGGGTCCTCGTCCTCGTCGGTGCTGACGGGGGCGAAGGGGGCGATCGTGTTGTTGAACTCGGTCTCGATCCAGCGGGTGTGGATCGTGAACGGCTCGCTGGTGAACGCCGGGTCCACGACCACCGCCTGGTGGAACGGGATCGCGGTGGCCATGCCCTCGACCTGGAACTCGGCCAGCGCCCGGGCCGCCC
>NZ_JAHLEM010001060.1 GCF_018883605.1 Streptomyces niphimycinicus | reverse complement strand
CGGGCCGCCCGCTGGAGGGCCTGGGCGCGGGTGGCGCCGGTGACGATCAGCTTGGCCAGCAGCGAGTCCCACGCCGGACCGATGACACTCCCCGACTCCACACCCGCGTCCAGCCGGACACCGGGCCCGGCGGGCGGGACGAAGGAGGTCACCGTGCCGGGGGCGGGCAGGAAGTTGCGGCCCGGGTCCTCGCCGTTGATCCGGAACTCGAAGGAGTGGCCGCGCACCTGCGGGTCGTCGTAGCCGATGGCCTCGCCGTCGGCGATGCGGAACATCTCGCGGACCAGGTCGATGCCGGTGACCTCTTCGGTGACCGGGTGCTCCACCTGGAGCCGGGTGTTGACCTCGAGGAAGGAGATGGTGCCGTCGTTGCCCACGAGGAACTCGACGGTACCGGCGCCCACATAGCCGGCTTCCTTGAGGATGGCTTTGGAGGCGGCGTAGAGCTGGTCGTTCTGTTCCTGGGTCAGGAACGGGGCCGGGGCCTCCTCGACCAGCTTCTGGTGGCGGCGCTGGAGGGAGCAGTCACGGGTGGAGACGACCACGACGTTGCCGTGGGTGTCGGCCAGGCACTGGGTCTCCACATGGCGGGGCTTGTCGAGGTAGCGCTCGACGAAGCACTCGCCGCGGCCGAACGCCGCGACGGCCTCGCGGACGGCGGAGTCGTAGAGCTCGGGGACTTCTTCCATGGTGCGGGCGACCTTGAGGCCGCGTCCGCCGCCGCCGAAGGCGGCCTTGATGGCGATCGGCAGGCCGTGCTGTTCGGCGAAGGCCACGACCTCGTCCGCCCCGGAGACCGGGTCGGGGGT
>NZ_JAHLEM010000106.1 GCF_018883605.1 Streptomyces niphimycinicus | reverse complement strand
ACCACTGGAACGAGCCCGACGCCGGGGCACCGGAGACCTCGGTGCCCGAGCTGTTCGAGGCCGCGGTGGCGGCCGACCCGGCGGCGGTGGCCCTGGTCGCGGACGGGGCCGAGATGTCCTACGGCGAACTGGACGCCCGCGCCAACCGGCTGGCCCGGCTGCTGTCCGGGCTCGGCGTCGGCCCCGAGACGCGGGTGGCGGTGGCGCTGCCGCGCGGGGCGGACCTGGTGGCCACGCTGCTCGCGGTGGGGAAGACCGGCGGTGCGTACATCCCGCTGGACCCCGAATACCCGGCCGAGCGCGTCGAGTACATCATGACCGACGCCGCGCCCGCGGTGGTGGTGACCGACTCCTCGGTGACCTCGGTGCCCGCGGCCGACGCGGTGGCGCGGGTGCTGCTGGACGACCCGGCGGTCCGCGACCGGCTGGCCGCCCTGTCCGGCGAGACCCCGGGGCTCGCCCCGGTGGCGGGTGACCACCCCGCGTACACCATCTACACCTCGGGTTCCACCGGCCGCCCCAAGGGCGTCGTCGTCACCCGGGACAACCTCACCAACTTCGTCCAGGACATGCGGGACCGGTTCGCGCTGCGGCCCGGGGACCGGCTGGCCGCCGTGACCACCATCGCCTTCGACATCGCGGGCCTGGAGCTGTACACCCCGCTGGTGTCCGGCGCCGGGGTGGTCCTGGCCACCCGGGACGAGGTGATCGACGTCCCCAGGCTCGCCGCGCTGCTGAGGAGCACCGGCGCCTCCGTCATGCAGGCGACCCCCACCCTGTGGCAGGCGCTGGTGTCCCAGCACCCCGAGGCGCTCTCCGGGCTGCGGGTGCTGGTCGGCGGTGAGGCGCTGCCCGCCGGGCTCGCCTCCCGGCTGTGCGAACTCGGCACCGAGGTGACCAACCTCTACGGCCCCACCGAGACCACCATCTGGTCGACCGCCGCCCGCCTCGCCGGGCCTGACGGCAGTGGGGTGCCGAGCATCGCACCGAGCAGTAGCGCAGTGCAGCCGACCGCCGCCTGCCTTGCCGGGCCTGACGGCAGTGGGGTGCCGAGCATCGCACCGAGCAGTAGCGCAGTGCAGCCGACCGCCGCCCGCCTCGCCGAGGTGTCCGGCCCCCCGGCCATCGGCCGGCCCATCGCGAGCACCCAGGTCTATGTCCTGGACGCCGGGCTGTCACCGGCCCCGCCCGGGGTCCTCGGCGACCTCTACATCGCCGGGCGCGGTGTGGCGCGCGGCTACGCGGGCCGCCCGGACCTGACCGCGGAGCGGTTCGTCGGCTGCCCCTTCGGCGCGCCCGGCACCCGGATGTACCGGACCGGTGACATGGCCCGGTGGACGGACGGCGGGGAGCTGGAGTTCGCCGGCCGCACCGACGACCAGGTCAAGGTGCGCGGCTTCCGTATCGAGCTGGGCGAGATCGAGACCGTGCTCGCCGAGGTGCCCGAGGTCGCCCAGGTGGCGGTCGTGGCCCGCGAGGCCGGATCGGGCGAGCAGCGGCTGGTGGCGTACGTCGTCGCGGCCCCGGACGCGGCGGTGCCGGTGCCCGCGCTGCGCCGGGCGGTCGCCGCGCGGCTGCCGGAGTACATGATCCCCTCGGCGTTCATGGTGCTCGACGAGATGCCGCTGACGCCCAACGGGAAGACCGACCGCAAGGCGCTTCCCGCGCCGGACCTCACCGCACTGTCCACGAGCGTGGCCCCGCGCACCCCGCAGGAGGAGATCCTGTGCGGCCTGTTCATGGAGGCGCTGGAGCTGGACTCGGTCGGCATCCACGACGACTTCTTCGAGCTGGGCGGGCACTCGCTGCACGCCACCCGGATGGTCAGCCGGACCCGGACGGCCTTCTCCGTGGAACTGCCGCTGCGTGCGCTGTGGGAGGCGCCCACGGTGGCGCGGCTGGCGGAACGGCTCCGTGACGCCGACACCGCGCGGCCGCCGGTGGTCCCGGTGGAGCGCCCGGAGCGGATCCCGCTGTCCTACGCCCAGCGCAGGCTGTGGTTCCTCAACCGGTTCGAGAACGGCGCCGCGGCGCACAACATCAGCCTGGGGCTGCGGCTGACGGGCACGCTGGACCACGAGGCGCTGCGGGCGGCCGTCCGGGACGTCACGGCCCGGCACGAGACGCTGCGCACGGTCTTCCCGGAGACCGGCGGCGCCGCGCGGCAGCTCATCCTGCCCCCGGACCAGTGCCCGGCCGAGATGGCCGTCACCACCGTCGAGGAGCGGACGCTGGACGCGGCGATCGCCGAACAGGCGGCGCGCGACTTCGACCTGGCGACCGAGACCCCGCTGCGGGTGACGCTGTTCCAGATGGCCCCGGACCACCATGTCCTGCTGATCATCCTGCACCACATCGCGGGTGACGGCTGGTCGGTCGGCCCCTTCGCCGCCGACCTGACCTCGGCCTATCTGGCGCGGACGGCCGGCCGGGCCCCGGACTGGGAGCCACTTGCGGTCCAGTACGCCGACTACACGATCTGGAACTACTCGGTCCTCGGCGAGGAGAGCGACTCCGGGAGCCTGGTCAGCGAGCAGCTCGAATTCTGGCGGCGGCGACTCGAGGGCGGCCCCGATGTGCTGCCGCTGCCGACCGACCGCCCGCGTCCGCCGGAGGCCGACTACACGGCCGAGACGGTCGAGGGGCGGATCTCGCCGGAGCTGCACCGCGCGCTGGCCCGCGTCGCCCGCACGACCGGGACCAGCCTGTTCATGGTGTTGCAGGCCGGTCTGGCCTCGTTGCTCTCCGCGCATGGCGCGGGCACCGACATCCCCATGGGCTCGCCGATCGCCGGGCGCAACGACAAGGCGCTCGAGGAAATGATCGGCTTCTTCGTCAACACACTGGTGCTGCGCACCGACACCTCCGGCGACCCCACCTTCCGCGAACTGCTGGACCGGGTCCGCGAGTACGACCTGGCCGCCTACGCCCACCAGGAGGTGCCCTTCGAGCGCCTGGTCGAGCTGCTCAACCCCGAGCGCTCGCTGGCCTGGCACCCGCTGTTCCAGATCTGGCTGAACGTACAAAACCTCGAGACCACCACCACCTCGCCGACCGGTCTGCCCGGGGTCGACGCCGTCGCGTATCCGGTGCCGGTCAACGCGACCCAGTTCGACCTGGCCTTCACCTTCAACGAGAACACCGGGCCCGGCGGCGCCCCGGCCGGTCTCCAGGCGCTGATCGACTTCCGGCTCGACCTCTTCGACCGGGAGACGGTCGAGGCCCTGTTCGAGCGTCTGACGCGGCTTCTGGAGCGGGTCACCGAGGACCCGGACCTGCGGGTGGGCGACATCTCCCCGCTCACCGAGGAAGAGCGCGCCGTGCTGGCCGCCGCGAACGACACCGCGCGCGACCTCCCCCCGGCGACCTTCCCCGAGCTGTTCGCCCGCCGGGTGGTCGAGGCGCCCGACGACCCCGCGGTGGCCTTCGAGGGCCGCGAGATGTCGTTCGCCGAACTGGACCGCAGGGCCAACCGGATCGCGCATGTGCTGCGCGCCGAGGGCGCGGCCCCCGAGCGGTTCGTCGCACTGGCGCTTCCCCGGTCCCTCGACTGGCCGGCCGCGGTACTGGCCGTGCACAAGGCGGGCGCGGCCTATCTGCCGCTCGATCCGGCGTACCCCGCCGAGCGCCTCGCCTATATGCTCTCCGACGCCCGGCCCGGCGTGGTCGTCACCACCCGGCCGATCGCCGAGACCCTGCCCCCCATGGGCGACACCACGGTCCTCCTGCTCGACGACGAGGCCACCGGGGCCAGGATCGCGAAGGCGCCGGAGACCGCGCCGGAGGTCCGGCTGTCGGTGGACCACCCGGCCTATCTGATCTACACCTCCGGCTCCACCGGCAGGCCGAAGGGCGTGGTGGTCCCGCACACCGGCTTCGCCAGTCTGCTCACCGGCTATGCGGAGGCGCTCGGACTCGGTCCGGGCAGCCGCGTCCTCCAGTTCGCCTCGCCGAGCTTCGACGCCGCCTTCGCGGAGCTGTGCAAGGCGCTCCTCTCCGGCTCCACGCTGGTGATGGCGCCGTCCGAGCGCCTGGACCCCGGCGCCCCGCTGGCCGCGCTGCTCGCCGAGCAGCGCGTCACCCAGGCGACCATCCCGCCGGCCGCGCTCGGTGTGATGACGGACGGTGAGGTGCCCGCGAACATCACCCTGCTGGTGGCGGGCGAGGCGACCCCGCCGGAGCTGGCCGGCCGCTGGTCGGCGGGGCGGCGGATGGTGAACGCGTACGGTCCGACCGAGGCGACGGTGTGCGCCACCATCAGCGCGCCGCTGTCCGGCGTGGCCGAACCGCCCCTCGGCACACCGATCCCCAACGCCCGGGTGCGGGTGCTCGACGCGGCGCTGCGGCCGACGGCCCCCGGGGTGGTCGGCGAGCTGTACCTCTCGGGTCCCGGGATCGCCCGCGGCTACCTCAACCGGCCCGCAACGAGCGCGGAGCGCTTCGTCGCCGATCCGTTCGGCCCGCCCGGCACCCGGATGTACCGCACGGGTGACCTGGCCAAGTGGACCCGCGACGGGGTGCTGATGTTCGTCGGCCGCGCCGACGAGCAGGTCAAGCTGCACGGCTTCCGGATCGAGCTCGGCGAGATCCGCTCGGTGCTGCTGCGCCGGTCCTCGGTCCGGCAGGCCGAGGTGATGGTGCGCGAGGACCGCCCCGGTGAGCCGCGGCTGGTGGCCTACGCGGTGGCCGAGGGCGCGGCCGGGCCGCTCACCGGTGCCGACCTGCGCGCCCAACTGGCCGCGGAGCTGCCCGAGTACATGGTCCCCGCCGCGGTGGTGGTGCTCGACTCGCTGCCGGTGACCCCGAACGGCAAGACCGACCGCAAGGCGCTTCCGGCGCCGGAGTACACCACGGCCACCGCCCCCGCCGACGAACCGCGCACCCCCCACGAGGAGCTGCTGCGCGGGCTGTTCGCGGAGGTCCTCGGGCTGCCGCGGGTCGGCATCCACGACAGCTTCTTCGACACCGGCGGGGACAGCATCATGTCCATCCAGCTAGTCCGCCGGGCCCGGGACGCGGGCGTCAAGCTGACGCCGCGGGATGTGTTCGAGCACAAGACGGTGGCCGCGCTGGCCAAGGCCACGGCCGTCGAGGAGGCTCCCGCGGAGGTCGCCGCGGCCGAGCCCGTGGCGGTCTCCGCGGGGGTCGGCGACGTACCGCTGACGCCGATCATCCACTGGATGCGCGAACGGGGCGGCCGCCCCGACCGGTTCAGCCAGACCAACATGATCGTGGTCCCGGCGGACGTCGGCGAGCAGCGCCTGCGGTCCGCGTTGCAGACGGTGCTCGACCACCACGACGCGCTGCGGATGCGGCTGCGCCGCACCGGTGGCGTGGTGTGGGGTCTGGAGGTGCCCGAGCGCGGCGCGGTCCGGGTGGCGGACTGTCTGCGCCGGGTCGATCTGACCGGTCTGGACGAGGAGCGGGCGCGTGCCCGGATGGTGGAGGAGACCAAGGGCGCCTGGGACCGGCTCGACCCCGAGGCGGGGCTGATGCTCCAGGCGGTCTGGTTCGACGCCGGCCCGGACGTCTCCGGCAGGCTGCTACTCACCGTCCATCACCTGGCGGTCGACGGCGTGTCCTGGCGCATCCTGCTGCCGGACCTGACCGCCGCGTGGTCCGCGCAGACGGACGGCGGCGGCTCCGGGCTCGACGCCGTCGGCACCTCGTTCCGGGAGTGGGCGCAGCGGCTCTCCGACGCCGCCCAGCGGCCGGAACGGATCGAGGAGCTGGAGTTCTGGCTGGACACCCTCGCCGAGCCCGACGCGGCGCTCGCCGACCGGCCGCTCGACCCCCGGCGGGACATCACCGCGACGGCGAAGCGGCTGATGCTCACGCTGCCGGCCGAGGAGACCTCGGCCCTGCTCACCACGGTGCCCGCCGCGTTCCACGCCCGGATCAACGACGTCCTGCTGAGCGCGTTCGCGACCGCCGTCGCCCAGTGGCGCGCACAGCGGGGCCACCAGGCCGGCCATGTCCTGGTCAACCTGGAGGGCCACGGCCGTGAGGAGCTCGACGAGGGCGTCGACCTGTCCCGGACCGTCGGCTGGTTCACCAGCCTGTTCCCGGTACGGCTCGACCCCGGCCCGCACGACTGGGCCGAGTACCGCGCGGGCGGTCCGGCGACCGGCCGGGTGCTCAAGCGGGTCAAGGAGCAGTTGCGCGCCCTGCCGGACAACGGGATCGGTTTCGGTCTGCTGCGGTACCTCAACCCGCAGACCGCTCCGGTGCTCACCCGGCTGCCCGAGCCCCAGATCAGCTTCAACTACCTGGGGCGCTTCCCCGGCGCCGTGGCGACCGAGAAGGCCACCCCGGCCGACTGGGGGCCTGCCCCGGAGGGCTTCGACCTCGACGGGGGCAGCGACCCCGGGCGCCCGCTCGCGCACACCGTCGACATCACCGCGATGACCCAGGACCTGCCGGACGGCCCGCATCTGGTAGCCGATGTGTCCTGGGCGGGCGAGCTGCTGAGCGAGGACGAGGTCAACGAGCTGGGCCAGAACTGGCTGACCGCGCTCACCGCTCTGGTCAGGCACGCCGAGGGGCCGGAGGCGGGCGGCTACAGCCCCTCCGACCTGACGCTGGTCCCGCTGACCCAGGACGAGATCGACGCGGTCGAGTCCGCGGGGGCGGAGCGGCTGGAGGACGTCCTGCCGCTCACGCCGATGCAGGAGGGGCTGCTCTTCCACGCCCAGTTCGACGAGGACGAGCCCGACCTCTACACCGTGCAGCTCGGCATCGACCTCGCGGGCCCCCTGGACGCGGAGCGGCTGCGCGGCGCGGCGCGGACCCTGCTGCGGCGCCACGCCAACCTGCGCGCGGGCTTCCGCCAGCAGGGCCTGAGCCGCCCCGTACAGGTGGTGGCCGCCGACTTCGAACTGCCCTGGGTAGAGCTGGACTTCGGCCATCTGCCCGAGGCGGAGCGGGCCGCCCGGCTGGACGCGCTGATGGACGAGGACCGGGTGCTCCGGTTCGACCCCGAGCGGCCGCCGCTGCTGCGCTTCACCCTGATCCACATGGGCGACAAGCTGGCCCGGTTCCTGATGACCAACCACCATCTGCTGCTCGACGGCTGGTCGGGCCCGCTGCTGATGCGTGAGCTGTTCACGCTGTACGAGGCGGACGGCGACGAGTCGGCGCTGCCGGAGGTCACCCCGTACCGCGACTATCTCGCGTGGCTCGGCCGGCAGGACAGGCAGGCGGCACGCGAGGCATGGCGCACGGTGCTCTCCGGGGTGGACGGCGCGACGCTCATCGCACCCGACAGCGACGGACGGACCGTCGAGGTCCCCGGCGACCTGCTCGTGGAACTCCCCGAGCACACCACCACGGAGCTGACCGCGCTGGCCCGACGCCATGACGCGACCCTGAACACGGTCGTGCAGGCGGCCTGGAGCGTGGTGCTCTCCGGGCTGACCGGCCGCACCGACGTGGTGTTCGGCGCCACCGTCTCCGGCCGCCCCGCGGACCTCCCGGGTGTGGAGACCATGGTCGGCCTGTTCATCAACACCGTCCCGGTCCGCGCCGAGCTGAGGACGACCGACACCTGGATGACGCTGCTTGAGCGGCTGCGGGGCCAGCAGACGGCGGTGATGGACCACCACTACCTGGGCCTCCAGGACGTGCTGCGCCTGGTCGAGCCGGACACGCTGTTCGACACGATCGTGGTGACCGAGAACTATCCGCTGGACGGCGACGGAATGCCCGCAGTCGAGGACGGGCTGCGCATCATCGGCCTGTACGGCTCGGACGCCAACCACTACCCGATCAGTCTGGTGGCGATGCCGGGACGCACCCTGCGGCTGCGTCTCGGCTACCGGCCGGACCTCGTGGCCCCCGACGCCGTGGCGGCCATCGGCGGCCGGCTGGTCCGCGCGTTCGACGCCATGATCGGCGCGCCGGAGCAGCCGGTGAACCGGGTCGACCTGCTGGCCGCGGACGAACGTCGCACACTGCTGGAGGAGTTCACCGCCACGGCGCGGCCCGAGCCCGTCGCCCTGGTGCCCGAGCGCTTCCAGGCCCAGGCCGCCCGCACCCCGGACGCCCCGGCGCTGCTGGCCGCGGACGGCACCCGGCTCAGCTACGCGGGGCTCGACGCGGCCGCCGACCGGCTGGCCGCCGAGCTGATCGGGGCCGGAGTGGGTCCCGAGCGGCTGGTGGCGCTGGCCCTGCCGCGCTCGGCCGACCTGGTGATCGCCGCCCTCGCGGTGCTCAAGGCGGGCGGCGGCTATCTGCCGGTGGACCCGGGCGACCCGGAGGACCGGCTGGCGCACGTGCTCACCGACGCGACTCCGGTGCTGGTGCTGACCCGCTCGGACATCGCGCCCGGCCTGCCGCGGACGGCGGCGCCGGTGCGGCTGCTGGACCGGCCGTCGGACGGGCCCGCTGGTTCCGGCGGTCGCTGGTGGGATGCGCAGACGGCGCCGGTGCGGCTGCTGGACGAGGCGGTTACGAGTGAGTCGGCCGGGCCCGCCCCCGCCGCCTCCGGCGGCCCCCGGTGGCGGGCGCAGAGCCCCGCGTATGTGATCTACACCTCGGGGTCCACCGGGCGGCCCAAGGGCGTGGTGGTGGAGCACCGTTCGTTCGCCCAGTACCTCGACTACGCCGCCGAGGCGTACCCGTCGCTGGGCGAGCGGGCCCTGCTGCACTCGCCGGTCTCCTTCGACATGGCCGTCACCTCGCTGTTCGGCCCGCTGACCACCGGCGGCTGTGTGCATGTGGCGGAGCTGGAGCAGCCCGCGCAGGGGCGGGTCCGGCCGACGTTCTGCAAGGTCACCCCCTCCCATCTGCCGCTGCTGGCCGGGGTGGACCCGGAGTGCTCCCCGACCCGTGAGCTGGTGATCGGCGGTGAGCAACTGCTGGGCGAGGCGCTGGCCCCCTGGCGCGCCGCCCACCCGGACGTGGCCGTGGTGAACGAGTACGGGCCCACCGAGGCCACCGTCGGCTGCGCGGTGCTGCGGCTGGAGCCGGGCGAGGAGACCCCGTCCGGCGCGGTGCCGATCGGCCGGCCCACTCCGAACACCCGGCTGTATGTGCTGGACGCGGGGCTGCGGCCCGCGCCGCTCGGCGCCGTCGGTGAGCTGTACATCGGCGGCGGCCAGTTGGCCCGCGGCTATCTGGGCCGGCCCGCGCTGACGGCGGCCCGGTTCGTGGCCGATCCGTTCGGCGCGCCGGGCGGCCGGCTGTACCGCACCGGCGACCTGGCGCGCTGGAACGCGGACGGGCAACTGGAGTACCTGGGCCGGGTGGACGAGCAGGTCAAGATCCGCGGCTACCGGGTGGAACTCGGCGAGATCGAGGCCGCGCTGGCCCGGGACCCCGAGGTGGCCCAGGCCACGGTCGTGCTGCGCACCGACGAGGGCGCGGGCAAGCGGCTGGCCGCCTATCTGGTGCCGGCGGCGGGCGGCGGGCTGGACGCCGCCGCGGTGCGCGAGCGGCTGGCCGCGGCCGTCCCGGACTATATGGTCCCGGCCGCGTTCATGGTCCTCGACGAGCTGCCGCTGAACGCCAACGGAAAGGTCGACCGCAAGGCGCTGCCCGCACCCGACTACAACCCCCGGGAGTGGAGCGGACCGCGCACCCCGCAGGAGGAGATCCTGTGCGGGCTGTTCCGGGAGGCGCTCGGTCTTGACGTGGTGGGTGTCCACGACAGCTTCTTCGACCTGGGCGGCGACAGCATCATGTCGATGGGCCTGGTCAACCGGATCCGGTCGGCGTTCGGCGTGAAGCTCGGCATGCGGACGGTGCTGACCGCGCCCACCGTCGCCGAACTGGCCCAGAAGCTCACCGGCGACGCGGAGCAGGACTCGCTCGATGTGCTGCTTCCGCTGCGCGAGCACGGCAGCCGCACCCCGCTGTTCTGTGTCCACCCCGCGGGCGGGCTGAGCTGGAGCTACTCGGCGCTGCTGCGGAGCGTGGACGCCGAGCATCCGGTCTACGGCCTCCAGTGCCGAGGACTCAACGGCGAGAGGGACGCGCTCCCCGCGACCCTGGAGGAGATGGCGGCCGACTATGTCGCCCAGATCCGCCGGGTCCGGCCCACCGGACCGTACGCCCTGCTCGGCTGGTCGCTCGGCGGCACGGTCATCCACGCCATGGCGGCGCTGCTCCAGGCCGAAGGCGAGGAGGTGGCGCTGCTGGTCAACCTGGACGAGTACCCGCTCGACCGCTCCCAGCCGCTGCCCGACCGGCTGCCGGACGAACAGGACGCGCTGCGGGTGCTGCTGGACTTCGAGGGCTACGACGTGGACGCCCTGGGCGACGCCCCGCTGACCCACGGCCAGGTGGTGACCATGCTGCGGGAGCGGCAGTCCGTGCTGGCCAGCCTGGACGAGGACAACGTGGCCGCCCTGGCCCGTGCCTTCGCCAACAACCGCCGGCTCTTCCTGGCCTATGAACCGGCCCCCTACCGGGGCGATCTGCTGGTGCTGGTGGCCGAGGAGGACCCGTCGGTGCCCGCGGCCGACCTGGCCGGGCGCGCCGAGCGGTGGCGGCCGCATGTCGACGGACGGATCGAGTACCGGCGGATCACTCACGCCCATCCGTACCTGATGCGGCCCGAACCGGCCGCCGAGATCGGCCGCGTACTCAACGAGAAGCTCCGGGAACTCAAGTGACCCGATTGGTGGAGAGATGAGCGTGCAGACAGCGATGAGCCGCGACGGGATACCGGAGGAGATCTCGGCCATCAACCTGGTCGATACCGGGACCTACCTCGAGCACGATATGGACGCGTACTGGCGCCGGCTGCGCGCCGACCACCCGCTGTACTGGCATCCGCCGGCCGACGGCACACCCGGCTTCTGGGTGGTCAGCCGCTACGCCGATGTGATGGCGCTCTACCGGGACAACCAGCGGCTCACCTCGGAGAAGGGCAACGTCCTGGTGACGCTGCTGGCGGGCGGCGACTCGGCGGCCGGCCAGATGCTGGCGGTGACCGACGGCCGGCGCCACAAGGACCTGCGCAATGTGATGCTCAAGGCGTTCTCGCCGCGAGCCCTGTCCAAGGTCGCGGAGCTGGTCCGGGTCAACGCCCGCCGGATGATCGCCGACGCGGTCCGGCGGGGGGAGGGGGACTTCGCGGCCGAGGTGGCCTCGGTGATCCCGCTGACCACCGTGGGCGGCCTGCTCGGGGTGCCGGTCAAGGACCACGCCTATCTGCTGAACCTGACCAAGTCCTCGCTCAGCTCGGACGAGGCGGACCAGGCCCCGGAGGAGGCGTTCCTGGCGCGCAACGAGATCCTGCTGTACTTCAGCGATCTGGTCGCCGAGCGGCGCGCCGATCCGCAGGACGACGTGATCAGCACGCTCACCGCCAGTGACATCAACGGCGTGCCGCTGACCGATCAGGACATCGTCTTCAACTGCTACAGCCTCATCCTGGGCGGCGATGAGACCAGCCGGCTCACGATGATCGACTCCCTCTACAACCTCAGCCGCGAGCCGGAGCAGTGGAAGCGGCTCAAGGAGGGCTCGGTGACGCTGGAGTCGGCCACCGAGGAGGCGCTGCGCTGGGCCACCCCCGCGATGAACTTCGGCCGCACCGCGCTGGTCGACATCGAGATCGCCGGGGGGACCATCAAGGCGGGCGACGTGGTGACGCTGTGGAACACCTCGGCCAACCGCGACGAGTCGGTCTTCGACGACCCGTACGTCCTGGACCTGGGCCGTTCGCCGAACAAGCACATCACCTTCGGCTACGGTCCGCACTTCTGCCTCGGCGCCTATCTGGCGCGGGTCGAGGTGAAGGAGATGCTGGACGCGATGCGGACGTTCAGCAATGGCATCGAGCTCACCGGTGAGCCGCGCCGGATCCACTCCAATCTGATGGCCGGGATGTCGACCCTGCCGGTCCGGTTCCTGCCGGACGAGGCGGGGCTGGCCACCGCCGCCGACGGCTGACCGGCCCCGGCACCGCACCCGGACGAACGGCCGCCCGGCGCCCCCTCCCACGAGGGGGGCGCCGGGCGGCCGTGTTGTCCGTCGTCGGGCCCGTCAGCCCGTCAGGGCGGCCCCGGTCTGCCGGGAATCGACGGCCGGGGGCCGGGCGGAGCGCCGTCGCCGGTAGTAGTGCACGGTCAGGACGGCGAGCAGCGGTCCCCAGGCGACCAGCGGCGCGTACGCGATCCAGAAGGCCACGGACTGCCAGCCGTGGATGACCAGTCCGAGCGGCTCCCCGGTGATCTTCATGTCGAAGGCGACCATGGTCAGTGCGTAGGGGAAGATCAGCAGCACCAGCGAGCCGAGACCAGCCGGGATGACGGCCGCCAGGACCGGCACCCGGCGCCCGCGCAGCCCCGGCATCCAGTTCGGCCACACCTCGCCCCACCGTGCGACCAGCCCGAACGACAGGAACGCCAGCGCCTCGCTGAAGACGCTGAGTCCGATGACGTACCACCAGCCGCCGTCGAAGACATGCGGGGCTTCCGGGGAGCCGGGGGCTGATGAGTTGTGCTCCAGCAGCGGCGCGCCCAGGTTGATGCCCGCGATCCGCCAGATGCAGGAGGGCAGCGTGGTCAGGGTGATGGCGTAAGCGGTGCGCACCGCCCAGCGGGGCACGTCCGCCGCCACCCGGCCGTGCAGCTTCGTCAGGATGGTGTGGGCGGTCATGGGGCGTCCTCCTCGTCCGGATGCCGGGTCGGTGCGGAGGACCGAGTGCTTCCGCCGACCCGGCCGGCGGTGCCTGCCTGTGTCTCTCTTAAAAGGTCGCAGCGACCGCTGCCCCGCACATCCACCGCAGGAAGGGCCCAACTCAGCCGCACGGGGGAGGCGGTCTGCGCCGCACGCAGGAGGGGCACCCGGCCCGCGCCCTGAGCGGGTGCCGGGCTCAGCCGACGCGCAGCGGAAGCGCTTCGAGCAGTCGCGCGGGGAACACCTTGTGCTGTAGCTCCTCCGCGGGCACCGCCAGCTCGATCCGCTCGTACCGGTCGAGCAGGGCCGTGAGGGCCGCCTCGGCCTGGATCTTGCCGAGCGAGGTGCCCAGGCAGTGGTGGATGCCGTGGCCGAAGCCGAGGTGGCCGGCGGTGTTGCCGCGGATGTCGAAGACATCGGGATCCGCCCGGTAGGCCGGGTCCCGGTTGGCCGCGCCGGGCGAGACGACGACGAAGTCGTTCTCCGCGATCGGCGCGCCCCCGAGTTCGAACGGCTCCGCGGCGACGGACGGCATGGCGATATGCACCGTCGTGTCGTACCGGGCGATCTCGTCGACGGCGGCGGGTACCAGGGAACGGTCCGCGCGCACCATCTCCATCTGCTCGGGGTGGCGCACCAGCGCCGAGACGCCGTTGCCGATCAGATGGCTGGTCGGGCCGAAGCCCGCGCTCATGACCTGGAACACCATGGAGGCGAGCTCCGCCAGGGTGAGCCGGTCCTCCAGGTCATGGGCCCGGACCAGCTCGGTGAGCAGATCGTCCGCTGGTTCCGTGCGGCGCAGCTCCACCCAGGTCAGCACCAGCTCCGCCAGGTCTTCCCCGACCTGCCGCATCTCCTCGGGCCCCACGAAGTTCAGCGCGTTGCACAGCTCCTTGAACCGTGGCTGCGCCGCCGCGGGGACGCCCAGCAACTCGCCGAGCACGGCGACCGGCAGCGGGTACGCGAGGGCCTCCAGCAGGTCCAGCTCGGTCCGCCCGGCGACCGCGTCGAGGAGCTCGCCGATCACCTGCTCGATCCGCGGCCGCAGCGCCTGGATCCGGCGCATGGTGAACGCCTTGCCGACGAGTGTGCGCAGCCGGGTGTGGTCCGGCGGGTCCATTGTCAGCAGGTGGCTGGTGAGCACCTGCTCGCCGAAGGTCTTCTCCTCCGGCACCGGCAGGTGCTCGACACCGGCGGTCGCCGCTGCGGCCCGCAGCATCCGGCCCTGGTCCTTCACCAGGCGCGGATCGGACAGCGCCGCCCGCGCCGCGGTGTACCCGACGACCAGCCACACCGGTGTCGGGCCCAGGCCGACCCGGACCACCGGGCCCCGCTCGCGCAGCCGTGCGTAGAACGGATACGGGTCGCGGTAGAACTCCGGCCCCAGTTCCTCCAGCACTTCGACAGTGGATTGCGTCATCGCATGCCTTTCCCATCCTGGCTGTGACTCCGTTACGAAATGTGTTCGCCGCCACGTTTATCAGTCACCTCGGAACCGCTCCACGGCACATCGAAATATTTACTCTTTGCTTTCCTCCGGAATTCGTGATCCGGAATATGGGATTCGGAATATGGGATTCGGAATACGGGATTCGGGGTGCGGGATTCCGAGTGCTGGATTCGGAGTACTGGATTCGGAGCGTCCGGCTCTTGTTCGCCATTCGAGCAGTTCGAATATCGTCGGGTCATTGATGGCATCAAGCTGTCATCTCGGTGGTCACTTTCCCGGGGGCCAGGAATACTCCTCGGAACTGATGGGTCTGAACTCCGCGTTCCGCATGGTCGAGGCCGCGCAGGGCGCCGTCGAGAGCAGTATTTTCACGGAATTCGAAATTCCTGTAACAGTTGAGGAAGGGCTTCAGTGGCCACTGACGGAAATATCGACGCAGTACCCCATGCCCTCGGACGGATCGATGGTGACTGAGGAATGTCGCATGGATTCTCGATCGGCGTCGTCGGGGGCGGCGCGGCGGCGGTCTGCCTGATCGACGCCCTGGCCCGGGCCCGAGGCGGGCCGGGGAGCATTACGGTGTTCGAGCCATCGCCCCATCTGTGGCGCGGACGCGCGTACCAGGTCGACACCGGGACCCTGAAGGTGAACGCGGCACCGGACGACATGTCGGTGCGCGCCGGTGACCCCGGCCATTTCGAACGATGGCTGGAGATCCGGGACCGCGCCGTCGGCGTCCAGGAGGGCATCGACGGCCGGTCCGGCGTCCGCTTCGCGCCGCGCGCCGTTTACGGCGAGTACCTGGAGCAGAGCGCCTACACGGCATTCGCCGATCTGCGCCGCCAGGGCTGGCAGGTGAATCTCATCGGGGAGTCGGTCGAGGCCGCCGGCCGGACCGCCGACGGGGTGGAACTGCGCTCCGGCCGGGGGAACGTCCGCTCCTTCGACTATGTGGTCCTCTGCGTCGGCGGCGACGGCCCCAAGGACGTCTACGGCCTCGCCGCCGCGCCGGGATTCGTGGCCGACCCCTATCCGGTCCTGGGTGCGCTCCAGGAGATCGGGGACCAGGACCACATCACCGTCGTCGGTAGCGGTCTGACCGCCGTCGACATCGTCCTCTCGCTCGCCGCCCGGGGACACCGAGGCCGGATCGCCCTGGTCTCCCGGCGCGGTCTGCTCCCCGGGGTGCGGCAACGGCCGGTCCCGTTCACCCCGCGGCACTTCACCCGGGAGCGGATGCGGTCGCTGGCCCGGCGCGGGCGGGAGCTCTCCCTCTGCGAACTCGGCGCGATCATGCGAGCGGAGTTCCGGGACGCCGGTGCCGACCTCGATGCGGTGGTCTCCGGCATCCTGCGGGCCGACCGGGAAGACCCGGTGGACCGCCTGCGGTGTGAGCTCGCCGAGGTCGACTCGCCCCAGATGGGGCTGCGCATCCTGCGGCATGCCGTACCGGAGGCCGGTCCGGACGTATGGCCCCTGCTGCGGGCGCGCGACAGGGCCCGGATACTGCGTGCCCACCACCGCACCGTCATGAGCCTGTGCTGCCCGATGCCGCCGGACAGCGCCGCCGGGCTGCTGGAGCTGTTCGCGGCGGGACAACTGGCGAATCACTCCGGCCTGCGGAGCATCACCCCGAGCCCCGGCGGCGGCTTCGACGTCGTCGCCGCGCCCGGTACCGGTTTCACCACCGACAGGGTGATCAGCGCGGTCAACGCCGCCGGGAGCAGGATCCCCACCGCCGCCCGGCCCCTGGTCTCGTCGCTGACGCGCGGCCGGGCCGCCAGCCGCCATCCGTACGGCGGACTGCACCTGGCCCGTGCCACCAGCCGGCTCACCGTCGACGGCAGACCGGACCCGCGGCTGTACGGACTCGGCGACATCGGGGCCGGAACGCTCTTCTTCACCTGGGGCATCCCGTCGCTGGTGGACAGGAGCACCGACATCGTCGCCGCGATCCTCGGCCACGCCGAAGGGCTGACCGCCGCCCGGTCCGCGGACGTCCTCGTCACCACCTGAGATTTCCACCCCGTTCCGTCCAGAGAGGAAACGAACCGTCATGACCACTACGGCCGCCGCACCGGATGCCGCATACCTGGCCGACACCGCCACCGGACTCCCCATCCCGGGTGAACCGGTCTTCACCAGCCCGGACGAGGCCCGGCGCCACCGCAAGCAGCGACTCGCCGCGGCCCTGCGGCTGTTCGGCAAGTACGGCTTCGGCGAGGGCATCTCGGGCCATATCTCGGTCCGCGACCCCGAGCACCCCGACCAGTTCTGGGTCAACCCCTTCGGGGTCTCCTTCAAACAGGTGAAGGTCGCCGACCTGATCTGTGTGGACTCCACCGGCCGGGTCGTCCAGGGCAGACACCGGGTCAACCCCAGCGCCTTCGTGATCCACTCCGAGATCCATGAGCGCCACCCCGGCGCCACCGCCGCGGCCCACGGCCACACGGCGCACTCCCGTGCACTCGGCGCGCTCGGCAGGCTGCTGGATCCCATCGACCAGGAGTCCGCGGCGTTCTACGGGCGCCAGGTTCTCTACGACGAGTACCAGGGCCCCTCGGTCTCCCTGGAGCAGGGCCGTGACATCGCCGAGCGGCTCGGCGACAACCGTGCCATTCTGCTGCGCCACCACGGGCTGATCACGGTCGGCGACTCGCTGGACGAGGCCGTGCACTGGTTCTTCACCTACGATAGCTGCGCCCAGGTGCAACTGCTGGCCCATGCGGCCGGTACCCCGAAGGCGTTCACCCATGAGCAGGCCCTGGCCGCCGCCGCAGGGTTCGGGGACGCCCAACTCGGCTGGTTCAGCTTCCAGTTGCTGTGGAACGAGATCGTCGCCGAACAGCCCGACCTGCTCGAGGAGTAGGCCCGCGAACCGGGCCGCACCGGCCCGGGCTCCGGGCGTACTCAATTCTTTGCACTGTCGTTGTCGCACCTCACGGGCGTCGGACAGGCTGCGAAGCGTGAAGGCTGTTCAGCCGACCGTCTCCTTTCTCCCATCGAATGTGGAGTGAGTGCATGTCTCTCCCGCAGGGTGTTCGATTCCGCTTGACCGACGGCCAGCGGGGAATCTGGTACGCCGTCCAGGGCGACTCCGCCAATCCGCTCTTCGGCCTGGCGGAGCGGGTGGACATCCAGGGCCCCGTCGACGCCGGGCTGTTCGAGGCCGCCCTGCGCCGGGTGGTGGACGAGACCGAGGCCCTGCGGGTGTCCTTCGGCGCGGACGCCGACGGCCCGTACCAGGTGGTGGCGCCCGGCCTCGACTGGCCGTTCCACCTCGTGGACGTGTCGGGGCAGGACGATCCGGAAGCCGCCGTGCGCGACTGGACGTCGGCCGACCAGCGGCGGCCGGTGGACCTCACCGCCGGACCGCTGTTCACCTTCGCGCTGTTCCGGCTCGCCGAGGACCGGTACGTCTGGTACCAGCGCCATCACCACATCGCGCTGGACGGCCTGAGCGTGGGCATGGTCGCGCGCCGGGTCGCCACCGTGTACTCGGCCGCCGCGGCGGGTGAGCGGTGCCCGGAGTCCGGCCACGGCGGGCTGCGGGAACTGATCGAGGCCGACGCCGCGTACGGCGACTCCGAGGAGATCGCCGGCGACCGGCGGTACTGGGCCGAGCAGTTGGCCGACCGCCCCGAGGCCCAGGGCCTGACCGCACAGCCCACCCGCTATCCGGACGGCCCCCTGCTGCGGGTCGTGTCCACGCTGGAGCCGGCCGCCGTCGAGTCGATCCGGTCGCTGGCCCGCGAGGTGGGTACGGCCTGGCCGACGGTGGCCGTCGCCGCCCAGGCGCTGTATCTGCACCGGATCACCGGCCGTACCGATGTCGTCCTCGCCCTCCCGGTCGCGGCCCGGCCCGGCGGCGACGCCGCGAACGTGCCCGGCATGGTGTCCAACCTGGTGCCGCTGCGGCTGTCCGTACGGCCCGGGGACACCGTCGCCGAGCTGCTGGGCCAGGTCTCCCGGCGGATGCGCGGCGCCCTGCGCCACCAGCGCTACCGCTATGAGGAGCTGCGCCGCGACGTCGGCGCGCTGGCGGACGGCAGGCGGCTGGTCGGCCCGCGCGTCAACCTCATCATGTTCGACTACGACCTGGACTTCGGCGGCCACCCGGGCGTGGTGCACAACCTGACCATCGGCCACGACGACGATCTGACCGTCGTCGTCGACAACCGGGCGGGCGACGGCGGGCTGCGGGTGGAGCTGAACGCCAGCCCCGAGCTGTACTCCGCCGCCGAGGTGGAGCGCCACGGCGAGCGGCTGACCGGACTGCTGCGCGCCCTGGCCGGCGGTGCGCCGGACCGGCCGCTCGGCGCGCTGGACATCGCCACCGAGGCCGAACGCCGCCAGGTGCTGGTGGACTTCACCGGCGACCCGGCGGCCACCGACGTGCTGCCCGCGGCGGCGGACGGTGGCACGGCCCCGGACGCCACCGCCACCCTCACCGAGCTGTTCGAGGCGCGGGTGCGGGAATGCCCCGAGGCGCCCGCGGTGTCCCTCGGCGCGGACACGCTGACCTACGCCGAGCTGAACACGCGGGCGAACGCGCTGGCCCGGCTGCTGGTCGCGCGGGGCGCCGGTCCTGGCCGGTTCGTCGGATTGGTGCTGCCCCGCTCGGTCGACCTGGTGGTGGCGCTGCTGGCGGTGGTGAAGTCGGGCGCCGCCTATGTGCCCATCGACCCCGCGTATCCGGCCGACCGGATCGCGTACACCGTCTCCGATGTGGACCTGACCCTGCTGGTGACGGACACCACGGCCGAGGTGGCGCTCCCCGAGGGCGTGGCGCGGGTGGTGCTTGGCGAGGAGGAGGTGCGGGCGCGGCTCGCCGCCCTGCCCGGCACCGATCTGACCGATGCCGAACGGCCCTCGCCGCTGCTGCCCCTCGCCCCCGCGTACGTCATCTACACCTCCGGTTCCACCGGGCGCCCCAAGGGTGTCGTGGTCTCCCACCGGAATGTGGTCCGGCTGTTCGCCGCCACCCGCCGGTGGTTCCCCTTCGGCGCCGACGAGGTGTGGACCCTGTTCCACTCCTATGCCTTCGACTTCTCGGTATGGGAGCTGTGGGGGCCGCTGCTGCACGGCGGGCGGCTCGTGGTGGTCCCGTTCGAGGTGTCGCGCTCGCCCGAGCGCTTCCTGCGGCTGCTGGCGGACGAGCGGGTGACCTTCCTCAACCAGACTCCGTCGGCCTT
This sequence comes from Streptomyces niphimycinicus, assembly GCF_018883605.1. Classification (GTDB taxonomy): domain Bacteria; phylum Actinomycetota; class Actinomycetes; order Streptomycetales; family Streptomycetaceae; genus Streptomyces; species Streptomyces niphimycinicus. The sequence continues at coordinate 26,016 of NZ_JAHLEM010000106.1, read as the reverse complement.
CTACCAGCTCGTGGGCGCCGACCGGGAGGACCCGGCGACCGGTGACCGGCTGGCGCTGCGCCATGTGGTCTTCGGCGGTGAGGCGCTGGACCTGGGGCGGCTGGCCGACTGGTACGAACGGCACGGCGACGGCGCTCCCTGCGCACCGCTGCTGGTCAACATGTACGGCATCACCGAGACCACGGTGCATGTCAGCCATCTCGCCCTGGACGCCGAACTCGCCGCCGCCGGCGCCGGTTCGCTGATCGGCCGGTCCATCCCCGATCTGCGGGTGCGGGTGCTGGACGGCGCGCTGCGCCCGGCGCCCCCCGGCGTGGCCGGGGAGATGTATGTGGCGGGCGCCGGTGTCGCGCAGGGCTATCTGAAGCGGCCGGGTCTGAGCGCCTCCCGGTTCGTGGCCGACCCGTTCGCGGGCGACGGCAGCCGGCTGTACCGCACCGGTGACCTGGCGCGCTGGACCGCGGACGGGCTGCTGGAGTATCTGGGCCGCGCCGACGACCAGGTGAAGATCCGGGGATTCCGGATCGAGACCGGCGAGATCGCGGCCGCGCTGTCGGCCTGCCAGGGTGTCGCCGACTGCGCCGTGGTCGCCCGCGACGACCGGGGCGGTGAGCGGCGGCTGGTGGCCTATGTGGTGCCGCGGGACCCCGGTGAGGCGTTGGATCCGGCATCTTCTTTTGGTACCTGGGCTGTTGGGTCCGCGCCGCGGGACCCCGGTGAGGTGCTGGATCCCGGACTGCTGCGCAAGAAGCTCGGCGAGTCGCTGCCGGACTATATGCTGCCCGCCGCGTTCGTCGCCCTGCCCGCGCTGCCCCTGACCCCCAGCGGCAAGCTCGACGCCCGGGCGCTGCCGGAGCCCGAGGTGGCCGGCGGGGCGGCCGGACGCGACGCCCGCACCCCGGGCGAGCAGGTGCTCGCCGGGCTGTTCGCCGAGGTGCTCGGCGTGCCCCGGGTCGGGGTGGACGACAACTTCTTCGCCCTCGGCGGTCATTCGCTGGCCGCCACCCGGCTCGCCGGCCGGGCCCGCTCGGTGCTCGGCGTGGAACTCGCCGTGCACGAGGTGTTCGACCGGCCCACCGTGGCCGCCCTCGCCGAACTGCTGGACACCGCGCGGGCGGCGCGGACCGCGCTGGTCCCGGTGGACCGGCCCGAGCCCATGCCGCTGTCGTTCGCCCAGGCCCGGCTCTGGTTCCTGGACCGGCTCGACGGCCCCAACCCCACGTACAACATCCCCTTCCTGCTGCGGATGTCCGGTGACCTGGACGTGGCGGCGCTGCGGGCGGCGCTGCGCGATGTGCTGCTGCGGCACGAGGGCCTGCGCACCGTCTTCCCGGACACGGCGGGTGAGCCCCGGCAGCATCTGGTGGCCGCCGAGGAGCTGCCGCCGCTGCCGTACGCCCGCGAGGTCACCGCCGCCGACCTGCCCGCGGCCCTCGCGGCCGCCGCGAGCCACAGCTTCCGGCTCGCCACCGAACTGCCGCTGCGCGCCGAGCTGTTCCACCTCGGCGACGGTGAGCATGTGCTGTCCGTCGTCGTCCACCACATCGCCGGGGACGGCTGGTCCCTGGCCCCGCTGGTGCGCGATCTGTCGGCCGCCTACACCGCCCGCTGCGACGGCCGGGCCCCCGGCTGGGAGCCGCTGCCGGTCACCTACGCCGACTACACCCTGTGGCAGCGGTCGCTGCTGGGCGAGGACTCCGACGAGACCAGCCCGCTGGCCCGCCAACTGGCGTACTGGAAGAGCGCGCTGGCCGGTCTCCCCGAGGAGCTGGCCCTGCCCACCGACCGGCCCCGGCCCGCCGTGGCGAGCCACTCCGGCGCCGTACTGGACTGCGAGATCGGCCCCGAACTCCACCGTGAGCTGCTCGCCGTCGCCCACGCCGGGGGCGCCAGCGTGTTCATGGTGCTCCAGGCGGCGCTGGCCGTGCTGCTGTCCAAGCTCGGCGCGGGCGACGACATCCCGGTCGGCAGCCCGATCGCCGGACGGACCGACGAGGCCCTGGACGACATGGTCGGGTTCTTCGTCAACACGCTGGTGCTGCGCACCGACACCTCCGGGCGGCCGTCCTTCACCGACCTCGTGGACCGGGTCCGCCGGGCCGACCTGGCGGCCTACGCCCATCAGGACGTGCCGTTCGAGCGGCTGGTCGAGGTGCTCAACCCGGACCGCTCGCGGTCCCGGCACCCGCTGTTCCAGATCCTGCTGAGCATGCAGGACCACCCGGACCGCACGCTGGAGCTGCCCGGGCTGACCGCCTCGGTGGCCCCGGGCGACCTCACCATCGCCAAGTTCGACCTGCAATTCGACTTCAGCGAGCGGCGGGACGAGGCGGGAGCGCCCGCCGGGATCGGCGGACAGGTGCTGTACGCCACCGATCTGTACGACGCCGAAACCGTGGGCCGGATGGTGCGGCGGTTCCTGAAGGTGCTGGAGTCGGCCGTCGCCCGGCCCGGGACGAGCATCGCCGAGATCGACGTCCTGGCGCCCGAGGAGACCCGCCGGCTGGCCGTGGAGTGGGCCGGTCCGGTCCGCGAAGTGCCCGCGCTCAGCGGCTCGGTCCCCGCCCGGTTCGCCGAGCGGGTGGCCGCCGCCCCGGACGCGACCGCGCTCATCGCCGCCGACGGCACCGAGATCGGCTACCGGGAGCTGGAGACGCGCGCCAACCGGCTCGCGCACCGGCTGCTCGCCGCGGGCGTGGGCCCGGAGGCGCGGGTGGCCGTGCTCCAGCAGCGCTCGGTGGAGCTGGTCGTCTCGCTGCTCGCCGTGCTCAAGGCCGGCGCCGCGTATGTGCCGCTGGACTCGCGCGCCCCGCAGAGCCGCTGGGAGCAGGTGATGGAGCGGACCGAACCGTCGGTGCTGCTCGTCGACCGGGCCCAGCCGGAGCTGGAGTTCGGCCACCGGGCCACCACCCTCGTGGTGGACGGCGACCTCGATGACCTCGCCGTCCAGCCCGACCAGCCCCCCGCCGTGGCCGTCCAGTCCGACCAGCCGCCCGCCGTGGCCGTCCAGCCCGACCAGCCCCCCGCCGTGGCCGTCCAGCCCGAGCGGCTCGCGTATGTGATGTTCACCTCCGGCTCCACCGGCCGCCCCAAGGGCGTCGCGGTCACCCACCGCGATCTGCTGGCGTTCGCCCTGGACGGCTGCTTCGCCGCGGACGCCCACCGCCGGGTGCTGCTGCACGCGCCGCACGCCTTCGACGCCGCCAACTACGAGCTGTGGGTGCCGCTGCTCACCGGCGGCACGGTGGTCATCGCCCCGCCGCAGGACATGGACGTCCGCACCCTGCGCCGGATGATCGCCGACCACGGCATCACCGGACTGCATCTGACCGCCGGGCTGTTCCGCGTCGTGGCCGAGAACGACCTGGACTGCCTGACCGGTGTACGGGAGCTGCTGGCCGGCGGCGACGTCGTGCCCGGCACGGCGGTGCGCGCCCTGCTGGAGCGCTTCCCCGGCATGGTGTTCAAGGACACCTACGGCCCGACCGAGACCACCTCCTTCGCCACCGCCCACCGGGTGACCTCCGCCGACCGGGTGCCCGATGTCGTACCGATCGGTGCCCCGCTGGACAACACCCGGGCCCAGGTCCTGGACGGCCAGTTGCGCCGGGTGCCGCCGGGCGTCGTCGGCGAGCTGTACATCGCGGGCGAGGGCCTGGCGCGCGGCTACTGGCGGGCGCCCGCGCTCAGCGCGGAGCGGTTCGTCGCCGACCCGTACGGTCCGGCGGGGAGCCGGATGTACCGGGTGGGCGACCTCGCCCGCTGGACCGGCGAGGGCGTGCTGGAGTTCGCCGGCCGCGCCGACGACCAGGTGAAGATCCGCGGCTTCCGGATCGAACCCGGTGAGGTGGAGGCCGCGGTCGCCCGCGGGCCCGGTGTCGCCTCCGCGGCCGTGATCGTGCGCGAGGACCGCCCCGGGGACAAGCGGCTGGTCGCCTACGCGGTGCCCGCCCCGGGCCACCGCCTGGACACTTCCGCGCTGCGCGACCAGCTCGCCGAGGCGCTGCCCGACTACATGGTGCCCGCCGCCGTACTGGCCCTGGACGCCCTTCCGCTCACCCCCAACGGCAAGCTCGACCGCAAGGCCCTGCCGGAGCCGGAGCTGACCGGCGAGGGAGCGGGCCGGGCGCCGCGCACCCCGCAGGAGCAGGTGCTGTGCGGCCTCTTCGCCGAGATCCTCGAACTGGCCTCGGTGTCGGTGGACGACAACTTCTTCTCCCTGGGCGGGCACTCGCTGCTCGCCACCCGGCTGGTGCTGCGCATCCAGGCCGTCCTGGGCGCCGATGTGGCGGTGCGCGACCTGTTCGACGCGCCGACCGTCGCCGAGCTGGCCCGGCTGGTCGACCGGGCCACCGGGGCGCGCACCCCGCTGACGCCCCGGGAGCGCCCGGAGCCGGTGCCGCTGGCGTACCCGCAGCGCGGACTGTGGTTCATCAACCAACTGGACCGCGCGGACGGCACCTACAACCTGGGGGTGTCGCTGCGCTTCACCGGACGGCTCGACCGCGGCGCGCTCTACACCGCGCTGCACGACGTCATCGCCCGGCACGAGAGCCTGCGCACCCTCTTCCCCGACCACGACGGAGTGCCCTCCCAGGTGGTGCTGGACGCCGACGGGGCCGAGGCCCAGATCCGGGTCTCCGAAGTGGCCGAGGAGAAGCTGGACGAGGCGCTGTCGGAGGTGGCGCGGCGCGGTTTCGACCTCGCCTCCGAGCTGCCGATCCGCGCGGATCTGCTGGTGCTGAGCCCCACCGAGCACGTCTTCCTGATCGTGGTGCACCACATCGTCGCCGACGGCTGGTCGTTCGGCCCGCTGGTGGACGACCTGGTCGCCGCCTACACCGCGCGGCGCACCGGATCCGCCCCCACTTGGCGGCCGCTGCCGGTGCAGTACGCCGACTACACGCTGTGGCAGGCCGAACTGCTGGGCGCCGAGGACGACCCCAAGAGCCTGCTGGGCCGTCAGCTCGACTACTGGAAGCGGACCCTGACCGGTCTGCCCGAGCAGTTGGAGCTCCCCACCGACCGGCCCCGCCCGGCGGTGCTGAGCAACGACGGCGACCGGCTGCCGCTGTCCCTGAGCCCCGAGCTCCAGACCGCGCTGACCGATATCGCCCGCTCCAGCGGCGCCAGCCTCTTCATGGTGGTGCAGGCGGGCCTGGTCGCGCTGCTGTCCCGGCTGGGCGCGGGCGAGGACATCCCGATCGGCACGGCCATCGCGGGCCGCAACGACGAGTCCCTGGTGGACGGCATCGGCTTCTTCGTCAATACGCTGGTGCTGCGCAACGACCTGTCCGGCGACCCCACCTTCCGGCAACTGGTCGAGCGGGTCCGGGAAGCGGACCTGGCCGCCTACGCCCACCAGGAGGTGCCGTTCGACCTGTTGGTGGAGACCCTGAGCCCGGACCGGTCGCTCTCCCGGCACCCGCTGTTCCAGACCATGCTGACGTTCGAGAACATCCCCGAGCTGACGCTGCGATTCCCCGGCCTGGACACCCGGCTGCACCCCGCCAACAACCGCACGGCCAAGTTCGACCTCGACTTCGCCATCGGCGAGACCTTCGACGCCGACGGCTCCCCGGCCGGGATGACCGGCACGCTGGTCTACAACACCGACCTGTACGACCGGGCGGGCGCGCAGGCGCTGGCCGACCGCTTCGTACGCCTCCTGGAGACGGTGGCGGCCAACCCGGCCGTCCGCGTCACCCAGATCGACCTGCTCTCCGAGGCGGAGCGCCGACGGGTGCTGGTGGAGTGGAACGGGGCCGCGGCCGGTGCGGCCGTGGTCACGCTTCCGGAACTGTTCGAGGCACGGGTGCGGGAGTGTCCCGGCGCGCGGGCGGTGTCCCTGGGCGCGGACGGGTTGACCTACGCCGAGCTGAACGCGCGGGCCAACGCGCTGGCGCGGCTGCTGGTCGAGCGGGGCGCGGGTCCTGGCCGGTTCGTGGGTCTGGTACTGCCGCGGTCGATCGACCTGGTGGTGGCGCTACTGGCGGTGGTGAAGTCGGGTGCCGCGTATGTGCCGATCGACCCCGCGTATCCGGCGGACCGCATCGCGTACACGGTCTCGGACGTGGACTTGGCGCTGCTGGTGACGGATGCCCGGGTCGAGGTGGCGCTTCCGGAGGGCGTGGCGCGGGTGGTGCTGGGCGAGGAGTCGGTCGCGGGCCGGCTCGCCGGACTGCCGGATACGGACCTGACGGACGCCGACCGGATCGCGCCGCTCGTACCGGATGCGCCCGCGTATGTGATCTACACATCGGGTTCGACGGGGCGCCCCAAGGGCGTCGTGGTCTCGCACGGCAATGTGGTGCGGCTCTTCGAGCACACGCGGCAGTGGTTCGCGTTCGGCCCGGACGAGGTGTGGACGCTGTTCCACTCGTACGCGTTCGACTTCTCGGTGTGGGAGCTGTGGGGGCCGCTGCTGCACGGCGGGCGGCTCGTGGTGGTCCCGTTCGAGGTGTCGCGCTCGCCGGAGCGCTTTCTGCGGCTGCTGGTGGATGAGCGGGTGACGTTCCTCAACCAGACTCCGTCGGCCTTCTACCAGCTCGTGGGCGCCGACCGGGAGGACCCGGCGACCGGTGACCGGCTGGCGCTGCGCCATGTGGTCTTCGGCGGTGAGGCGCTCGATCTGGGGCGGCTGGCGGACTGGTACGAACGGCACGGCGAGGGCGCCGCCTGCGCACCGCTGCTGGTCAACATGTACGGCATCACCGAGACCACGGTCCACGTCAGCCATCTGCCGCTGAACGAACAGCTAGCGGCCTCCGGCGCGGGCTCGCTCATCGGCCGGGGCATTCCGGACCTGCGGATCTATGTGCTGGACGGCGCGCTGCGCCCGGTGCCCCCGGGGGTGGCGGGAGAGATGTACGTCGCCGGTGGCGGCGTGGCGCAGGGGTATCTGAAGCGGCCGGGGCTGAGCGCGTCGCGGTTCGTGGCCGATCCCTTCGCGGGTGATGGTTCGCGGATGTACCGGACCGGTGATCTGGCGCGCTGGACCGTGGACGGGCTGCTGGAGTACCTGGGCCGGGCGGACGACCAGGTGAAGATCCGGGGCTTCCGGATCGAGACCGGCGAGATCGCCGCCGTGCTCTCCGCCTGCCCGGGCGTGGCCGACTGCGCGGTGGTCGCCCGGGACGACCGGAGCGGCGAACGCCGGCTGGTCGCCTACGTGGTGCCGCAGGACCCGCGCGAGGCACCGGAACCGGGCCTGCTGCGCACGACGCTCGCCGCGTCGCTGCCCGACTACATGCTGCCGTCCGCGTTCGTGGTGCTGGAAGCCCTGCCCCTGAACGCCAGCGGCAAGCTCGACCGCAAGGCGCTGCCCGCCCCGGAGTACGCGCCGGCGTCGGCCGGCCGTGCGGCGGGCACACCCCGCGAGGAGATCCTCTGCGGTCTGTTCGCCGATGTGCTCGGCGTGCCCGCGGTCGGCGTGGACGACAACTTCTTCGACCTGGGCGGCCATTCGCTGCTGGCCGCGCGGCTGGTCAACCGGATCCGTACGGCGCTGGACGCCGAACTGTCGGTACGCACCCTGTTCGAGGCGCCGACCGTGGCCGCGCTCGCGAGCGCGCTGGACGGGCAGGCGGCCGCCCGGCAGCCGCTGACAGCCCGCGAGCGGCCCGAGGTGCTACCGCTGTCCTTCGCCCAGCGCAGGCTGTGGTTCCTCAACCGGATGGAGGGGCCGAGCGCCACCTACAACGTGCCGGTGGTGCTCCGGCTGTCCGGCGCGCTGGACCGGGCGGCGCTGGAGCTGGCGCTGTCCGATCTGCTCGGCCGGCACGAGAGCCTGCGCACGGTCTTCCCCGAGACCGACGGCTCGCCCCGGCAGCAGGTGTGGGAGCCGGACGCGGTGCGCGTTCCGCTGACCGTGGTGGAGACGACCGAGGCCGCGCTGCCGGAGCAGCTCCGGGCGACCGCCACCCGCGGTTTCGATCTGACCGTCCAACTCCCGCTGCGCACCACCCTGTTCGCGCTCGGCGAGAGCGAGTACGTCCTGGCCCTGGTGATCCATCACATCACCACCGACGGCTGGTCCACGGCGCCGCTGGTACGCGACCTGTCGGCCGCCTACGCCGCCCGCTGCGACGGCCGGGCCCCGGGCTGGGCGCCGCTGCCGCTGAGCTACGCCGACTACACCCTCTGGCAGCGCGACCACCTCGGCGACGAGGACGACCCGCAGAGCCTGGCCGCCCGCCAACTGGCCTACTGGCGCCAGGCGCTCGCCGGACTCCCGGACGAGCTGACCCTGCCCACCGACCGGCCCCGGCCGGCCGTGGCAGGCCATCACGGCCGCACCCTGGACTTCGCGCTGGAACCCGCGCTGCACGACCGGCTCACCGCGCTGGCCCGGGCCCGCGGGGCCAGCACCTTCATGGTGCTCCAGTCGGCGCTGGCCCTGCTGCTGACCAAGCTGGGCGCCGGAGCGGACATCCCGGTCGGCAGCCCCATCGCCGGCCGCTCCGACCAGGCCCTGGAGGACCTGATCGGCGTCTTCCTGAACACGCTGGTGCTGCGCACCGACACCTCGGGCGACCCGACGTTCGACCAACTGCTGGACCGGGTGCGGCGCACCGCGCTGGACGCCTACGCCCACCAGGACGTTCCGTTCGAGCGGCTGGTGGAGGTGGTCGACCCGGAGCGGTCCCTGGCCCGGCATCCGCTGTTCCAGGTCATGCTGATGGTCCAGAACATGCCGGCCGCCGAAACCGCGCTGGGCGGGCTGGCCCTGCGGCCCGAACTGGTCGACCTGGGCGTCGCCAAGGTCGATCTGAGCTTCGCCTTCGGTGAGCGGCCGGAGCGGCCGGGCGCGCTGTCCGGCGTCTGCGAGTACAGCACCGAGCTGTTCGACGAGGACAGCGTGGCGACGCTGGTCCGGCGGCTGATCCAGGTGCTGGAGGCGGTGACCGGCGACCCGGGGCTGCGGATCAGCGAGGTCGACGTGCTGTCGGCGGCCGAGCGCGAGCGGGTGCTGGTCGAATGGAACGACACCGCGCGTCCGCTGCCCGCCCGCCGGGTCCACGAGCTGTACGAGGCGCAGGCCGCCCGTACGCCGTCGGCCGTCGCGGTGGTCTCCGGCGGTGTCGAGCTGACCTACGCCCAGTTGGACGAGCGGGCCAACCGGCTCGCCGCGCTGCTGACCGCCCGCGGGGTGGGCCCCGAGCGGCTGGTGGCCGTGGCGCTGCCGCGCTCCGCGGAGCTGCTCGTCGCCCTGCTCGCCGTGCTCAAGACCGGGGCGGCCTATCTGCCGCTGGACCCGGAGCACCCGAAGGACCGGATCGGCTACACCCTCCAGGACGCCCGCCCCGCGCTGGCCCTGGTCACCTCGGGCACCGCGCCGCTGCTCACGGCGGGCGACGGGGGCGACGGTGGGGAGGCCACCGCGACCGTACCGGCGCTGGTGCTGGACGACCCGGCCACCGTCGCCGAGCTGGCGGCGGCACCCACGGCCGCGCCCGGTGTGGTGTGCTCGCCGGACCACCCGGCGTATGTCATCTACACCTCCGGTTCGACCGGCCGCCCGAAGGGCGTGGTCGTCCCGCATGGCGCGCTGAGCAACTTCCTGGACGACATGGCCGAGCGGTTCGGCCTCGGCCCCGCCGACCGGCTGCTCGCGGTCACCACGGTGTCGTTCGACATCGCGGGGCTGGAGCTGTATCTGCCGCTGCTGTGCGGCGCGGGCGTGGTGATCGCCGACCGGGACACCGTGCGCGACCCGGCCGCGCTGCTGCGGATGGCCGAGGAGACCGGGGCGGGCATCGTCCAGGCGACGCCGTCGCTGTGGCAGGCCATGGTCACCGCGTCGCCGGAGGGTGTGCGCGGGCTGCGGGTGCTGGTCGGCGGCGAGGCGCTGCCGGAGGCCCTGGCCGCGCGGCTGCGTACGTCGGCCGCCGGGCTGACCAACCTCTACGGACCGACCGAGACCACCATCTGGTCGACGGCCGCGGACCTGACGGACGACCACGGCGTGCCCTCGATCGGCACCCCGATCGCCAACACCCGGGTCCATGTGCTGGACGACCGGCTGCGGCCGGTCGCCCCCGGGGTGCCGGGCGAGCTGTACATCGCCGGTGCGGGCGTCGTACGGGGCTACCACAACCGGCCCGCGCTGACCGCGGAGCGGTTCGTGGCCTGCCCGTTCGGCGGCCCCGGCGAGCGGATGTACCGCACGGGCGACATCGTCCGCCGGACCGCCGACGGCCGGCTGGAGTTCTCGGGCCGGGCCGACCACCAGGTGAAGGTGCGCGGTTTCCGGATCGAGCTCGGGGAGATCGAGACGGTGCTGACCGCCCATGAGGCGGTCGGCCAGGCCGTGGCGCTGGCCCGCGCCGACCAGGGCGACAGCGCGCGCCTGGTGGCGTACGTGGTGCCCCGGACCCCCGGTGCGGCGCTGGATGCCGGACTGCTGCGTACGACGCTCGGCGAGTCGCTGCCGGAGTACATGATCCCGTCCGCGTTCGTGGTCCTGGACCGGCTGCCGCTCACCCCGAACGGCAAGCTGGACCGCAAGGCGCTGCCCGCGCCGAGCTTCGGCGCGGCGGCCGATTCGCGGCCCCCGCGGAACCCGGTCGAGGAGACGCTGTGCGCGGTCTTCGCCGAGGTGCTCAGGCTGTCCTCGGTCGGCATCGACGACAGCTTCTTCGAGCTGGGCGGCGACAGCATCGTCTCGATGCAGCTCATCGCCCGCGCCCGCGCGGCGGGTCTGGTCCTCGCCGTCAACGATGTCTTCGAGCACAAGACGGTGGCCGGGCTGGCGGCGGTGGCCGAGGTGCTCGACGACGCGGTCTCCCGTGAACCGGACAACCCCGTCGGCGAGTTCGCCGCCACGCCGATCATGCACTGGCTGCGGGAGCGCGGCGGTGCGATCGACTCCTTCAGCCAGCCGATGCTCGTCCGGACCCCGGCGGGCCTGGACCTGGCGACGCTCACCACCGCGCTCCAGGCGCTGCACGACCGGCACGATGTGCTGCGCGCCCGGCTGGTCGAGGACGACGAGGGCGGCTGGCGGCTGAGCGTGCCACCGGCCGGGGCGGTGTCCTGCGCGGACCGCGTCCGCCGGGTCCACATCGCCGAGGCCGCGGCCGGGGATCTCGCCCCGCTGTACGACCGCGCCCTGGCCGAGGCCCGTGCGGAGCTGGCGCCCCGGGACGGCGAGATGGTGCGCGCGGTGTGGTTCGACGCCGGTCCCGGACGGCCGGGACGGCTGCTGCTCGTCGCCCACCACCTGGTGGTCGACGGGGTGTCCTGGCGGATCCTGCTGCGGGACCTCGCCGGCATCGCGACGGCCGTCGCCGCCGGACGGGAGCCCGAGCCGACCCCGGTGGGCACCTCGGTGCGCCGCTGGAGCGAACAGTTGGCGGCCGAGGTGCGCAGGCCGGAACGGCGGGCGGAACTCCCGCTGTGGACGGACATCCTCTCCGCCCCGGACGCCCAACTCGGCGCCCCGGACGCCCAGCCGGGCGGGGCCCAAGCCGCCCCCGGGCACGACCCGGCCGGGCCGGTCGCCCGCGTCACCATGACGCTGCCGGCCGCCCGGACCGCGCCGCTGCTCGGCCAGGTGCCGTCGGTGTTCCACTGCGGGGTGGACGATGTGCTGCTGAGCGCGCTGGCGCTGGCCGTCGCCGACCGGCGCCGCAGGCTCGGCTCGTCGGCCACCTCGGTACTGGTCGCCGTGGAGGGGCACGGCCGGGACGAGAGCGTCGGGGGGGTGGATCTCTCCCGTACGGTCGGTTGGTTCACCAGCCTCCACCCGGTGCGGCTGGACCCCGGCCAGGTGCAGTGGGGCGACCTGTGGTCGGGCGGCCCGGCCACCGGGCGGGTGGTCAAGCGGATCAAGGAACAGTTGCGCGCGGTGCCCGGCAGCGGGATCGGCTACGGCCTGCTGCGCCATCTGGACCGGGAGACGGCCGCGGAGCTGGCCGGGCTGGCCGTGCCGCGGATCGGCTTCAACTATCTGGGCCGGGTCGAGTTCCCCGACGGGCCCGGGGGCGACTGGCGCCCGGCCTCGGAGGCGCTCGGGCTCGACCTCGGCACCGACGGCCCGCTCACCCCGTACGGACTGGAGCTGAACGCCGTCACCATCGACCGCCCCGGTGGCCCGGAGCTGATGGTGACGTGGACCTACGCCCTGGATGTGCTGTCCGAGGCGGAGGTACGGGAGGTCGGCGAGGCGTGGCTGCGCGCCCTGGAGGGGATGGCGCTCCATGCGGCCGGACCCGGCGCGGGCGGCCACACCCCCTCGGACCTCGCCCTGTCGAATCTGGAGCAGGAGGAGATCGAGTTGCTGGAGGACGAGTGGTGAAACGTCGATGACCATCACCTCTGAGGAGTTCACCCGGACCATGGCCCGGGTGCCCGCCCCCGTGACGGTGGCCACGACGGTCGACGCGTCCGGGCGCAGATGGGGGTTCACGGGCAGCTCGTTCAGCTCGCTGTCGCTGGCCCCGCCACTGGTGCTGATCTGCCTGGGCAAGACCGCGAGCACCCATGAGGCGTTCACCACCACCGGGAGTTTCATGATCAACATCCTGGCGGAGGGACAGGCGGACATCGCGAGGCGCTTCGCCGCCTCCGGTGCGGACCGGTTCGCGGCGGGGGACACCCTGCCGATGGAGCTGGGGCTGCCGGGCATACCGGAGGCGGTCGCCCGGGTCGCCTGCGCACTGCACCGCGTGGTGGACGGCGGCGACCACTCCGTCCTCATCGGCCGGGTCGTGGCGGCCCACGTCGGCGAGGACGCCCCGCTGGTCTACTACGACCGGTCCTTCCAGCGCCCGGTGTCGGTGGCCGAAACGGCCCCCGGGGCCGCGGTCTGGTGAGCGCGGCCCCCGGAGCCGGGGACTGACCGATCGTGGGGGTTCGGTGCTTCGGGCTCAGTGCCCCCGGGTGATCTGTTTGCCTGGTCGGGGTGTGGGTTTCTCGATCGAGGGGGTTCGGTGCTTCGGGCTCAGGGCCCCCGGGTGATCTGTTTGCCTGGTCGGGGTGTGGGTTTCTCGATCGAGGGGGTTCGGTGCTTCGGGCTCAGGGCCCCCGGGTGATCTGTTTGCCTGGTCGGGGTGTGGGTTTCTCGATCGAGGGGGTTCGGTGCTTCGGGCTCAGTGCCCCCGGGTGATCTGTTTGCCTTGTCGGGGTGTGGGTTTCTCGATCGTGGGGGTTCGGTGCTTCGGGCTCAGTGCCCCCGGGGGATCTGGTTGGCTTGTCGGGGTGTGGGTTTCTCGATCGTGGGGGTGCGGTGCTTCGGGCTCAGTGCCCCCGGGGGATCTGGTTGGCTTGTCGGGGTGTGGGTTTCTCGATCGTGGGGGTGCGGTGCTTCGGGCTCAGTGCCCCCGGGGGATCTGGTTGGCTTGTCGGGGTGTGGGTTTCTCGATCGTGGGGGTGCGGTGCTTCGGGCTCAGTGCCCCCGGGGGATCTGGTTGGCTTGTCGGGGTGTGGGTTTCTCGGTCGCGGGGGTTCGGTGCTTCGGGCTCAGTGCCCCCGGGTGATCTGCTTGTCTTGTCGGGGTGTGGGTTTCTCGGTCGCGGGGGTTCGGTGCTTCGGGCTCAGTGCCCCCGTGCGATCTGCTTGTCTTGTCGGGGTGTGGGTTTCTCGATCGTGGGGGTTCGGTGCTTCGGGCTCAGTGCCCCCGGGTGATCTGGTTGGCTTGTCGGGGTGTGGGTTTCTCGGTCGCGGGGGTTCGGTGCTTCGGGCTCAGTGCCCCCGGGCGATCTGCTTGTCTTGTCGGGGTGTGGGTTTCTCGATCGTGGGGGTTCGGTGCTCCGGGCTCAGTGCCCCCGCGCGATCCACTCGTCCAGGTGCGGGGCCTCGTCTCCGATGACCGTGGAGTCACCGTGGCCGGTGCGGACCAGCGTTTCCGCGGGCAGCGTCAGCAGCCGCTCCCGGATCGACTCGATGATCGTCGGGAAGGACGAGTAGGAGCGCCCGGTCGCGCCGGGGCCGCCCTGGAAGAGGGTGTCCCCGGAGAAGACCGTGGTCAGCGCGGGGGCGTGCAGACAGACCGCACCCAGGGAGTGGCCGGGGGTGTGCAGCACCCGCAGCTCGGTCCCCGCGACGGTGAGGACGTCGCCGTCGGCCAGCGGCTTGTCCGGGGCGCGGTCCGGGTGGCGCATCCGCCACAGCACCTCGTCCTCCGGGTGCAGCAGGATCGGCGCGCCGGTGCGGTCGGCGAGGGCCGGGGCCGCGTCGATGTGGTCGTCGTGGCCGTGGGTGCAGATGATGCCGAGCAGCCGGCGGTCGCCGATGGCGGCCGCGATGGCGTCGGCGTCATGCGCGGCGTCGATCACGTACACCTCGTGGTCGTCGCCGATCAGCCACACGTTGTTGGCCACCTCCCAGGTGCCGCCGTCCAGCGAGAAGGTGCCGGAGGTGACGAGGTGGTCGACGCGTACGGGCGGAGGGGTCATCAGAACATCACCACCGAGCGGAGCACCTCGCCGCGGTGCATCTTGGCGAACGCCTCCTCGATGTCCTCGAGCCCGATCGTCTCGCTGACGAACGCGTCCAGGTCGAGGCGGCCCTGCTGGTAGAGGTCGATCAGCATGGGGAAGTCGCGGTCCGGCAGACAGTCCCCGTACCAGGAGGACTTGAGCGCCCCGCCGCGCCCGAAGACGTCCAGGAGCGGCAGCTCCAGCTTCATCTCGGGGGTGGGGACGCCGACCAGGACGACCGTGCCGGCCAGATCGCGGGCGTAGAACGCCTGCTGGTACGTCTCGGGGCGGCCCACCGCCTCGATGACGACGTCGGCGCCGTTGCCGTCGGTCAGCTCCCGGATGGCCTCGACGACATCGGCACTGCCCGCGTGGAGGGTGTGGGTGGCGCCCAACGAACGGGCCCACTCCAGTTTCCGCTCGTCCAGGTCCACCGCGATGATCTTCGCGGCCCCGGCCAGCCGCGCCCCGGCGACCGAGGCGGTGCCGACACCGCCGCAGCCGATCACGGCGACGGAGTCACCGCGCTGGACGTTGCCGGTGTTGAGCGCGGCGCCGATGCCGGCCATCACACCGCAGCCGAGCAGCCCGGCCGCGGCGGGCGCGGCCGAGGGGTCGACCTTGGTGCACTGCCCGGCGGCCACCAGCGTCTTCTCGGCGAACGCGCCGATGCCGAGCGCCGGGGTCAGCGCGGTGCCGTCGGCCAGGGTCATGGGCTGCTTCGCGTTGTGGGTGTTGAAGCAGTACCAGGGACGGCCGCGGCGGCAGGCCCGGCACTCGTGGCAGACGGCCCGCCAGTTGAGGATCACGAAGTCGCCGGGGGCCACCTCCGTGACGCCCTCGCCCACGGACTCCACGATGCCCGCCGCCTCATGGCCGAGCAGGAAGGGGAACTCATCGTTGATTCCGCCCTCCCGGTAGTGCAGATCGGTGTGGCAGACGCCGCACGCCTGGACCTTCACCACCGCTTCGCCGGGGCCGGCGTCCGGCACCACGATCGTCTCGATCCTGACCTTCTCGCCCTTGCCGGGGGCCACCACGCCGCGTACCTGTTGAGTCATGACAGCAGCGTAAGTGCCGACCACCGGCTACGACAGGCGATCAGCGGCTACGACAGGCCATCGGCTACGACAGGCCAGCGGCTACGACACGGATGACGGGGCACGTCCGGAACGGGCCGCACCGGTGTTCCCCGGTGCGGCCCGTCACCGCTTCGGCGGACCGCTTACTTCACGTTGATCGCGGTCCAGGCGGCGGCGACCGCCTTGTACTCGGTGGAGTTGGCCCCGTAGAGGTCGGACGCGGCACTGAGGGTGCCGGTACGGGCGCCCGCGTACTTGGTCGTCGAGGTCCAGTACGTGGTCAGGGCCCGGTACCAGATCTTGATGGCCTTGTCCCGGCCGATCCCGGTGACGGTCGAGCCGTCGTAGGTCGGGCTGTTGTAGCTCACGCCGTTGATCACCTTCGCGCCGCTGCCCTCGGACAGCAGGTAGAAGAAGTGGTTGGCGGGACCGGAGGAGTAGTGGACGTCGATGTTGCCGAGCGTCGAGGACCAGTAGTCCTTGGACGCCCCGTCCTTGCTGGGCTTGTCCTGGTAGCGCAGCGGGGTGCCGTTGCCATTGATGTTGATCTTCTCGCCGATGAGGTAGTCACCGACGTCCGCGGAGTTGCCCGAGTAGAACTCCACCGCGGTGGCCATGATGTCGGAGGTGGCCTCGTTGAGGCCGCCCGGCTCACCGGCGTAGTTGAGGTTGGCCGTGGCCGCGGTCACGCCGTGGCTCATCTCGTGGCCGGCCACGTCCATGGCGGTCAGCGCGTTGGCGTTGCCCGAGCCGTCGCCGTAGGTCATGCAGAAGCAGGAGTCCTGCCAGAAGGCGTTCACGTAGTTGTTGCCGTAGTGGACGCGGGAGTACGAGCCCACGCCGTTGTTCTTGATGCCGTTGCGGCCCAGGAACTCCTTGTAGAAGTCCCAGGTCTCGGCCGCGCCGTAGTGCGCGTCGACGCCGGCGGTCTGGCGCCCGCCGCCCCATACGTCGTCCGCGTCGGTGAACAGGGTGCCGGTTCCCGAGCTGCCCTGGTTCAGGTCATAGGTCTTGTGGTTGCCACGGGTGGCGTCCGTGAGGCTGTACGTGGAGCCGCTCTTGGTGGTGCCCAGGGGCACCGTGCCGCTGTACTTGCTGGTGCCGGTGCCGGTCTCGACGCCCTCCCACTGGGACAGCTTCGCGCCCGTGGCGGCGTCGGTGACGACGTGCAGCTCGCTCGGGGTGCCGTCGGCCTGCGTTCCGGTGACGACGGTCTCCCAGGCCAGGACGGGCTTGCCGGTGGCCGCCCAGACCACCTTCCGCGGCGACTTGGCCTTCTCGCCGGTGGTCGCCTTCGGCGCGGCCTTCAGCGCGGTGCCGGAGGCGGCCTGGGGCGTCACGGCGGCGTCGGTGCTCTTGACCGCTATCCGGGCGCCGGTGGCCTTGTTGACGGAGCGCGCGCCGCCGGCCTTCTCGTGGACGACCAGGTCGCCACCGAGGACCGGCAGCCCCGCGTAGGTGCGCTCGTAGCGGGTGTGAACGGTTCCGTCCGCGTCCTTGATGACGTCGCGGACGAGGAGCTTCTCCTTGGCCCCGAGTCCGAGGGACTCGGCCTGCGCGGAGGCGTCGGCCTGGGCCGCCTTGATCGCGGTGGCGCGCTCGCCCGCGGTCAGCGGCAGCGCCGTGGCGCCCGCCTCGCGGGAGCGCTCCGGCTGGGCGCTGGCCTGGCCGGACTGCACACCGATGACGACCATGGCGGCGGAGGCGACGAGCGCCGCCACGCGGACGGTCTTCTTACGGGGGGAGGAAGCGATGGGTCTCACTCGGTCTCCTTGCCTTGGGGCCGCCGGGTCGCGGCCCTGCGTAGGGGGTACGGACGGCCATGGGTGGGCCGTCCGGTCGAGCAGGAGTGGTGCGAGTGGTGCGCATAGCGGTGCGTGATGTCCCTACTGCGGAGTCGGAGGACGCGCAGCGGGCCGACCAGAGATTGTCATCGAACTATCGATTCGGGTAGGCGCGTAACAAGAATTTGACTCCACGTTGTTCAAGTGGGGGCGAATTCGGTCAGCGAGCCATGAGGCAACAACAGTTGTTTGATGCCGACTTATGCCGCTACGTCATGCCCCTGTTGGATCGGCGCCGCCGGCCGCCCCGGGGGCCGGGACCGGCCAACCGCCCAGGTGGCGAGCGCGGCGGGCCGGTTGGCGGCGCCGGAGGGCCGCGTTGCCGTGTACGCGACGAGAAGACGATCTGTGTGCCGAGCGGCGCGCGGCCGCGCTTTCCGCGGCGGGATTCCGCCGTCCTGTGGGCCCGTTCGGGGCGAGATGCCTCCTGTCCGCGGCGAGCAGCGTCCGCGGCGGGGCGGGCACCCGGCCCGGTGTCGGCGGCGGCCCCCACCCGCACCGTCCCGCCGCTCGACGGTGGCCTCCGCCAACACGGCGTGGGCCAGGGCGGCGGGGACGGGCGCGACCCCGCTTCGGGAGGCGAGCGGCCTCGGCGTCCGGGAGGCGTGCGGCCCCGGCTCAGAACTCCAACACCGCGCGATAGCGGGCGCGTCCGTGGCGGACATGGTCGAGCGCCTCGTCCAGGCGCGCGACCGGGAAAGTCTCGACGGCCGGGCGGATGCCGTGCCGCGCCGCGAAGTCCAGCATCCGCCGGTTCTCCGCCGGTGACCCCACGAGGCCGCCGACGAGCCGCTTCTCGCCCAGCAGCAGGCTCAACGGCTGGAAGCCGAACGGCCCGTGGGGAACGCCGACCACGCACAGCGTCCCGTGCGGGCGCAGCGCCGCGAGATACGCGTCCCACGGCAGATCGGCCGAGACGGTCGAGAGGATGAAGTCGAACGAGCCCGAGACCCGCTGGAGCCCCTCCTGCGCGGCGACGAACTCATGGGCGCCGAACCGGCGGCTGTCGTCCGCCTTCGCCGCCGTCGAGGAGATGGCGGTCACCTGGCAGCCCCACTTGGCGAGGAACTGGATCGCGAGATGGCCCAGACCGCCCACCCCCACCACGGCGACCCGGTCGGTGGGCCGGACGCCGTTCCGGGTGATCGCCGAGAACACGGTGATCCCGGCGCACAGGAGCGGCGCCGCGTGCTCGGAGGCGAGGGAGTCGGGTATCGGCTGGACGTAGCGCCAGTCGCTCGCCCGCACCCGGGTGGCGAACGCGCCGCGGTCGCCGCGCAGCACCGTGTCGTCCTTGTCCGCGCACAGATACTGCCGACCGCTGAGGCACCATTCGCAGGCGAAGCACGCCCCCGCCACCGCGCCGACGCCCACCCGCCGGCCGACGGCGAGCTGCCCACCGTCGACGGCGCTGCCCACGGCCGCGATCACGCCGACCGCCTCATGGCCCGCGACCAGCGGGTACCGGGAGTAGCCGTGCGCGTCGTCGACCATGCCGACGTCGGTCTGGCAGACGCCGCAGTGCGTCACGGCGACATCGACCTCCAGCGGCCCCAGGGGCTCCGGCTCGTACTCGAGCCGCTGAACAGGGCCACCGGCCCGCTCCACCGCGTATGCGCGCACGGTCATGCGCCCCACCCCATTTCTAACTAACTAGTTGGTTGGATTTTTGTACGCTACGCGGCAGCGCCCCCGCCGGCAACTAACCGGTTGGTAATCTGAGCCCCGTGTCTCCCCGGAAAAGCGATGCCACCCGCCGCCGCCTGCTCGAGGCGGCCACCGCCGACTTCGCCGCCCATGGCATCGCGGGCGCCCGGGTCGACCGCATCGCGGCCGCCGCGGGCATCAACAAGGCGCAGCTCTATGCCTACTTCGGAGACAAGCTCGGCCTCTTCGGCGCCGTCTTCCGCCGCCATGCCGATGTCGTCGTCGACTCCGTGCCGTTCACGGCCGACGACCTCCCTCAGTACGCCGTGCGGCTCTACGACACCGCCGTGGAGCGGCCGGAGCTGATCCGCCTGGCCACCTGGGCGAGGCTCGAAGGGGTGGCCACCAACAATCTGGTGACCGAGTCATCGGCCACCGTCGCCGGCAAACTCCAGGCGATCGCCGATGCCCAGCGCGAGGGCCGCCTCACCGCCTCGATGGACCCCCAGGACGTCCTCGCGCTGGTGCTCGCCATGGCCCTGACCTGGTCCGCCTCCGGACTCTCCGCCACAGCCGCCCCGGACGACCCGCCCGCGGCCCACGACCGCCGCAAGCGGGCCCTCTCCCAGGCGGTCTCGGGCGCCTTCGGCACGCGGGGCTGATCGTCCTCCGAACGGGTGACTACGGGCCGGACCGCCCGGGACCGCTCGCCTACGCTGGAACCATCGCTCCGTACGAAGGAGGTCCACCGTGGTACTGACGGCCCCCGAGCGCGAGGCGCGCGCGGACAGTGGCGAGAGCACCGCTTCATCGGTCGAGGAAGCCTTCGTGGCGTTGAGCGCGGCAGCCCCCGAGGGATGGCGCGTGGAACTGATCGAAGGAGAAATCCACGTGGTGCCTCCCGCTAACGGTGAGCACGAAGAGATTGTGTCGGAAGTGACTGGGCAGGTACGCGACCACAGGAAGGACCTGGGGCGTTACACCGGCGTCGGACTCCGCGTTCCGGATGCGTCACCAACCGGCAAGGTCGTTCCTGATTTCGTCATCGCGCCGAAGGGGAGCTTCGGTGACTCCTTGGAGTACCACGACCCGGGAGCGGTGATGCTCGTCGGCGAGGTCACCTCGCATTCGACCGCCGACAACGACCGGGGGCCCAAGCTGCGGGGCTACGCGGCGGCGGGCATTCCGTTCTATCTGCTGATCGACCGGGAACGGAAGCAGGCCGTGCTGCACTCGCTGCCCGCCGGGAAGAGGTACACCCGCAAGGTCGAGGTCGACATCTCCCAGCCGCTGTCGCTGCCCGAACCGCTCGGGTTCGACCTGGACACCAGCGAGTTCTGACCCCGGTCCCACCTCCTTCCCCTACAAGCCTCTATGAGCGCCCTATGAGCGCCCTATGAGCGCCTTATGGGCGCCGATATGGCGAGGGCCGCCCCTGGTGTGGGGCGGCCCTCAGTGTTTCCGCGCCGGTGAAACCTCAGACGTTGACGCCGAAGTCCTGGGCGATGCCCACGAGACCGGCGGCGTAGCCCTGGCCCACGGCACGGAACTTCCACTCCGCGCCATTGCGGTACAGCTCGCCGAAGACCATGGCGGTCTCGGTCGCGGCGTCCTCGCTCAGGTCGTAGCGGGCGATCTCGGTGCCGCCGGCCTGGTTGACGATGCGGATGAACGCGTTCCGCACCTGGCCGAAGTTCTGGCTGCGGGACTCGGCGTCGTAGATCGAGACCGGGAAGACGATCTTCTCCACGTCGGCCGGCAGACCGGCCAGGTTGACGTTGATCTGCTCGTCGTCGCCCTCGCCCTGGCCGGTGACGTTGTCACCGGTGTGGACGATGGTCTGGTCCGGCGTGGACTTGTTGTTGAAGAACACGAAGTGCTGGTCGGAGTAGACCTTGCCGTTCGCGTTCACGGCGATGGCACTCGCGTCGAGGTCGAAGTCGGTGCCCGTGGTGGTGCGGACGTCCCAGCCGAGGCCGACCGTGACGGCGGTCAGGCCCGGTGCCTCCTTGGTGAGCGAGACGTTGCCGCCCTTGGACAGGCTTACAGCCATGGGGAGTCCCTTTCGTGGTCTCGATGATTCGAGGCGACGGGCGAAGCCGTCGTCACCCTCCACAACGCCATGAACAGCCCGACAGGTTCCAGCTCCCTTTACTTTCTTTGCCAAACCCTGATGCGGCGGTGTGACGAGATAACCGGATGACGCCGCCGGGGTCGGCAGGCGACCATGGACGCATGCCCGCGCCCTATGTCATCCGAGGTTCGGTCTCCTTGCCGGAGGCCGAGCTGATGTGGCGTTTCTCGCGGTCCTCCGGACCCGGAGGACAGCACGTCAACACCAGCGACAGCCGGGTCGAGTTGCGCTTCGACCTCGCCCGCACCGAGGCGCTGCCGCCCGTGTGGAAGGAGCGCGCGCTGGAGCGGCTGGCGGGCAAGCTGGTGGACGGGGTGGTGACCGTACGGGCCGCCGAGCACCGTTCGCAGTGGCGCAACCGTGAGACGGCCGCCATAAGGCTCGCATCGCTGCTCGCGGAGGCGACCGCGCCACCGCCCAAACCGCGCCGCCCCACCCGGATCCCCCGGGGCCTCAACGAGCGGCGGCTGCGCGAGAAGAAGCAGCGCGGTGACGTCAAGCGGGGGCGTACGGGGCGGGGCTGGACGTAACACCGGACCCGGGACGTAATTCCGGACCCGGGACGTAACACCGGACCCGGGGCGTAACACCGGCCCGGGACGTAACACCGGCCCGGGACGTAACACCGGACCCGGGACCGACGGGGATCGAGCCGACCGGACTCCCCGCTCTCCCCGCTCTCCGTGCTCTTTGGCGGCCACCCCTTGCCGCCCTCACCCCAGCGTCCGGTAGCGCCCCCTGAAGTACGTCAGCGGCCCGCCCTCCGCGGCCGGTGCCGCCGCGGTGAGCACCCGTGCCACCACCAGCGTGTGGTCCCCGGCCGTCACCCGCTGCTCGGTGCGGCACTCCAGTACCGCCAGCGCGCCCACCGCGAGCGGGGCGTCGGTGTGCTCGCCCCGCACCACGGGCATGTCCTCGAACAGCAACCTGTCGCTGATGCGCCCCTTCATGGCGAATCGTCCCGCGATGTGCCGCTGACCTTCCGACAGGACCGATACCGCCCAATGCGGCTGTCGCTCCAGCAGCTCGTCCATCCGTGAACCGTTGCGAACGCTCACCATCACCAGCGGCGGGTCAAGTGACACTGACATGAACGCGGTGGCCGTCATGCCGACGTCCTCGCCGCGCGGCCCCTCCTCCGGGTCGTGCGCGGTCACCAGCACCACGCCCGCGGTGAGCCGCGCCAGCGCGGCACGGAATTCGTCCTCGCTCACCCCACCAGCATGGGGGACGGCGGGCTCGGCTGGACTGGAAGGAGTCGTCGGGAACACCCTTCGACGCTAACCGCCCCCGCCCCCTCCCCGCATCGGACCCGGGGACCACGGTGGGCTAGGCCATCGGCCGTAGGCCGGGCGCCGGCCGGAGGGTGCTCGGGCGGTGAAGGCGGCTGCCTTGCATGGCCAGGTATCGCCGTTCCGGAATTTGCGTTCACAAAAACTAGGAGCGCTCCCATCCCCGCCGTTAAAGAAGTGAATACGTTCTGTGACATGAATCACAGCAGCCAGTAATTGTTGACCCTGTGTACCGAGTGAACAGCTCGCTGTGATTCAGTGGCCGTGGCAATCGGACGACAAGACGCCAGGAGTTTGCTGTCGAGGTCTCGGGGGAGTGCGATCGATGGAGACCGAGTCGGAGCCGTACATCCGCCTTACGACACTGCGGCAGTTGCACCAGGTAGTGGCCGATCTGAACACCGCCCGCAGCCTCGCCGACACGCTTCAGGCCGTCGCCGACGGCGTCATCGCCGGGCTCGGGTTCGAGCTGTCGGCCGTCAACCTCGTCCGTCCCGACGGAGACCTCGTCGTGGCCGCCGTCGGCGGCAGCGCCGGGGCCGAGGCGCTGATGGCCGGGCGGGTCGGCTCCCGCTGCTCCTGGGAGCGCCGGCTGTCCATGGGCGACCGCTGGGGCGATCTGCGCTTCATCCCGTACAGCGAGGGCTGGGTCCTCGACGACGACGATGTCCCGCAGTGGCACACCCCCGGCCCCGCGCCCCGCTTTCCCGACGAATGGCACCCCATGGACCGCCTGTTCGCCCCGCTCTACGCGGCGGGTGCCGCCGGCGGCGAGCTGATCGGCGTCATCTCCGTCGACAAACCGCGCAACGGCCGCCGCCCCGGCGCCTGGGGCCGCGAGGCCCTCCAGATGTACGCCTTCCACGCCGCCGTCGCGATCGGCAACGCCCGGCTGCGCGGCAATATGCAGCGCGCCCTGCTGCGCCTGGAGCGCGAGCAGCAGGCGCTGCGGGCCAGCGAGGAGTCCTTCCGGCAGGCGTTCGAGTACGCGCCCAGCGGTATGGCCATCGCCGAGATGGGCGGCGATCAGCACGGCCGGCTGCTGCGCACCAACGACGCCCTGTGCCGGCTGCTGGGCCGCCCCGCCTCCGCGATGCGCCGCTTCTCCTTCTCCGACCTCGTCCACCCCGAGGACATCGGCACCCTGCTGCGCACCTCCGCCGAGGGCGGCCGCGCCGAGCTGCGGCTGACCCGCCGCGACGGTTCGTACCTCTGGGTCTCGCTGCGCAACTCGGTGGTGGCCGACGCCGCCGACGGCCCGCGCTTCCTGCTCACCCATGTCGAGGACATCGAGGAGCGCAAGCGCCATGAGCTCCAGCTCGCCCACCGCGCCAGCCATGACTCCCTGACCGGCCTGCCCAACAGCGCCGAGCTGCGCGCCCGGCTCGCCGCCCGGCTGTGCGCCACCCCGCCCCGGCCGGGCGGGCACTACGACGACGCGGCCGGCTCGCCCGACGGCGGGTTCGCGGGCGGCGGCGGGGTCTATGTCGACGCGGCGGGGCATCTGCACGGCTTCGACGACTTCGAGTGCTTCGGCACCCCGCCGCCCGCCGAGAGCGTCCCGTTCGACGGCCATGTGCACATCATCCCGCCCAACGAGGACTCCAACGCCGATGACGGCCATAAGGGGCTCGCGGTGCTCTTCTGCGACCTCGACGGCTTCAAGTCCATCAACGACCGCTTCGGGCACCACGCGGGCGACGCCGTGCTCATCGAGGTCGCCCGCCGGCTGACCAACGGCGTCCGCGAAGGGGATACGGTCGCCCGGCTCGGCGGCGACGAGTTCGTCGTCCTCGCCGACGGCCTCGGCCGGGCCGACGCCCAGGATCTGGCGGTGCGGCTGCGCAATGCGATCACCCCGCCCATCCGGGTCGACGGCCGGGCCGTCCGGGTGGGTGCCAGCTTCGGTATCGGCTGGGCGGGCTGCGGAATGTCGGCCGAAGAGGTGCTGCACTCCGCTGACCAGCGCATGTATATCGAGAAGCGGTCCCGCTCCAAGGAGCGCCGCCGGGCCGGGTAGCTAGGCCGGTGGGAGGTTGTGAGATATGTCGGGGGGTAGGAGGGGTGCACCGACAGGCCGAATGAGGTGTGGGAGCGGTCGGTCGCGGTAGGCTGCGCCGATGCGGCCCTGCCGCCGACAGTGAACCGATCGTGAATATTGGCCATCCGGACAGCACACGCCCTGTTGAGGCCCTCTCGACCCTGATATGAGCTGTCGTGGCGCGTTCTGATCCTGCGCCGATGGCCATATGCATAGGGGAGTGACGAGGGATGACGGCCGGCAACAACGGCTCGGGCACACCGGAGAACGACGACCCGTTCGCCTACCTGTACCGCTCGGAAGGCGACCAGGGGGACCAGGGCGGTCAGTCGGGTCAGCCGGGTCAGCAGGGTGCCGCCCCCCGCGCCGGTGGCTACGGCTACCCAGGTCCGGCCCAGCCAGGGGTTCCCCGCACCTCCTACAACCAGGTCCGTGCGGTGGGCGAGCGCACCTACGGCCAGCAGATCCCGAACCAGCCGCCGCAGGGGTACGGCCAGCAGCAGGGCGGCTACGGTCGGCAGAACGCCCACTACGCCGCCCCCGAGACGCTGCCCGGCGGGGCACCCCGCCAGCCCGGTGCGGCCGCCCCGCGCGGCGGCCATGGGGGAGGCGGTCGCGGCCCCAACAACAAGGGGCTGCTGATCGGCGCGCTCGCCGTGGTCGCGGTGGTCCTCGTGGGCATCGGCGTCGCCATGATCACCAACGGTGACGACAAGAAGGACGACCAGGCCGATCCGACGAACCAGCCCACCGCGGGCTCCAGCGTCGAGCCGGGCGAGTCCTCCGGGCCCTCCAAGGCCCCGGAGGGGAATCTGCCCACCGAGGACGCCTCGAAGATGCGGCTGGCCGGCGGCGCGGCCCCCGCGACCGACATCCAGGGCGCCAAGGCCGACGGCGGCTCCTACGTGGGCGTCAACGCCCCGGGCGCGTCCGTGACCTGGAGCGTGGACGTGGACAAGGCGAAGTCGTACCGGCTGTACGTCACGTACAGCGTGCCCGGCGAGGACCAGAGCATGTCGCTGACGATCAACGGCAAGAAGGAGTCGCGGCCGCTCAACATGCAGAACTTCACGGGCGCGCCGAAGGGCGACTTCGAGAAGGGCTGGACGGAGACCTGGTCGATCGTCCAGCTCAGCCACGGCACCAACACGATCACCGTGTCGTGCGAGAGCGGCGACAAGTGCAACGCCAACATCGACCAGATGCGGCTGGCCAAGGCCAAGGGCTAGGCGCGGGACTGGCACGGGTCGGGGCCCCGGAGAGGTGCCGGGGCCCCAAGCCGGGGCCCAAGAGGCTGCGGGGCTTCCGAGCCTGCGGCGGTGTTCACGGCGGCCTCGCGCCGCCGTGGTCGCCCCGCCGTCGCCCTCACGCCGCCGCCGGGTGCTCCGTCACCTCGACGCCCGCCAGCACCTCGTCGTAGACCGCCCGGTCGAACTCGCCCGCCACCGGGGACCGTACGGCCGCCGCCGACAGGGCCACCGCGCGGGCGAGCCGGTCCGGCCACGGCGCCTCCTCGACCAGCCCGGACAGCAGCCCCGCGACCGCCGCGTCCC
>NZ_JAHLEM010001059.1 GCF_018883605.1 Streptomyces niphimycinicus | reverse complement strand
AACCCCAGCGTGTACGCCACCCGCCCCGACACCACGCTGCCCGAGCTGGCCAGCATCGCGTAGCCTTCCAGCCGCGCGTCGCCGCCGCTGAGCCCGGCCGCGTAATCGTGATACATCACCCCCGCATAGACCCCGGTCGGACTGCCCTTCAACGACACCGGGTCGATCCCCGCCCGCTCCAGCACCTCCCACGACGCCTCCAACAGCAACCGCTGCTGCGGATCGGTGGCCAGCGCCTCCCGCGGATTGATCCCGAAGAACGCCGCATCGAACGCATCGGCGTCGTACAGGAACCCGCCTTTGCGGGCGTACGAGGTGCCGGGGTGGTCCGGATCGGGGTGGAAGAGAACGTCCAGGTCCCAGCCTCGGCCGGTCGGAAATTCCCCGATGGCGTCACGGCCCGAGACGACCAGATTCCACAGCTCCTCCGGCGAACTGACCCCACCCGGGAACCGGCAGGTCATCGCGACGATGGCGATCGGCTCATCCGCGTCGGCCGCCGCCACGACGGGCGCGTGCACGGGCGACCCGGCGGTCTCGCCCGTCAGCCGGGTGCACAGATACTCCGCCAGCACCCGAGGCGTCGGATAGTCGAACACCAACGTCGCCGGCAACCGCAACCCCGTCACCACCGACAACCGATTACGCAACTCCACCGCCGTCAACGAATCAAAACCCAACTCCTTGAACGCA
The DNA here is from genome assembly GCF_018883605.1 of Streptomyces niphimycinicus. Lineage (GTDB taxonomy): Bacteria > Actinomycetota > Actinomycetes > Streptomycetales > Streptomycetaceae > Streptomyces > Streptomyces niphimycinicus. Next base: position 3,098 of record NZ_JAHLEM010001059.1, on the reverse strand, counting down.
GCATCCACCCGCACCTCACTGCCAGAACCAAACCCCAACACCACCGCCACACCACCCCGCACCACCTCAACCACCACATCCAACCGAGCACCAGCCCCCAACCCCACCAACCGCCCCGTCAACCCCGAAACCCCCACCTCACCGGCCGCCGTCCGCCGCCCGACCCGACCGGCCACCAACCCCCGCAACACCGCCGGAAGATCTCCGCGGGCCACCCCGGCCGGATCAACGGCGGCGGCGACACACAGGGGGCCGCCCTGCGCACAGGCGGCATCGAGCAGACCCAGCGCCTTCTCGCTGGACATCGGGGCGATGCCCGAGCGGGACATCCGGGCCCGGTCCGTCGCGGCGAGCTTTCCGGTCATCTCGCTGGACTGGGCCCACAGCCCCCAGGCCACCGACAGCCCCGGAAGGCCACGGACCTGACGGTGAGCGGCAAGTGCGTCGCAAAAAGCGTTCGCCGCAGCGTAGTTGGCCTGCCCCGGGCTGCCCATGACCCCGGCGGCCGACGAGAACATCGCGAAGAGGGACAGCGGGAGGTCGGCGGTGGCGGTGTGCAGATGCGCCGCGCCCGTGGCCTTGGCCGCCCAGACCCGGGCCAGCCGATCGGGTGTCTGCGAGGTCATCACCGCGTCGTCGAGCAGCCCCGTGGCATGGATGACACCGGTCAGCGGATGCTCGGCATCGACACCCGCCACCAGTTCGGCCACCGCCGACGCGTCCGTGACATCCACGGCGGCGATCCGCACCCGCGCCCCCAGCCCCTCCAGGCGGGTGGCCAGTTCGCGGGCTCCTGGGGCGTCCGGCCCGCGACGGCTCACCAGGACCAGATGGCCGACCTGCCAGGTGCGGACCAGGTGCTCGGCCACCAGTCCGCCCAGGGTGCCGGTGCCGCCCGTCACCAGGACGGTGCCACCAGGGTCGAGCGCCACCGGGGTGTCCCGCTCCTCCGGACCACTGTCGGCGGAGGCACGGATCAGCCGTGGCACCCACGCAAGCCCATCCCGTACGGCCAACTGCGGCTCCTCCAGGTCCACCGCCTGCGTGATGGCGTCCCGCAGGTGAAGGCCGAGGTCTCGATCTGCGTCCGGTTCGAGGTCGAGCAGAAGGAAGCGACCCGGGTTCTCCGCCTGAGCGCTCCGCAGGAGACCCCACAGCGCGGCGGCGGCCACATCCGTACCGCCCTCGGCATCGGTGACGGCGACCGCGCCACGCGTCACCACGACCAACCGGGCATCGGCCAGCCGCGGCTCGGCCAGCCACTTCTGCATCAGCTCCAAGGCCCGTTGCGCCAACGCCAGACCAGCAGCCGCCATATCGGTCGCGGCGTCGGCGTCGGCGTGGGCGTGGGCGTCGGCGTTCGAGCCCGGGAACTCGGCGAGCACCACGGCCGGGACCGGCCTCCCGTCATCGAGCCCCGCGATAAACGCCTCCAGATCCGGCTGCGCCCCATCGGTCGCCAGCACCGCCCAGGTGTCGCGATCGGCCACCGGCCCATCGGCTCCTGTGGGTTGCGGCAGCGGGGTCCAGTCCAGAACGAACAGACCGTCCACGCCACGTGCCGCCGCGGCCCCCCGCAACTGCTCCACGGACGCCGGTCGCGTCACCAGGGAGTCGACCGTCAGAACCGGGTCGCCCACGGCATCGGCCACCACCAGCCGCAACCCGCGCTCGCCCTCGGCGCCGTCCCCGTGCGGGGTGAGCCGTACGCGTACCGTGCTCGCTCCAGCGGCCCACAACGACACCCCGTTCCAGGCGAACGGCAGCAGCACCTGGCCGCCGTCCCGCTCCCGCCCGGATCCGGTGTCGAGCAGGAGGGCCGGATGCAGGGCCGCGTCGAGCAACGCGGGGTGGATGCCGAAGCCGTCCGCGTCCCCCGCCGCCTCGGGCAGTGCCACCTCGGCCAGCAGTTCAGCGCCGTTCCGCCACACGGCACGCAGCCCCTGGAACGACGGCCCGTACGCATAGCCCGCCGCCTCGGAGCGCTCGTAGAACCCCGCCAGATCCACCGGTTGCGCACCCGCGGGAGGCCATGTTCCGCCCAGTCCCTCGGCCGACCGGCCCGCGCCCTCCGGCGCTGGGCTCAGCACCCCTTCGGCGTGGCATAGCCAGCCCACATCCGCGCCCGAGTCGGCCTCGCCGTCCGGACGGGAGTAGATACGCACATCGCGCCGCCCGTCCTCCGCCGCCGCGCCCACCACCACCTGGACACGCAGCCCGCCCGACTCCGGCAGCACCAACGGCACCTGGAGCGCCAGCTCCTCGATCCCATCGCAGCCGACCTCGTCGGCCGCCCGCAGCGCCCACTCCACCAGCGCCGCACCCGGGGCCAGGACGGCATTCGCCACGATGTGTTCGCCGAGCCAGTCGTCACCGCCACCGGCCGTGATGCGCCCGGTGAGCAGGTGGGTGCTTCCATCGGCCAGCTCCACGGCGGCGCCCAGCAAGGGATGGTCCGCGGCGACGAGACCGAGGCCGCTGGGGTCACCGACCGCGCCCGAGGCGTTCATCCAGTAGCGCTGGTGCTGGAAGGCGTACGTGGGCAGATCGACCGTACGAGGCGTGGGGTCGCCCGGGAACGCGGCCCTCCAGTCCACCTCCACCCCGGCGATAAACGCCTCGCCCAGCGAGCGGAGAAGCTGGACCTGGCCACCGTGATCGCGCCGCAACGTAGGCACGGCAACCCCGTCCACACCCACCTGCTCGAACGTCTCCTGCAAGCCCAAAGTCAACACGGGATGACTGCTGGCCTCGATAAACACCCGATGCCCATCCGCCAGCAACGCCTCGACCGCATCGGCGAACCGCACCCGCTCCCGCAGATTCGACACCCAATAACCCGCGTCCAGAACGGAAGCATCCGCCTGCCCACCGGTCACCGTCGAGTAGAACGCCGTACCCGAACCCGACGTATCGAGCGGACGGACACCAGCCAGAACCTCATTCAGCTCATCCCGGATCTCCTCGACCTGAGGACCATGCGAGGCGTAGTCCACGTCGATCAGCCGTGCCCGCTCGCCCGCTTCCTGACACGCCGCGACAACCACGGTTACCTGCTCCGGCGGACCCGAAACCACCGTCGACGAAGGCCCGTTGAC
>NZ_JAHLEM010001058.1 GCF_018883605.1 Streptomyces niphimycinicus | reverse complement strand
GTCCACGATCGAGGGACTGCTGGATCTCGGACACACGGTATTCGTCGAGGCCAGCCCGCATCCGGTGCTGACCATCGGCATCCAGGACACCGCCGACGCCACCGACACCCCCATCATCACCACCGGATCGCTGCGCCGCGACGACGGCGGATCTGCCCGCTTCCTGGCCGCGCTGGCCGAACTGTCCGTACGAGGGGTGACGGCGGACTGGCGGCAGGCGTTCGGAGCCCTCGGCGCCCAGCACGTCGACTTGCCGACGTACCCATTCCAGCGGGAGCGCTTCTGGGTCGAGCCCACTGCCCGGGGCGTGGTCCGAGACGGGGACACCATCGCGGACAGCGAGTTCTGGGCCGCCATCGAGCGCGAAGACGCCGCGTCGCTGGCGACCGTTCTGGAGGTCGATGACGCGTCGCTGGGTGACCTGCTGCCCGCCTTGTCGGCCTGGCGCCGTCGGCGGCACGAGAGGTCCGCGCTTGAGGCGATTCGGTACCAGGTCAACTGGAAGCCGCTCGCCGACGACCAGGCCGCGACGCTGTCGGGCTCTTGGCTGGTTGTGGTTTCCCAGGCCGATGCCCAGCATGAGTGGGTCTCCGGCGTGTGCGAGGCACTCGCTCAGCACGGGGCCGAGCCAGTGGTGTGTCCGGTGGACGAGCGACACATGGATCGCGCCGTGCTGTCGGCCCATCTGACGAGCCTGACCACTGCGACCGGCCTGACGAGCACGACCGGCACGACTGGCACGACCGGCACAAGCAGTGCGACGGATGTCAGGGGCGTGGTGTCGCTGGTCGCCCTGGACCAGCGGCCGCACCCGGACTTCGCCTCCGTTCCCGTCGGTTTCGCGATGACGGTGCTGTTGACCCAGGCTTTGGGCGACGCGGGTGTGGAGGCCCCGCTGTGGAGCCTGACCCAACGAGCCGTATCGACCGGCCCCGGGGACACCCTCGCCGAACCCGCACCCGCACCCGCACCCGCATCGGCGCTGGTGTGGGGTATCGGCCGAGTGATCGCGCTCGAGCAGCCACTGCGCTGGGGTGGTCTGATCGATCTGCCGACCGAGGTGAACGCGAGGGCATACGCGCAACTGGCAAGGGTCCTGTCGGGCGTTTCAGGCGAGGACCAGGTCGCCATCCGGGCGGTGGGGACCTTCGGGCGCAGGCTCGCCCACGCCCCCGCGTTGCGGACCGACCTGCCGTCCTGGAATCCGAGCGGGACCGTACTGGTCACCGGAGGCACCGGAGCACTGGGCGGCCACATCGCGCGATGGCTGGCGCAGCAGGGCGCGGAGCACCTCGTGCTGACCAGTCGGCGAGGCATGGCCGCACCCGGGGCGTCCGAGCTCGTCGCTGACCTGGAGATGGCCGGAGCGGCGGTGACGGTGGCCGAGTGCGATGTGGCCGAACGAGCCCAACTGGCCGCGCTGATAGCCGAGATCGGCCCGCTGACGGCAGTGGTGCACACGGCCGCCCTGCTGGACGACGCGACGGTCGAGTCCCTGACCACCGAGCAACTGCACCGGGTACTGCGCGTCAAGGCCGACGGTGCGATGCATCTGCACGAGCTGACCCGCGACATGGAGCTGTCCGCGTTCGTGCTCTTCTCCTCCTTGTCCGGGACCGTCGGTACACCGGGGCAGGGCAATTACGCACCGGGCAACGCCTTCCTCGACACGCTGGCCGAGTGCCGCAGGGCCCAGGGCCTGGTGGCCACCTCCGTGGCCTGGGGCCTTTGGTCCGGTGGTGGTATGGGGGAGACCGAAGCCGGTGAGGTGGCCCGGCGACATGGTGTTCCGGCGCTCTCCCCCGAACTGGCGGTGGCCGCTCTCCGCACGGCCGTCGAGCAGGGCGACACGGTGGTCACCGTCGCCGACATCGAATGGGAACGCCACTACGCCGCCTTCACCGCCACCAGGCCGAGCCCCCTGCTCGCCGACCTTCCGGAAGTACGGCGACTCGTCGACGCGGGAGCCGCTTCCGTCGTCGAGAAGACGGGCGCCGACCGATCCGGACTCGGTGAGCGTTTGGCCGGGCTCGACGGGGCCGGGCAGCGGCGACTGCTGCTCGACTTGGTGCGCCGCAATGTCGCGGTGGTGCTCGGGCATACCGACCCGGAGCGCGTGCCGTCCCATCGCGCCTTCAAGGAGCTCGGTTTCGACTCGGTGACGGCCGTCGAATTCCGCAACCGGTTGGGTGCCGCGACCGGTTTGCGGCTGCCGGCCACTGCCGTATTCGACTACCCGACGCCGCTCGCCCTTGCGGAATACGCGTGTTCCGAACTGCTGGGGACGGCCGCAGAGCCCCTGCACACCGAGCCGAGCGGGTCCCT
>NZ_JAHLEM010001057.1 GCF_018883605.1 Streptomyces niphimycinicus | reverse complement strand
CCGTATTCGACTACCCGACGCCGCTCGCCCTTGCGGAATACGCGTGTTCCGAACTGCTGGGGACGGCCGCAGAGCCCCTGCACACCGAGCCGAGCGGGTCCCTCGTGGACGACGATCCGATCGTGATCGTCGGGATGAGCTGCCGCTTCCCCGGTGGGGTGAGTTCGCCGGAGGACCTGTGGCGTCTTCTCACCGAGGGCGGGGACGCGATGTCGGCCTTCCCCGCCGACCGTGGCTGGGACCTGGCCGGGCTCTTCCACACCGACCCCGGCCACCCGGGGACCTCGTACACGCGGACAGGTGGCTTTGTAGATGACGCGACCGCGTTCGACGCCGGATTCTTCGGCATCTCCCCGCGTGAGGCGACCGCGATGGACCCGCAGCAGCGGCTGCTGCTGGAGGCGTCCTGGGAGGCGTTCGAGCGGGCGGGGATCGATCCTCGGTCGCTGCGGGGCAGCACGACGGGAGTGTTCGCCGGTACCAACGGCCAGGACTACGTCAGCCTTTTGGGCGGAGATCAGCCGCAGGAGTTCGAGGGCCATATCGGAACGGGCAATTCGGCGTCGGTGATGTCCGGCCGGATCGCCTATGTCCTGGGCCTCGAGGGACCTGCCCTGACGGTGGACACGGCGTGTTCGTCGTCGCTGGTGGCGTTGCATCTGGCGGTGCAGGCGCTGCGGAACGGTGAGTGCTCGCTGGCGCTTGCGGGCGGTGTCACGGTGATGGCGACACCGAGTCTGTTCGTGGAGTTCTCCCGTCAGCGCGGCCTCGCCGCGGACGGTCGGTGCAAGGCGTTCGCGGGGGCGGCGGACGGCACCGGTTTCTCCGAGGGTGTGGGGATGCTGGTGGTGGAGCGGTTGTCTGATGCTGAGCGCAATGGGCATCGGGTGTTGGCGGTGGTGCGGGGTTCGGCGGTGAATCAGGATGGTGCGTCGAATGGGTTGACTGCGCCGAATGGTCCGTCGCAGCAGCGTGTGATCCGGCAGGCGCTGGCGAGCGCCGGGCTTGCTGCCCGGGATGTTGATGCGGTGGAGGCGCACGGTACGGGGACGACGCTGGGTGATCCGATCGAGGCGCAGGCGTTGCTGGCCACGTACGGTCAGGATCGGGATCCGGGTCGGCCGCTGTGGTTGGGTTCGGTGAAGTCGAACATCGGGCACACCCAGGCGGCCGCAGGTGTCGCCGGACTCATCAAGATGGTTCTGGCCCTGCACAACGGTGTGCTGCCACGGACCTTGCACGTCGATGAGCCGTCGCCGCATGTTGATTGGTCGGTTGGTGAGGTGGAGTTGCTGACTGAGCAGGTGGTGTGGCCGGATGTGGATCGGCCGCGTCGGGTGGGTGTGTCGGCGTTTGGGGTGAGTGGGACGAATGCGCATGTGATTGTGGAGCAGGCGCCTGCGGTGACGGTGGAGGAGGCTGGGGGCGAGCGTGTTGGGCTGCCTGCTGTGCCGTGGGTGGTGTCGGGTGTGGGTGAGGC
>NZ_JAHLEM010001056.1 GCF_018883605.1 Streptomyces niphimycinicus | reverse complement strand
GGCGTCCAGGGCCGGACGCGCCTCGAGGCGGTGGCCGGGGCGCGTGGCTGCGCCTGCCTACCCGCGGATCGCCGCCGCGGTGCCTGCGGCGGCTCGGCGCGTCTTCGTCGTCCCTGCCCGCGTCCGGAGCCTCCCGGCGATGGCCGGGATCCGTGCCCACTGCCGTCGCCCGGGCTGCTTCGCCCCCGAGAAGGTGCCGCCCAGACGCCAGGACCCCGGCGCGGCGGACCCGGCGAGGCCCTGGAAATCACTTGATGAACCAGTTGCGACACATCGGTGAATGCATTTTCTCGTGGTGCATCTGCGCCAAGTGTGGGGACAGGGGTTGGTCAGCCGTTGTGTTCGACGGTGTCGAGGGCCAGGCTCCACGGGAAGGTGTCGAGTAGCGCGCTGCCGGAGCCGGGGGCGTGGGGCTCTGGGCCGTGTCCCTTGCCGTGCAGGATGCTGACGCCTGCGGATCGCAGGTCTGCGATGTTGCGCCGGTAGGCGGGGTGCGCGGCCAGTGCCGCGTTGACGAACGGGAGCACGGCCACGGGGATGCCCAGCCCGATGGACTCGGCGAGGATGCCCAACGCGTAGGTGTCGCTGATGCCCAGTGCCCATTTGTTGATGGTGTTGTAGGTGGCGGGGGCGACGATGATGGCGTCTGCCTGCGGGGCTGAGCGGGTGCCGTCGCCGGGTTTTCGGTATTCGCTGCGGATAGGCCGTCCGGTCTGGGCTTCGAGCGCTGAGACGTCTACGAAGGTTCGTCCCGCTGGGGTGGTGATGATCTGCACGTCCCAGGACCGGTCTTGAGCTTGCTGGACGAGCTTGCCCACGTGTGCGGCGGGCCCGGCGGCGCAGACGATGACGTAGAGGGTCCGCTGAGGTGGCGGTGTGGTCATGGGCGGGCTCCGACTCGGGCGGCCAGCTCGGGCAGGCCGCGCAGTTCACCGCGTACGTCCTGGTGGTGGATTCGTCCGACCAGTGCCCTAACGGTCGGGCGGGTGCGAATCTCTTCGGGGGCGAGGTCCTCGGCGGTACGCAGGGCGGCGTACGCCTGGGGGTATTTGTTCCATTGCTCGCAGGCCCTGGCCACGTCTACCCAGAGGGTCGCCTGGCGTTCACGGACGTCGATGGTGTCGATGTCGATCGCGCGGGCGCAGGCGAGTGCTGCACCGGCGTCGCCAAGGGTGGTGGAGATGTTCACCCGGTGGAGAAGCACGTTGGTCGGGCCGAAAGCGGTCCATCGGCGGTTGGCGTCGCTGCCGAGCATACGGGCGGCGCGTTCCGCCTCGTCGAGAAGTTCGGTTGCTGAGTCACGGTTGCCTTGCTCGGCTGCGGCCACTGCGCCCCGCAGGAGCAGAGCACCGTAGATGGACTGGTGATCAGGCGAGTGTGTGATGGACTTCGGGTCGAGTCGCTGAGCTCGTGTGCGTGCGAGGTCGGCGGCCTGGCCGCCGTGTCCCATGGCCATGTAGGCGTGGACAAGGATGCGGGCGCTGGCTGCCTGGGTGAGGGGGTCCTCGCTGGTCTGGGCTGCGTGCATGCTGCGGTCGGCGGTGATGGCTGCCGGACCTCGGTCGCCGAGTTTGAGCAACAGGCTGGTTGTGGTGTGGTACAGCTCCGCCAGGCATGCATGCGCGGTCAGCCGGTCATCTCCGGTCAGGACCTCGCACGCCGTCTCGCACTCGGTGAGTACGCGCGGGAGGTCGTTGGCGAGGGTCGTGTACTCGCATGCCTGGTAGGTGCGTTTCGCCCAGGTGACGGCTGTTCTGAGTTCGGCGGGGGTGCGCGGTTCCGGTTCTCCGACGCTGAAGGCGGAGAGGTGGTGCAGGAGAGGCGCGGCAAGCCCGGTGTGCCGTGGTGCGTTGCTGGCCCCTGCGGATGGTGTTGTGGCTGCTGCCAGCAGCGCGGCGCCTGACAGGCTCATGAAATCGCGTCGTAGCACGTGATCGTCTCCACGGTCCATGCCGATACGGGCCATCGGCCGTACGGCTCCAGACGCGGGGGTGTGCGATTCCCACGGGCGAGGTGCCAGACCAAGTAACGCGCCGGGAATCCTGAGCCCGTCGGCTACCGCAATGATCTTGTCGATCGTGGTGATCCGGCCGTTGCCCTTGGCGATGACTCCGACCCGGTCGGTCTTCATCCCACAGGCATCAGCGATCTTGGTGAAACTGATGCCGCCCCATTTGCGGGCGAGAGTGAAGACTGTCCCAAAGTCGTGGCAGGCGAGAGCCGCGCGCATGTCCTCACGTTCCAGGACGTGCGGCGGGAGCGCTGCCGGTGAGACGTAGTCGGTCATCTCGTGCCCCCGCGCATCTCTGACGTGATGAAGTATCGATCAGTGCCTGCGTCCCGAGCCTACCCATGATGGGTCTACTCACTATGGGTTAGAGACCGATAGGCGGCAGAGCGGTTGGCGGTGCCACGTGCTGCATCTCCTGAAGGCCCCCGGCGCTCGGCGGAATGCAAGGTGATCTGAGGCCGAGTCCACCCATGGTGGGTCTACCCATCATGGGGTAACGCGCAGGCCACACAAACGGTGACGCTGGGAGATCAAGACCCCCGCGACGTGGCTGCGTCCGGGGGCGCGGTCAACGCTGCAAAGGAGCGTCAACAATGCGGAAGACTACCGCCCGATTTGTGGAATGGCTGTTACGGCTGCTGTTGCCTGCTTCAGGCCGCCACCGAGTCGCTGAGATCCGGCCAGGCCCCCGGTACGTGGATACGCTGACCGTCCGCCTGGCGTGCGCACCTCTGGTGCACGCATGGGTGCCGCATGGTGAGGAGGTCCCGGGCACTGGTCTTGTCCGGCCATACGTGGTCGCACATGAACGGGAGCGACAGCGGGGGGCCGTTGGGCACGGTGTGAAGGCGGTGGCCCTGTGAGTGTGCAACCGCGCTTGCTGCCGTGGTCCGGTCCTA
>NZ_JAHLEM010001055.1 GCF_018883605.1 Streptomyces niphimycinicus | reverse complement strand
GGCGTGCGCACCTCTGGTGCACGCATGGGTGCCGCATGGTGAGGAGGTCCCGGGCACTGGTCTTGTCCGGCCATACGTGGTCGCACATGAACGGGAGCGACAGCGGGGGGCCGTTGGGCACGGTGTGAAGGCGGTGGCCCTGTGAGTGTGCAACCGCGCTTGCTGCCGTGGTCCGGTCCTACGGGGCAGCGGTGCTATCTGGTCTCGGATGCGGACAGTGAAGGCTACCTGTCGAAGCTGGCTGACGAGATGGAAGCGGTCCAGCTTCAGATGGGCACTGAACTCATCGGCCATGCCCGTCTGATGCTCGGTGACCGGAAGACGGACGCCCGAGAACTCCGCTACCTCTCCAACCGCCTGATCGAAGCGCTGCAAGACGCGCTCCGGATCGCGGAGAGCCGCGGCGGGCGTCTGTCGGTGCCCGACGAGTCCGAGAGCGACGGACCGGCTCAGACGGGCGAGGAGGCGCGGAATGAGTCAGGTGTCGGGAGGGTGGGAGGTCGGGCCTGTCCCGGGGCGCGGTCTGCGCCGTGAGCGAGATGGATACCTGGCGCTGCCGCTTCAGGTCGTCCGCTCCGGGCAGCACGTCGCCCTTACCTCGCTGGTGCTCACAGTGGCTGAGGCGGAGCAACTGCACGCGGCCCTGTGCTACGCGCTGGGCGCTGAGCCTGCACCTGAGGACGCGCCGGAGTGCCGCAAGCCGGTCCGGTATCCCGGCGGCCGACAGCGGTACTGAGGTCTCCCCATTACCGTTTTCGTGGCCCCGCAACGGGGCTCCCGGCCTTCGGAGCTGGCATGACTTTCTCCCCCTGTCGAACGCATGGCCTGGGGGGTGGTGTCACCGGCTCCGGAGGCACTGACAGACCGCTAATTAGGGGCATGACCACCGGCTTCTCCGGA
>NZ_JAHLEM010001054.1 GCF_018883605.1 Streptomyces niphimycinicus | reverse complement strand
GCCGCCCGGCCGCCCGCCGCCCGGCCGCAGGAACCCCACCACCTCCGTCCGCGTCGCCACCACCGCGCCGCGCCGCCGCGCGAGCCGCAGCAGATGCGCCGCCGCCAGCATCGGCTGCACCTGGGCGTCCTGCGGATACAGCGCGCCCCCGGCGGCCTCGCGGGTCAGCCGCGGTTCGAGGGCGTGGAGTTCCGCCCCGGACACCTCCCGTACGTCGACACCGCAGGCCCGCTGCCGCTCGGCCAGCGTCCGCAGCGCGCCCAGGGCGGTGGGGGTGGAGGCCACCACCAGCCCGCCCTTGGACTCGAACTCCCACAGCCCGCCGTACGCGCCCAGGTCCTCGCCCCACACCCGCCGCGAGTACTGGGCGAGTTCCAGCTCCGGGCCCGGCTCCTTGTCCGAGACCAGCACGTTTCCCTCGCCCGCGCCCGAGGTGCCGCCCGCGACGGCGCCCCGGTCGACCACCACGACCCGCAGCCCGGCCAGGGCGGCGAACCAGGCCGCGGCCGCACCGACCACTCCGGCGCCGATGACGACCAGATCGGCGGTGCTCGGCAGCTCCTCGCCGATCCCGTCGGTGATCCCCGGAGCCGTGCTGCGGCGCCCCGGCGTCCTCTCTCCCACCATCGCCACGCTCGCTCCCCCTACATCAAGAACCCGGCCGGAAACGGATCGTCGGGATCGAGATGGAACTGCGCGGTGCCGGTGACCCACGCCCGTCCGGTGATCGCGGGCACGACGGCGGGCAGCCCCGCCACCGTGGTCTCCTCCAGCAGCCGCCCGATGAACCGCGTCCCGATGAACGACTCGTTCACGAACTCCTCGCCGAGGCCCAGCTCACCGCGTGCGTAAAGCTGCGCCATCCGCGCGGAGGTGCCGGTCCCGCAGGGGGAGCGGTCGAACCAGCCCGGGTGGATGGCCATGGCGTGGCGGGAGTGGCGCGCCGTCGACCCCGGGGCCTTCAGATAGACATGGTGGCAGCCGGTGATGTCCGGCCGCTCGGGGTGATGCGGCGGCTCCCGCTCGTTCACCGCCTCCATGATCTTCAGCCCGGCGGTCAGCAGCTCCTGCCCCGCCGCCCGGTCGAACGGCAGCCCGAGGGCGTCTAGATCCACGATGGCGTAGAAGTTGCCGCCGAACGCGATGTCGTAGCGCACCTCGCCGAAGCCGGGCACTCGCACCGTACGGTCCGTGGCCAGGCAGAACGAGGGCACGTTCCGGATCGTCACCGAGGTCGCGGCGCCGTCGCGCACGGCGACGTCCGCGACCACCAGGCCCGCCGGGGTGTCCAGGCGGATGGTGGTGACCGGCTCGCGCACCTCGACCATCCCGGTCTCGACCAGCACCGTGGCCACTCCGATGGTGCCGTGGCCGCACATCGGCAGCAGCCCGGACACCTCGATGAAGAGCACTCCGTGATCCGCGTCCGGCCGGGTGGGCGGCTGGAGGATGGCCCCGCTCATCGCGGAGTGGCCGCGCGGTTCGTACATCAGCAGGGTGCGCAGATGGTCCTGGTGCTCGATGAACCACTGGCGGCGCTCGGCCATGGTCGCGCCCGGGAGGGTGCCCACCCCGCCGGTGACCACCCGGGTGGGCATGCCCTCGGTGTGGGACTCCACGGTGTGCAGGACCCGCCGCGACCTCATGAGCGCCCCCTTACCGTCCGCCGCGACCTCACCGGTACCCCAGCCCGAGCACGGTCTCGGTCTCCTGGACGACGCGCGCCGCCACCTCGCCGGTCAGCCGCGAGCGCGGCGGCCGGCAGGATCCGCCGCGCAGCCCGGCGAGGTCCATGGACACCTTGATGGCCTGGACGAACTCGGTCCTGGAGTCCCAGCGCAGCAGCGGATGCAACGCGCGGTACAGCGGCAGCGCCTTCTCCAGGTCCGTGCCGACGCCCGAGGTGGCGAGCCGGTACAGCTCCATGGTGACCTCGGGAATCGCGTTCGGATACCCGGCGATCCATCCCACGGCCCCGGCCAGCCCCAGCTCCAGCAGGACGTCGTCGGCGCCGATCAGCAGATCCAGCCCGGGGGAGCGCTCGGCGATCTCGTACGCCCGCCGCACATCCCCGCTGAACTCCTTGACCGCGACGATCAACCCCTCCCCGTGCAGCTCGGCCAGCAGCTCCGGGGTGAGGTCGACCTTGGTGTCATGGGGGTTGTTGTACGCCACCACCGGCAGCCCGGCCCGCGCCACCTCGCGGTAGTGGCCGACCACGGCCTCCCGGTCGGCGCGGTAGCTGTTCGGCGGCAGCGCCAGCACCGCCTGCGCCCCGGCCTCCCGCGCCTGCTCCGCCCACCGCCGGCTCTCCATCGCCCCGTACGCCGCCACCCCCGGCATCACCCCGAACCCCTCGGGCGCCGCCTCCACGGCCACCCGCACCACCCGCGCCCGCTCCTCGTCCGTCAGGGTCTGATACTCCCCCAACGACCCGTTGGGGCAGACCCCGTCACATCCGTGTTCGGCGAGAAACCGCACATGGGCGGCGTATCCCTCGTAGTCGACCGACAGTTCGTCATCGTCATGGAACGGCAGCGCCGTGGCGACATGAACGCCACGCCAGGGCGCGGAAACACCGGGAATCTCGGGCATGCGGAACCTTCTCGGGAAGGGGACAAGGCCACTTGTCCACTCAACGATAACAGTGCAATGTCACACTGCACAGACCCCGGCACGCGGCCGGTTGCGGCGATTGGGCACCGAACCGGAGGCCGGGGTCGGGCCTGACTGCCATTCACCTCGATTCGGCACGACCTCACGGCTGGTCAGGCGGCTCCACAGCCCCAAACGGGGACTGCTCTACGTCTCTTGTCAGCCAGGTCACCGGCGTGAAAGGCTCGGCCCGCCCCGTAAGGGGAACCCCCAACTCCGAGGCAGAGCTGTGCTGTTGGCTGACCACCCCGCGGCCCGTTTATGAGAGGGTTGCCCCCGGCGGGGGCGCCGCTGTTCGTGAGTGAGGAATTGCCTCCATGCCCGACCACTCATCGCCCAGGGAATCTCCCGGGGACGGCTCCCCGGCGCGCCACGGTCTCGCCGAAGCGCCCGCCGAGGAAGTCGATGGCGCGGCCTCCGCGACGGCGCTGCTGGGCGCCTATTGGGAGGCGGTCGCCGATTACGCGGAACTGTGCACGACCACTCCCGAGGACGGGATGCGGCTCGCCACCGAGGCGTTCCGGCGGGGCATTCGGGAGACCCGCCACCGCCGCACCAGGGGCTTCGGCAAGCGTCTGCCCTGGCTGCCGCTCTTTCTGACGTCGGTACGGAAGACCGCCACCGACTGGCACGCCCACCGCCACGGCGACCGGCTCAACCCGGAGCTGCGGACATGGCTGACCTCCGACGTCGCCGCCCGCTTCGCCGCACCGCCCCGCGACCAGCCGCTCGCCCTGCGGGCCCTGCGGGATCTGCCGGAGGCGGACGGGGAGCTGCTGTGGCTGGTCGAGGTGGAGGCGCGGTCCACGGAGGCGGTGGCCCGGCAGTTGGGCTACGACCCGGAGTACGCCACCGAGGAGATCGCCCGGGTCCGCGCGGCCTTCCGTGAACGGTGTCAGCGCGCCCATGTGGAGACCCTCACCGACGAGGAGTGCCGCAGCTACGCCAAGCTGCTGGACGCCGCCACCCGGGCGCCCGACTCCCCCTCACCCGCCGACCTGTGGCAGCACCTCGCCCGTTGCCGGTCCTGCCGGGACGCCGCCACCTGCATGTATGTGGACGGCGAGGGGCTGCCCGGTGTGCTGACGGGCGGGGTCATCGGCTGGGGCGCGCACCTCTATCTCGCGCGGCGCCGCGCGCTCGCCGAGCGGGCCCCGGGCACCACGCCG
>NZ_JAHLEM010001053.1 GCF_018883605.1 Streptomyces niphimycinicus | reverse complement strand
GTCCGCGCGCCCGGGACGGCCGGAGGGCGCCCGGGCGCGGCCGGCGCAGACCCCGCCGACGCCCCGGCGGCATCCGCGTCTTCGGGCTCCGCGTCCGTCGCCCCTCGTATCGATGTCGTCAACGCCCGCGCCCCTTCCTCACTCCCTCTGCTCTCCGAATATCCGCGACAACGGGAACAACAACCCGGAGGCCGTGAGTCATGTCACCGTGGCGACGGCTGTGACGTGGGCGACGTCATGGCACCGGACCACCGGGGAATCGGTTGGACCGGCGGGCGAGACCGGCGCGAGGATGGCGGCATCAGGACCACCCGGGAGGACCCCACCCCATGCCGCCGCAACCGCAGCCGCCGTACGACCTCCAGCCCGCCGACGACGACCGGCCGGTGACCGTCGACCGCCGGGAGGGTCCGTACGGCGAGGTGGTGCTGCGGCGGCGCGGCGGCGGAGGGCCGGGCGACGCCGTCTTCGAGATCATCGCCAATGGGTGCTTCCTCATGGACACCTCCGACGGCCGCTCCGAGCGGCTGCTCATCCGCGCCGCGCTCGGCACGCTGCCCGCCGACCGGCCCTCCCCCGCCCTGCTCATCGGTGGGCTCGGCGTCGGGTTTTCGCTGGTCGAGGCGGTGGCGGAGCCCCGGTGGGGGCGGATCTCGGTGGTCGAGCGGGAGGCGGCGGTGATCGACTGGCACCGCGATGGACCCCTGGCGGCCATGACCGCCGGGGCGCTGGCCGATCCGCGCGCCGAGATCGTCCACGCCGATCTGGTCGCCTGGCTGCGGACCGGCCCGGAGACCTCGCAGACACCGCACACCCCACAGACACCGCGGCCCCCGCGGACCTATGACGCGCTGTGCCTGGACATCGACAACGGCCCCGACTGGACCGTCACCGAGGACAACGACGGCCTCTACTCCCCCGCCGGGCTCGCCGCCTGCGCCGCGCGCCTCGCGCCGGGCGGAGTGCTGGCCGTATGGTCGGCGCGGCCGTCACCCGCGTTCGAGGAATCTCTCCGTAATGCCGGGTTCACGCGGGTGCGTACGGAAGAGGTCACCGTTGCCCGGGGTGTTCCCGACGTCGTGCATCTCGCCGTTCGGGGCGCGTAGCAAAGCCGCGTACGCTGGCTTTACGCTTGCTTGCCTACCAAACGCGGCTGAGCGATGACCAGGCGCGAGCCGTGGGTTTCACCGGAAGACGCAGGGGCGGGCGTATGGAGCAGACTCATAACGGTCACAACGGGACCGCCACGACCACCCCTGGCGCACAGCGCCGGGTCCTCGTCGTCGAGGACGATCCGACCATAGTGGACGCCATCGCGGCCCGGCTGCGTGCCGAGGGGTTCCAGGTCCAGACGGCGGGAGACGGTCCGGCGGCGGTCGACACGGCCGAGGCGTGGCAGCCCGATCTGCTGGTCCTCGATGTGATGCTGCCGGGCTTCGACGGTCTGGAGGTCTGCCGCCGGGTACAGGCCCGCCGTCCGGTGCCGGTACTGATGCTGACCGCGCGCGATGACGAGACCGACATGCTGGTGGGGCTCGGGGTCGGCGCCGACGACTACATGACCAAGCCGTTCTCCATGCGCGAACTGGCCGCGCGGGTGCATGTGCTGCTGCGGCGGGTGGAGCGGGCGGCGCTGGCCGCGCACACCCCGCGCAGCGGGATTCTGCGCCTGGGCGAGCTGGAGATCGACCACGCCCAGCGCCGGGTGCGGGTGCGCGGCTCGGATGTGCATCTGACCCCGACCGAGTTCGATCTGCTGGTCTGTCTGGCCAACACCCCGCGCGCGGTGCTCTCGCGTGAGCAGTTGCTGGCCGAGGTGTGGGACTGGGCGGACGCCTCGGGCACCCGCACCGTGGACAGCCATATCAAGGCGCTGCGGCGGAAGATCGGCGCGGAGCGGATCCGTACGGTGCACGGCGTCGGCTACGCCCTGGAGACCCCGGCGGCATGAGGAAGGGCCGCTGGGCGCGCAGGGTTCCCAAGGTCTGGCGGATTCCCGGGGCCCTGGTGCCCAAGGGCTGGCGGATCCCCGGGGCCCTGGTGCCCAAAGGCTGGCGGATCCCCGGAGCCCGGGTTCCCAAGGTCTGCCGGATGTATGTCGACCCCAAGGGCCGGCGGGCGCTGTCCCGCGCCACCTGGGCCCGGATCTGGGAGGCGCTGCGGCCCTTCGACCCGTACCGCTCGGTCAAGGCGGCGCTGGGGGCGCTGGTCATCGGCTCGGTGATCATCACCACGTGGCTGGTCTTCGCGGCGGTGCACTCCGATACCGAGCTGCGCGTGATCACCATCTTCTCGATCATCGCCTCGCTGTTGATCACCCAGTTCGTGGCCCACGGGCTGACCGCGCCGCTGGACGAGATGACCGAGGTCACCCGGGCGATGGCGAACGGCAACTACACCCGGCGGGTCCAGGCGGCCCAGCGCCGGGACGAGTTCGGCGACCTGGCGACCGCGTTCAACCGGATGGCGGCCGACCTGGAGGCGGTGGACACCCACCGCAAGGAACTGGTCGCCAATGTCTCGCATGAGCTGCGCACCCCCATCGCGGCCCTGCGCGCCGTGCTGGAGAACGTGGTGGACGGGGTCTCGGAGGCCGATCCGGAGACCATGCGGGTCGCGCTGCGGCAGACCCAGCGGCTGGGCCGCCTGGTGGATCAGCTTCTCGATCTCTCCCGCCTCGACAACGGGGTGGTGCCGCTGCACATGCGGCGGTTCGAGGTCTGGCCATATTTGGCCGGAATCCTCAAGGAGGCGAGCATGGCCAAGGGCGCGGAGTCCCAGTCGGGCGCGCACACCCGGACGGACGTCCATCTCAATCTGGACGTCTCCCCGCCCGAGCTGACCGCCCACGCCGACGCCGAGCGGCTGCACCAGGTGATGGCGAACCTCATCGACAACGCGGTGAAGCACAGCCCGGCGCACGGCCGGGTGACCGTGCGCGCCCGGCGCGGTGCCGGCGGCCCGGAGAGCCTGGAGCTGGAGGTGCTGGACGAGGGCCCCGGCATCCCGGAGGCGGAGCGGCACCGGGTCTTCGAGCGGTTCAACCGGGGCGGGCTCTCCCCCGACAGCTCGGCGAACGGGAGCCGGCGCCGGCCGGGCCAGGTCAGCGACGGCGGCACCGGTCTGGGGCTGGCGATCGCGCGCTGGGCGGTGGATCTGCACGGCGGGCGGATAGGCGTGGCGGAGTCCCCGCGGGGCTGCCGGATCCAGGTCACCCTCCCCGGACCGGCACCGGAATCCAAACCGGCCACCCCCTGAGATCAAAGTTGAAGTAAAGTCACTCCTGTCGCGCACATACGAGCGGCAGGGGTGCACGTTTGCGCTGCCCCGCGTGAGGAAACACACGAAACCCCGGGTGTTTCCCGGTGAGTCATGCGCTGAAACCCGCCAATCAATGTGACTTGCGCGACGATGACCAGTGCGGCCTGCACGTAAGGGTCCAAGGGGCGTAGCCTTAATTCCCGCTGTCCACCACCTTAGGAAGCGGAAGAGGGCGGTTGCCGCCGTGTCGCCACAGTCCCCCAACACCTCGAGCGTCTCGACCGATGAGCAGGACGGGCAGGGAAGTAACCCTGCTGCTGCCTTCGGCCCCAATGAGTGGCTCGTCGACGAGATCTACCAGCAGTACCTCCAGGACCCGAACTCGGTCGACCGAGCCTGGTGGGACTTCTTCGCCGACTACAAGCCGGGTCAGGACACCGGCTCCGCGGTGGTCAAGCCACCACAGGGAGTAGCAGCGAGTGCCGCCCCGGCGGCTCCGGCCCAGCCGGCGGAGGCCAAGCCCGCCGTCCCGGCCGCGAAGCCCGCCGAGGCCCAGCCCGCCGCGGCG
>NZ_JAHLEM010001052.1 GCF_018883605.1 Streptomyces niphimycinicus | reverse complement strand
GGCGCGGGCGCGGCGGCGGGCGCGGGTTCGGGCTCCCGCCCGGCCCCCGCCGACGCCGACCCAGGTGCCGTAACCGACCCAGACCCAGGCCCGGACCCCGACGCCGTAACCAGCTCCGCCCCCCGCGCCACCAGCAGCGCGGACGGGACCCAGACGCTGCCGGTGACCCCGCCGCCGGGCGTACGGCTCAGGGTGACCCGGATGCCCCAGCGGCGGGCCAGGCTGCCGACCACGAAGAGGCCGAGCACCTTGGTCGGTACGAGGTCGAGCCGCTCGCGGCGCACCAGGCGGGCGTTCTCCTCGTCGAGGCGTTCCCCGGCCATGCCGAGGCCGTGGTCGATGACCTCGATCAGCGCCCCGCCGTCCGCGCTGACGTCGGTGCCGGGCCGGACGACGACCTCGACGGAGGTGTCGGACGGGGAGAACCCGACCGCGTTCTCCAGCAGTTCGGCGAGCATCAGCGTGAGGTCGCCGCTGATGTCGGGTGCGACGGTGACCTCGGTCTCGGACCGCAGGGACACCCGCTGGTACCCCTCGATCTGGCCGAGCGCCGCCCGGATGACGTCGGCCAGGGTGGTCGGCCGGGCGTCGAGTTCGGTCTCCCGGATTCCGGCGAGCAGCATCAGGCTGTCGGCGTTGCGCTGGAGGCGTACGGCGATGTGGTCGATGCGGTAGAGCCGCTCCAGGATGTCGGGGGCGGTCTCCTGGCGTTCGACGGCGTCGATCAGGCTGAGCTGGCGGGTGGTGAGGTTGCTGACCCGGCGGCCGACGTTGCCGAACATCTCGCCGACGTTGCGGCGGCTGAGCACCTGCCGCTCCAGCAGCGCCGCGGCGGTGACCTGCACCTGGTTGAACGCCTCGGCCAGATCGCCGATCTCGTCGCGCACCGGGACGGGGATCGGGCGGGGCCGCAGCGGTGTGCTGTCGCTCCCGTCGTCGTCCTCGTCCTCGACCTTGGCGAGTTCCTCGCCCGCCACCTCGACCACCTGGTGGGCGGCGCCGGTGAGGGCCGCGAGGGGGCGTACGACGGAGCGCCGGACGAGGAAGGAGAAGCTCAGCCAGGCGGCGAAGCCGAGGAAGGCGAGGACGAGCAGCGCCAGCGCCTTGTGCAGGGCGTCCCGGGAGAGGCCCTCGGCGCGGTCGGCGATCTGGCCGATCAGCGAGCGGGTGATCTCGAGGCGGGCCTCGGCCTGCCGGGTGCCCGCGGCCATCTCGGTGCGCAGCTCCTGCGGCGACCGGCCCTGTAGGGAGCTGGGATCGATCTGGAGCTCCGCGAACCGGTCCTCGATGCCGTTCGCCTCGGAGTTCCGCTCGATGCCGTCCAGGCGCAGGACCTGGTCGGGGCCGGCGATTCTGGAGAAACGTTCCGACTGCTCCTCGTAGACCCGGTGGGCGCCGACCGCGCGGGTGTACTCGGTGAGTCCGTTGGCGTCCCGGGTCTGGGCCGAGAACACCCCGCCCTCGAAGGCCGCGTGGGCGGCGTCGGCGCGCAGCACGGCGTCGACCAGCTCGATGACGGACGACGAGGAGCTGTCGGAGAAGTGGTCGAGTCCGATGCCGTCGATGAGGTAGCCGACGGTGGCGGCGTACGCGGGGTCGATACCGGCGGCGGGCACCGAGCCCCGTTCCACCTTGTCCCGCAGCACACTCAGGCGCTCGACGTGGTCGAGGGCCTGCGCCTCCTCCTTCGGCAGGCCCGATCCGAACGCGGACCGCACGGTGGCGGCCTGCTCATCGGTGGCCCGCTGCGCCTTGCGGTAGTCGGCGGTCGAGGGGAGGGTGTCGCCGGAGCGGAGCGGCTCCTGCTCGACGGAGAGCAGGAGCGCCTCGCGGTGCTCGGCCTGGATCTCGTCGATCAGCCGGGCGACCTGGCCGCTGTCGCGCACCCGCTCGGCGATCCGGTCGGTGTCACTGGCCTCCCGCACCTGGCCGTACACGGCGAGGCCGAGGAGCACGCCGACGACCGTCAGGGGCACGACCACCAGGACGTTGAGCTTCCGCCCGAACGGCCAGCGGTCCAGCAGCGCACCGGGGGCATCCGTCCTGCGACGGGACCGCGGATGCTGCGGCGCGTGCCCGGACGGCTCATGTTCGAGTGGCGGGTCCGCCGTGTCCACAGACACCCAGGTCCTCCTTCGATGTGCTCCTGAGCGGTGACCGAGGTGTTGTTGCCGCCATGGCCGACACCGGGGAGCGGGACGTCGGCGACGGCATTCGGCCGGAATGCGACGGCGGGATCGCGCCACATGCCTGACCGGGCGTGAACACTACCGTCTGCGTGGACACGCGCAAGGCATGCCCTCTCAAGAACTACGTAAATTCCGTGGATTGCAGGGTTTAGGTCATCTCCGCATCGCCCCGCACCCGTCCGACGTCCACCGGAGTCCGGAAGGTGTCCGCGCGGTGCCCATGGGGTGGCGGCCGAGGGCGCCGCGTGGCCTGGCTTGTTCACGACTGTGCTCGATGGTGGCCGCAGGTGCCGAAGGGGGCTGCCCCGCACGGCGCCGCCCCCCGTAACCTGTCTCCTCCCAGCCCCCGGCTCACCCCCGGCCAACCACCGGCGGGCCCCGGCCCGTACCCTCCGTACCCTCCGTGCCCTGCGAGGAGACCCGTGCACCCCACCCGCAAGGCGGCCCTGACGGCCATCGCGCTGCTGGCCGTGGCCACCGCCGGCTGCGAGCCCGGCGCCGCCTCCACCTCGTCCCACCGGAGCTCCGCCGAGCCCGGCTGCCCCACCGCCCTCACCAGAGCAAAACAAGCCGTCAAGAAGGCGGAGGCCACCGACGCCCCCTGGAAGGGCCCCACCACCGGGCCCCAGGCGGCCGGTCACGGCAAGAGCGTCGTCTTCATCGCCCATGACCTCTCCAACCCCGGCCCCGCCGGGGTCGCCCAGGGCGTCCAGGAAGCCGCCGGCCTCCTGCGGTGGAGCGCCCGCACCCTCAACGGCCAGGGCACACCCGCCGGTTACCGGGCCGCCTTCAAGAAGGCGCTGGCAATGAAGCCGGACGGCATCGCCATCGCCGGTTTCGACCCCGGCAGCGTCCCCGACGAGATCAAGCAGGCCACGGCGGCGGGCATTCCGGTGATCGGCTGGCACTCCGTCCCGACCCCCGGCCCCGCCGGAGACCCCGCGCTGTTCAGCAACATCACCACCCGGGTCGAGGACGTCGCGAAGATCAGCGCCGACTGGATCATCGCCCACTCGGGCGGCCGCGCGGGGGTGGTCCTCTTCACCGACGCCACGGTCCCCTTCGCCAAGCACAAGTCGGACCTGATCAAGAAGGAGCTGGCCACCTGCTCCGACGTCAAGCTGCTGAGCTACCAGAACATGCCGATACCCGAGGTCAACAAGCGCGCCATCGGGGAAGTCCGCTCGCTGCTCTCCCGCTACGGGGACAAGTGGACCTACTCGGCCGCCATCAACGACCTGTACTTCCGGCACGCCGCGGCCGCCCTGCGCGCCGCGGGCAAGGACGGCGCGGGCGCCCCGTTCAACATCGGTGCGGGGGACGGCGATCCGTCGGCCTTCCAGCGCGTCAACGGCGAGCGGTTCCAGGCCGCCACGGTGCCCGAGCCCCTCACCGAACAGGGCTGGCAGATCGTCGACGAGTTCAACCGGGCCTTCGCGGACAAGCCCGCCAGCGGATATGTCCCCGCGGTGCACATCACCACCGCCGCCAACAGCGGCGGGGCGCTGTCCTGGGACTCCGAGGGCTATCGGCAGGCGTACCGCAAGATCTGGGGCAAGTAAGGCGGCGCGGCCGGGCGCGTGACGCCACGGCAGGGCCTCCGGTGGCTCGGGGCGCGGTGGCCCGCGGTGCGGGTGCGCG
>NZ_JAHLEM010001051.1 GCF_018883605.1 Streptomyces niphimycinicus | reverse complement strand
TGTCCGGGGCGTCCAGATTGATTGGGCGGCGGTGTTCCCCGGCGGTCGGTTGGTTGATTTGCCGACGTATGCGTTTCAGCGTGAGCGGTTCTGGCTGGAGCCGTCCTCGGCCCGGCCCGTGACCAGTGCGGTGGATGCGGCGTTCTGGGATGCGGTCGAGCGCGGTGATGCGCAGGCGCTGGGCGTTGACGAGGAGCAGCCGTTGGGTGCCGTGTTGCCTGCCTTGGCGTCGTGGCGGCGGGCGCAGCAGGAACGGTCGGTGGTCGACGGTTGGCGTTACCGGCTCGGTTGGACGCCGGTTACGGGTGTGCCGTCCGGGGAGGTGCTGACGGGGATCTGGCTGGTCGTGGTCGAGCCGGGTGCTGAGGAGGTTGACGGTGCCGATGTGGTTGTCGCGCTGCGGTCGGCCGGGGCGGATGTCCAGGTCGTGACGGCGGTGGAGCCGCGCGATGTGGCGGTCGCGGGTGTGGTGTCGCTGCTGTCGGTCGAGGCGACGGTGTCCCTGCTCCAGAACCTCCTGGCCGCCGGGGTCGATGCACCGTTGTGGTGCGTCACCCGGGGTGCGGTCTCCGTGGGGGACGGGGATGTGGTGGATCCGTACGCGTCGGCGGTCTGGGGGCTGGGCCGTGTGATCGGTCTGGAGCATCCCGATCGTTGGGGCGGGCTGATCGACCTGCCCATGGAGGTGGATGCGCGTACGGACTCCTTGCTGGCCGGGGTTCTCGCCGGGCGCACCGGGGAGGATCAGGTGGCAATTCGTGCCGCTGAAGCGTGGGGTGCCCGACTGGCCCGGGTGACACCGGCGGCGGACACGTCCACTGGGTGGCAGGGCCGGGGAACCGCCTTGATCACCGGGGGTACGGGCGCGCTGGGCGGCCATGTGGCCCGCTGGCTGGCCGGGACCGGTGTGGAGCGCATCGTGCTGACGAGCCGACGGGGGATCGAGACCCCCGGTGCGACCGAGTTGGTGACCGAGCTGGAGGAGCTCGGGGTCCAGGTGACTGTGGCCGCGTGCGATGTCGCCGATCGGGACGCGGTCGCGTCGCTGCTGGCCGGCATTCCCGATCTCCGGGTTGTCGTGCACGCCGCGGGGGTGCCGAGTTGGGGCGCGGTGGAGAGCCTGACAGCCGATGAGTTCGAGGAGAGCGTGCGGTCGAAGATTGTCGGGGCGGCGCACCTGGACGCACTTCTGACGGACGCCGATCTGGATGCCTTTGTTCTGTTCTCGTCGGTGGCGGGGGTGTGGGGGAGCGGTCGTCAGTCGGCGTATGCGGCGGCGAATGCGTTTTTGGATGGGTTGGCGTGGCGGCGTCGTGGTGTTGGGTTGGTGGCGACTTCGGTGG
>NZ_JAHLEM010001050.1 GCF_018883605.1 Streptomyces niphimycinicus | reverse complement strand
TGGATGCCTTTGTTCTGTTCTCGTCGGTGGCGGGGGTGTGGGGGAGCGGTCGTCAGTCGGCGTATGCGGCGGCGAATGCGTTTTTGGATGGGTTGGCGTGGCGGCGTCGTGGTGTTGGGTTGGTGGCGACTTCGGTGGCGTGGGGTATGTGGGGTGGGGGTGGTATGGCTGTTGGGGGTGAGGAGTTTCTGGTTGAGCGTGGTGTGTCGGGGATGGCGCCGGGTGCGGCGGTGGTGGCGTTGCGGCGGGCGTTGTGTGATGGCGAGACGGCGATTGTGGTGGCGGATGTGGACTGGGAGCGGTTTGGGCCGAGGTTCACGGCCCTGCGTCCGAGTCCA
>NZ_JAHLEM010000105.1 GCF_018883605.1 Streptomyces niphimycinicus | reverse complement strand
CGGGTGCGGTCCGCGCTGCGCGCCCGCGTCCTGCGCGCGGCCCTGCCGGGGTGGGCACCGCGCCGGGGACTCGCGGACGTCGTCTATGCCGAGGCCCTGGACGCCGAGGTCGCCCGCCTCGACGACTGGCTCACCGACTACGTCCCCGCCCGCCGCGCGATGCTGCTCGGCAGCGGTGTCGTCCTCGCCGCCATCGCTCTGCGGAGCTGGTTCGTGGCCCTCCTGCTGGTGCTGGCCACCCCGCTGCTGCCGGCCAACCTCAAGGTCATCGGGATGGGGACGAAGGCGGCCGTACAGGCCCAGCTCGGTGCCGTCCGCACGCTGCACGGCCGGCTCCTGGACCAGATGCGCGGACTGCCGACCCTGGTCGGGCTCGGTGCGCAGGAGACGGCGGCACGGGCCCTGCGCCGGGACGACGAGGAACTCGCCCGCCGCACCACCCTCGTCCTGCGGGTGGCCTTCCTGTCCACCGCCTGGGTGGAACTGCTCATCACGGGCACGCTCGCCGTCGTCGCCACCTACTGCGGCCTGGTGCTCCTGGACTACCTGCGCCTGCCCGCCGTACCGGACCACATGAGCCTCGCGACCGCCCTGTTCGTGCTGACGCTCACCCCCGCCTACTTCGCCCCGGCGCGGGAACTGGCCCGCGGCTATCACGCCCGCGCCCAGGCGGCGGCCGCGGCCGACCTGATCGCCGGGGCCATGCGGGGTACGGCCCCCGAGGGCCGCCGCCCGGCCGCCCGCGGCGCCGCGCCCCTGTCCGTCCGCCTTCGCGAGGTGTCCGTCGTCCATCCCGGACGGGCGCGGCCCGCCCTGGACCGGGTCGAACTGGACATCCGCGCCGGGGAGTTCATGGTCGTCACCGGCCCGAGCGGCGCCGGCAAGTCCACGCTCCTGTCCGTGGCGGCGGGACTGCTGGTGCCCGACCGTGGCAGCGTCCTGCACGGGCCCGAGGGGGCGACTCCCGCGAACGTGGCCTGGGCCGGCCAGCCGGGCTTCCTGCTCCCGGGGAGTGTGCGTGAGAACCTCCGGCTCGCCCGGCCCGACGCCACGGACCCCGAACTCCTCGCCGTCTTCGACGAACTGGGCTTCGCCGGTCTCCTGGCCGCGCTGCCCGATGGACTGGACACACCCGTGGGCGAACGCGGCTTCGGCCTCTCCTCCGGCCAGTCGCAGCAACTGGTCTTCGTCCGAGCCATGTTGCGGGACGCCCCGCTGCTCTGCCTGGACGAACCGACCGCACATCTCGACCCGGACGCCGAGACGGCCATGGTGACGGCACTGCGCCACCTGGCCCGGCACCGGACCGTCCTGCTGGCCACCCACAGCCCGGCCTTCCTGCCCCTCGCCGACCGGGTGATCACCCTGGAGCAGGGGAGGCTCGCATGACCCCGGCACGACCGCTGCGGCTGCTGACGTCGGCGGCCCGACGGCGCGATCTGCTGTACGGCCTGCTCCTCGCCGGGGCGGCCGAACTGTCCGCCGCCACCCTGCTCGGGGTGTCCGGCTGGTTCCTCACGGCGTGCGCCCTGGTGACGGTACGGGCCGACACCACGTGGTCGTGGATGTATCCGTCCGCCGCCGTACGCGTCCTCGCCCTGTCGCGCACCGGGCTGCGCTACGCGGAGCGCCTGGTCAGTCACCGTGTCCTGCTCAACGCCACGGTGGCGCTCCGGGCCCGGCTGGTGCGCGGCGGCGCGGCCCTGCCGACGCGGGAGCTGCGCGCGCTGCGGGACGGAGCCCTGCTGAGCCGGCTCACCGACGACGTCACGACTGTCGGCGCGCTCCACACCGACGTCCTGGCCCCTGTGGCGAGTACGACGGTGACGGCGGCGGTCGTGACCGGGCTGCTGTGGCACGCCGACACATGGCTGGGTGCGGCGGAACTGCTGGTGTTCCTGCTCGCCGCCGCGACCGCCGTGGCGGCGCACCGACGCGCGGAGGACGCGGTACGGCGGTCGGCGCTGGAGCGGGCCGTCGTACGGACCGAACTCCTCGGCGCACGGGACGCGTTGCCCGAACTGATCTGCCTCGACGCGGTGACGCCGGCCCGGGTCCGGATCGCGGAGGCGCTGGAGCGCGCCCATCGTGCCGACGAGGACGCCCGACGGGCCCTGCGCGCCGGCCGGTCGGCCCTCCGGCTGCTGGGCGCGCTCGGCCAGTGTCTCGTCCTGCTCCTCGCCCTGGACCTCGCGGCGACGGCGCAGTCCGTGTCCGCCGCGATCGGTGAGGTCCTGCTGATCGCCGCCGGATACGAGCTCGTCGAGCAACTGCCGAGGGTGCTGCCGGCGTACGGCCGGGCGCGCGCCGCGGCGGAGCGGCTGGCCCCGCTGGACGCCGTCCATGACCTGTCGGCGGGGGAGACACCGGTGACCCTCGACGCCGAGCCGGGCACCACCACCCTGGTGACCGGCCCCAACGGCAGTGGAAAGAGCACGCTGTTGGCCCAACTGGCGGGCCGCGCGACCCCGCAGGCCCGGACCCTGGTCGAGGCCGAGGACTGGCTCGCCGACGCGACCGTCGCCGAGAACCTGCGGCTGGCCGCCCCGGACGCGGACCCGGAACGGCTCACCGAGGTGCTGGGCCTGGTCGACCTGGACGACATCCCACCGGACTTCGCGGTGGGTACGAACGGCAGCAGGCTCTCCCAGGGCCAGCGCCGCCGGCTCGCCCTCGCGCGAGCCGTGCTGCGCGACCCGCCGGTCCTGCTGCTGGACGAGCCGACCGCCGGACTCGACCGGGCCACCGCCCGCCGCGTCCTGGGCGCCGTCCGCTCCGCGCTTCCCGCCACCGCTTTCGTGATCGCATTGCCCGACCGTGACCACGACCTCCTCCCCTTTCCGGTTGACGGCCGGATCGAACTGATGGCCCGAGGGACGATGGAGCGCGTATGACCGACGAGGCGATGGGTGACGAGGCGGAGGGCGCGATGCGGTGATCCCCGTATCCGAGGGCGTCTGACGGAGCGGCGACGCAGCGGACGCGTGTGGGCGCGGGGACGGTTTCCGTCCCCGCGCCCACGCTGTTTCCAGGAGTGTCTGTCGGCGCGTCTTCGGTCGGGTCAGCGGGACAACGGGCGGTGGAGGCGGGCGGTGAGGAGGTTCGGGTCCCGCTGGGTGAGGCAGGCGGCGTCGGCCACGTACACCGTGCCGCCGCGGACGGCGACGGAGGCGGGGTTCTGTAATCCGTCGGTGTGGTCGAGGACGACGGTGTGGCCGCCGTTCCCGGACACCAGGGCCACCTCGCTGCCGGCGTTGAGGGCCGCGAGGAGCTGGTCGCCGTGACCCGTGAACGCGAAGTCGTCGACACCGGTCAGACCCGTCGCGACGGTGCGGATCGCGCCCGGGGCGCCGTCGTGGCGGACCGGGACGACCGTTGGGCAGCGCGTCGGCGGGCAGTGCCGCGATGCGCTCCGGGCTGCCGCCGGGACGCAGCCGCCAGACGCCGGTGAGGGTGTCGGTGCCGGTGGCGTAGAGGAAGCAGAGCGTGTGTTCGTGGCCTTGGACGATGCCGCCGAGGAAGGACGACCCGAGCACGGGGGTCCGGGCGCCCGAGGGCGGCGCGGGAAGCGTCGCGAGGACGCGGACCGCGCCGCTGGCGAGTGCGGTGGTACCCACCACGGCCGCGGCAAGAACCGTACGAGATGCCATGGCCCCGACCGTAGGCAACGCCCGGCCCGGCCACATGCCTCCTGGCGCACGGCGTCGCGCCGCGGAGCGCCAGGCCCAGGGGCAGGGCACTGGAGGGTTCGTTCCGGTGCGCGCACGGTCATGGCGGCCGGGCGGGCGGCCGCTAGCGTTCGGCGCATCCCACGCATGCGCGACGCAACTCGCCGGAAGAAGAGAAACTCATGCAATTCGGCATCTTCACGGTCGGTGATGTGACGACCGACCCGACCACGGGACGTACTCCCTCGGAGCACGAGCGCATCAAGGCGATGGTCGCCATCGCGCTCAAGGCGGAGGAGGCCGGCCTCGACGTCTTCGCGACCGGCGAGCACCACAACCCGCCGTTCGTGCCCTCCTCGCCGACCACGATGCTCGGTCACATCGCCGCCCGCACCGAGAAGCTGATCCTGTCCACCGCCACGACTCTGATCACCACCAACGACCCGGTGAAGATCGCCGAGGACTACGCGATGCTCCAGCACCTGGCCGACGGCCGGGTGGACCTGATGCTGGGCCGCGGCAACACCGGGCCCGTCTACCCGTGGTTCGGGCAGGACATCCGGCGGGGCCTCGACCTCGCCAAGGAGAACTACGCGCTGCTGCGCCGCCTGTGGCGCGAGGACGTCGTCGACTGGGAGGGGACGTTCCGCACCCCGCTCCAGGGGTTCACCGCCACACCCCGTCCGCTGGACGGCGTGCCGCCGTTCGTCTGGCACGGTTCGATCCGGTCCCCGGAGATAGCCGAACAGGCGGCCTTTTACGGTGACGGCTTCTTCCACAATAACATCTTCTGGCCGGCCGACCACACCCGGCGCATGGTCCAGTTGTACCGGCGGCGGTACGCCTTCCACGGCCACGGCCTGCCCCAGGAGGCGATCGTCGGGCTCGGCGGCCAGGTGTTCATGCGGAAGAACTCCCAGGACGCGATACGGGAGTTCCGCCCCTACTTCGACAACGCGCCCGTCTACGGGCACGGGCCGTCCCTGGAGGACTTCACCGAGCAGACCCCGCTGACCGTGGGCTCCCCCCAGCAGGTCATCGAGCGGACGCTGACCTTCCGCGAGACGGTCGGCGACTACCAGCGGCAACTGTTCCTGATGGACCACGCCGGGCTGCCGCTGAAGTCGGTGCTGGAGCAGATCGACATCCTGGGCGAAGCGGTCGTACCCGTCCTGCGCAAGGAGTTCGCGGCCAGGCGGCCGGCGGACGTGCCCGAGGCACCCACTCACGCGGCCCTGCTCGCCGCCGCACGGCAGGAGGCCGCCGTATGAGTCTCACCGCCACAGCCGGAGGTCGCCCGGTGAGGCTCGTCGCCGTGTCGGCCGGGCTGAGCACCCCGTCCTCCACCCGCCTACTCGCGGACCGGCTCGCCGAGGCGGTCCACGGCGAACTCGGGCCGCGGGGGTACGAGGTGGAGAGCCGCGTCGTCGAGCTGCGCGAGCTGGCTGTCGCCATCGCCAACCAACTCGTCACCGGTTTCCCGCCGCCCCCACTGGCCGCCGCCATCGACGCGATGACGGGCGCCGACGGCCTGATCGCCGTGACCCCCGTGTTCAGCGCCTCCTACAGCGGGTTGTTCAAGTCGTTCTTCGACCTGATCGACCCCGGCGCCCTCACCGGCAGGCCGGTCCTCGTCGCCGCGACGGGCGGTACGGCCCGGCACTCCCTGGTCCTGGAACACGCGCTGCGCCCGCTCTTCGCCTACCTGCGCGCCGTCGTCGTACCGACCGGCGTGTACGCGGCGTCCGAGGACTGGGGGACCGGCGGCGGCGAGTACGCCGAGGGCCTGCCCACGCGCATCCGCCGCGCGGGCGGCGAACTGGCCGCCCTGATGGCCGCCCGCCCGGCCGAGCCGGAGCCCGGGGATGAGATCAGCGCTCTCGAACGGCACCTGTCCGACCTGCGGTTCGACTGAGAAGAACGCGCGCGTTCACGTTCTCCGGTTCGACCGAGAAGCGTGCGGGTGATGTGGCGCAACAGCGCCGCGTTCGGCCGCCAGGGGTTCCCTGGCGGCCGTACCACCATCACCTTCCAGCTCGGCGCGTGCCGGGCGAACGCGCGCCGAGGCCCGGCGCGTCCCCGCCCTGGCCGTCCCCCGCGCTCTGCGCGAGCCGGGCGGTGCTGAGCGGCGGAGTCGGCCGCATGGTCCGCCTGGCGCGGGCCAACCTCCGCAACATTTGCCCGCCCTTGAGGCTCAGGGCGGTATCGCCGGTCCCGCCGAGGTGTCGAAGGCGTGCGTCACCTCGGGCGCGGTGCCCGGGGTGAGCAGCGCTCGGGCCTCCTCCTCGAACCGGCGGTCGGTGGCCGTCAGCCGGACGTGGTGCTGGGCGTGGTGCTCCGCCCAGGAGGAGACGAGGTAGTTCTCGACGAAGCGCTCCGGGTCGTGGCCGTCCTGGTAGAGGCCCCAGGACAGGGCTCCGGTACGGCGCCGGGAGCGGGCCACGCGGCGCATCCGGTCCCTGAACTCGGCCCGTCGCTCCGCCGGGACCCGGTAGACGACGGAGACCAGGACCGGGCCGTCGGCCTCCCCCGGCTCGAACACGAGGGGAGGCGCGGGCCAGTGGTCCGACGGCGTGGGGTTGATGCCCTCGGCCTCGTGCAGCGGCCACCGCCGTACGCTGGCCGCACTGAGCAGCATGGCGCCGCCGGCGATCAGCAGACAGGTGCTCAGCCCGAGCCAGTCGGCCACCGCACCCCACAGGGGCGCCGCCAGCGCCTGCCCGCCCTGGAAGACCAGCAGGTACACGGCGAGCCCGCGCGCCCTGACCCAGCCCGGGAGCCGCGTCTGCACGGCCGCGTTGAGCGTGGACAGAACGGCGATCCAGGCGAGGCCCGCGGGCAGCAGAGCGAGCGCGACCAGCCCCGGCACATGGACCGTGGCCAGCACCGCGAGCACCCCGGCGAACACCAGGGCGCCGCCGGCGAGGATGCCGTTGGCGCCGAGCAGGCGACGGGCGCGGGGCAGCAGGAAGGCCCCGCCCACCGCGCCGGCCCCCACCGCCGCGAGCAGCAGTCCGTAGCCACCCGAGCCGAGGCCCAGGGAGCGGCTCGCGGCCAGCGGCAGCAGGGCCCACAGCGCGGCACCGCCGGGGATGAACAGGAGCGTGCGGAGCAGAACGCGGCGGACGCCGGGCGCGTTCCAGACGTAGCGGCGGCCGGCGTACAGGGCGGCCAGCAGCCCTTCGTTCCGGGCGGGCGGGGCGGCCGCCGCGGCGGGGCGCCGCCACAGCAGCAGGACCGCCGCGACGCCCAGATAGGACGCCGCGTTGAAGGCGAAGACCCAGCCCGCGCCCGCCGCCGCGACCACCGCCCCGCCGAGCGCCGGGCCGACGGCACGGGCCAGGTTCATGTTCACCGCGCCCAGCGCCGCCGCCTGACCGAGCCGTTCCCGCCCCACCAGCTCGGGCTGGATGGCCTGCCAGGCCGGGCCCATCAGCGCGGTCCCGCAGCCCAGCAGGAAGGTCAGGAGCAGCAGTACCGTCGGTGACAGGGCGTCCAGGAACGCCAGCACGGCGAGCGCACTCGACACCGCGAGCATCGCGAACTGCGCGGTCACCAGCACCGAGCGCCGCTCGAAGCGGTCGGCTATCACCCCGGAGGGCAGGGCCAGCAGCACGACCGGCAGGCTGGCGGCCGTCTGCACCAGCGTCACCAGCGCGGCGCTGTCCCCGACCAGCAGCCACTGGGCGCCCACCGTCTGCATCCAGCTACCGATGTTGGAGACCAACTGGGCGATCCACAGCGCCCGGAAGACGCGCGCCGCGAGCGGCGCCCACGGGGAGTCGGTGGCAGCGTCGCTCATGCTGCTCCCGACCGGGTCCAGGCGGGGGCGCCGCCGGACAGTCGGTGCGTCGTCAGGGAGGTCAGGGCCAGGAGCAGCAGGGCCAGGCCCAGGGTGAGCACCAGATGGCCGTGGAGCAGGAGTTGGGTTCCGGCGAACGCGCCGAGCAGCATGGCGAGCACGGACAGGATCCGGCGGCCCGGCCGGGGCGCGGCACCGCCCGCCGGGGTGGAGTCCGCGGCCAGGCCCGTCAGGGTCAGCGTCAGGACGGTCGTGGTCAGGTCGGGGACGCCGAGGCGTCGGGCCACCGCGTTCTGGAGGCCCATGCCGAGCCCGAGAAACACGATCAGCGTGTACTGCACACCGGTGCCGACCCGGCCGTCGGTGACCGCGGTGACGGCCACCGTGACGGCGACCAGCACGGTCTGCACGGCCGTCGCCGTCTTCAGCAGAGTCCCTCGGTGTGCGGCGAACCGGGTGCCCAGCCGCCCCCCGGCCAGTGCCCCGACGAGGAACGCGGCCAGGGCGACGACGGAGGCGAACGCGGACAGGTTCGGGGCGCCCGCCAGCGCGAAGCCGAGGAACACCACGTTGCCGGTCATGTTGGCGACGAAGACATGCCCGAGCGACAGATAACTCACCGCGTCGACCAGTCCGGTGACCACCGTCAGCGCCAGCATCAGGGGAGGCAGCGGGCCGTGGCGGTCGTCCCGGGGCGGTACCAGCGTGTGGAGCGCGTCAGTCAGCAGCCCGCGCACGGGGAGCTCCTTCCGGTGCGGTGGGGGTGCGGTGCAGCACCGCGCGGGTGAGCAGCCCGCTCGTGGGGCCGATGACGATCGTCGCGAGGACGAGCCACAGCGGCCACGGGGTGAGGCCCAGCGCGTGGTCGACGGACCACCGGCCGGGCCCGGTGAGGGCCAGGGACACCGAGATGACGACGAGGACCAGCGGATACTCGTACCCGTCGTTCTGCACCCACAGGCCCTTGGGCCACTTGACCGTGCCCGCGACCGTCATCACGCCCATCGCCGCCATCGCCGCCAGTGGCGTGAGCAGTCCGGCTGCCAGGAACAGACCGGCGCCGATCTGGCTGCCGCCCGCGACGATCGCGGTCAGCCGCCCGCCGCGGAAACCGTCGTGCCGGAACTCCTCCGTTCCACCCACCAAGCCGTTGCCCCCGAGGTGGAAGCTCACCTTCTGCACTCCGTGACCGGCGATGAGGAGTCCCGCCAGCAGCCGGAGGACCAGCAGTCCAGCATCCATGTCTTCCTGCCTGTTCCTGACTCGTCCGTGACGTCTGCTCAGCCGGCGGTGTTGGCGCCGATCATGGTCTGGGCGTAGACCAGGCCGAGGCCGTAGGCGCCGCCGTGCTCCTTGACCACGTTCGTCGCCGCCTCGTACGTCCCCGTGCGGGCCCAGTCGCGCTGGAACTCCAGGAGCACCTGGAGCCAGGTGACCGGGACGGCACCGCCCTGGACCATGCGCTGGACGGCGTGCTCATGGGCCTGCGGGGTGACACCGCCGGACGCGTCGGCGACCACGTAGACCTCGTAGCCCTGGGCGATGGCGGAGAGGGCCGGCAGGACCACGCACACCTCGGTCCACAGACCGGCGATGACGAGCTTCTCGCGACCGGTCGCCTTGACGGCCTCGACGAACGCCGCGTCCTCCCAGGCGTTCATCGAGGTGCGGTCGATGATCTGCCGGCCGGGGAAGACGTCCGCGAGCTGCGGCAGGATGGGGCCGGAGAAGGACTCGGCGGCCACGGTGCTCAGCACGACCGGCACGTCGAACGCCTTGGCGGCCTTGGCCAGACCCAGGGTGGAGTTGATGATCGCGGTGCGGTCGCCGCTGGCGGTGCCGAAGAACATCTGCGGCTGGTGGTCCACGAACAGCACGGCGCAGTTGTCGGGGGTCAGCAGATCGGGGCTGGGGGCAGCGGTCACCTGGGCGATGTCGACCATGACGAAGAACCTTTCTCAGCAAAGGGTGGGATGGTGCCCCGGAAGGAGGAAGGGCAAGTGCCGTCCTTCTTCCGGGAGTCTCAGAGGAAGCAGGGGTCGGACGGCGTGGCGGCGCCGTCCGGAATCAGGCCGCGCCGGACCCGCCACGCCCGGTGCAGCTCGGACTCGGCGACGGCCTCGCCCAGCGCCTCCGCCTGGCGTACGCCCGCCGGTCCGCGCGGGGCCGCCTGGTAGCCGCCGAAGTGCGCCACCGGGCTCCAGCCGGGGGTGATGGCCGGCAGCTCCTCGTCGAGGCCCGCGTACTCGCCGGCGGCGTAGACGATCCGGCCGCCGGTGACCGTGAGCAGCGACTCGATGTGGGCGATCTCCGGCTCGGGCACGGTGAAGTAGTCGTCGGAGAGGATCGCGAGATCCGCGAAGAAACCCGGGCGCAGGATGCCCTTGACCCCCTCCTCACCCGTCAGTTCGGCGCCGGCCCGGGTGAACATGCGCAGGGCTGTCTGCCGGTCGACACGGTTGGACCGGGGGCGGAGCACGAGGTCACCGGCGTTGCGCCCGCTGATCAGCCAGTGCAGGGCGACCCACGGGTTGTAGGTGGAGACCCGGGTGGCGTCGGTGCCGGCGGCCACGGTCAGCCCGCGCTCCAGCATCTCCCGGACCGGCGGGGCGTCGGCGGCGGCACCGGGGCCGTAGCGGCGCAGGAATGCCTCGCCCTGGAAGGACAGGCGGTTCTGCACGGACATCGCACCGCCGAGCGTGGCCACGCGGTCGAGGCTCTCCGCCGACACGGTCTCCGCGTGGTCGAACAACCACCGGTTCCCGGCCGGGAAGAGGCCCTCGGCGGCCAGCTTCTCGAAGACCGCGAGATCCCGGCGGATGGTCTCGTCGTAGGTGGCGTGCAGCCGAAATCCCCAGCCGTTCGCCATGAGAAGACGCACCGCCTTCTCGAACTCCGTCTCGTAGTCGTCGAGTTCGGGACGTGGCTGGTTGAAGTTCTCGAAGTCGGCGGCCGCCCAGGTCAGGTTCTCGCCCGCGCCGTTGAGACGCAGCCATTCGTCGCCGTCCCCGTAGTCCGCCATCTCGATCCAGCGGGTGAGGTCGGCCACCTCCTGGCCCGGGGTCTGCGGGAAGAGGTGATAGGCGATGCGCAGCGACAGCTCACCGGCCTCGGCCAGCTCGATGACGGTGCTGTAGTTCTCGGGGAAGTTCTGGAAGCCGCCGGCCGCGTCGATCGCCGACGTCAGCCCGAACCGGTTCAGCTCGCGCAGGAAATGCCGGGTCGAGGACTTCCGGTGCTCCTCGCTCAGCACCGGCGCCTTGGCCAGCGTCGAATAGAGGACGAGGGCGCTGGGCGCGGCCAGCAGCATGCCCGTCGGCTCCCCATCCCGGCCACGCACGATCTGGCCGCCCCTCGGGTCGGGGGTGTCCTTGTCGAAACCGGCGGCCTTCAGCGCCGCCCGGTTGAGGACGGCCGACTGGTACAGGTGCAGGACGAACACCGGGGTGTCCGGGGCGGCCGCGTTCAGCTCGGCGACGGTCGGCAACCGCCGTTCGGCGAACTGCTCGGCCGACCAGCCGCCCACCACCCGCACCCACTGGCCCCCCGGGGTACGCGCGGCCTGCTCGCGCAGCATCGCCAGGCCCTGCCGCAGCGTGGGCACCCCGTCCCAGCGCAGCTCCAGTACGTAGTTGAGCCCGCCACGAATCACATGCAGATGGGCGTCGTTGAGACCCGGGACCACCCGTCGGCCGAGCGCGTCGACCACCTTGGTGGCCGAACCGACGTGCGGGGCCACGTCCTTGTCGTCGCCGACGACCGTGATCACACCGTTCCGGACGGCCATCGCCCCCGCCTGCGGGCGGTTCGGGTCTCCGGTGTGGATTTTCGCGTTGCGGACGACGAGCTCTGCGGGATCGTCGACGGCCTGAGGAGCCAGACCGCCGACCGGCATTGAGGACACGCTTGCGGGACCCCCTCCGGGATGGGAATTGCGGTGCCGGGGTCCGTGTTCGCCGTCGAATCAGAGGTGAACCGCGACCGCCGAACCGTTACGTTAGGGCCGGTTCCAGCCGCGGTGTGTCCCGTGCGCGCACTCGCACCGGCCCCGCAGCGCACCGCCTGCGCACGTGCGCCGCGGGGCCGCCGAAAGTGCGCTTGCGGGCAACTGCCCGGCGCACAGGGCTCCTACGGTGGGTCGCGGCGGCGCCGGACCGACCGGTGTGCCCCACGCAATCCCAGGAGACTCACATGCCCGAAGCCTTCACGCCCGTCAAGCCGGTGCTCGAACCCGCCGCCCAGGACTTCGTCGAGGCCACCGCCAACCCGCCCTACCTCTTCGACCTCGCCCCGGCGGACGGCCGCAAGGCCGTCGACGAGGTGCAGTCCGGCGAGATCGCCAAGCCGGTGATCGACGAGGAGTGGATCACGGTTTCCGGCGGCCCCACGGGCACCGTCCGGGCGCGCATCGTCAAGCCCGCCGGCGCCACGGGCACCCTGCCGGTCATCATCTACATCCACGGCGCCGGCTGGGTCTTCGGCAATGCCCACACCCACGACCGCCTGGTGCGCGAACTCGCCGTCGGCGCCAACGCCGCGGTCGTCTTTCCCGAGTACGACCTCTCGCCGGAGGTACGCTACCCGGTCGCCATCGAGCAGAACTGGACCGTAGCGCGATGGGTGGTGGAGCAGGGTGCGACCAAGGACCTGGACGCCACCCGGATCGCGGTGGCCGGTGACTCGGTCGGCGGCAACATGGCCGCCGCCCTCACTCTGATGGCGAAGGAGCGCGGCGGTGTCCCGCTGCTCCAGCAGGTGCTGTTCTACCCGGTGACCGACGCGAGCTTCGACACCAACTCCTACCACCAGTTCGCCACCGGCTACTTCCTGCGCCGCGACGGCATGCAGTGGTTCTGGGACCAGTACACGACCGACGAGGCCGAGCGCGCCCAGATCACCGCCTCCCCGCTGCGCGCCACCACCGAGCAGCTCAAGGACCTGCCCCCGGCCCTGGTCATCACCGCCGAGGCCGACGTCCTGCGCGACGAGGGCGAGGCCTACGCAAATAAGCTGCGCGAGGCCGGCGTGTCCGTCACCGCCGTCCGCGTCCAGGGCATCATCCACGACTTCGTGATGCTCAACGCCCTGCGCGAGTCGCACGCCGCCGAAGCCGCCATCTCCCTGGCCGTGCGCACCCTGCACGCGGCCCTGTACACCGGCTGATCAGGGCGACGGCGTGACCACGAACGGACCCGTCCGCGCACGACGGCCACCCGCGCATGGAGAGCTCAAGGCGCGGGTGGCGGAGTGCGCGGAGGACCAGCACCGGCTCAGTGAGGCCGGGCCGGAGGAGTCCGCCCGCGTATCGCAGCCGTATCGGCCCGAGCGGGCGCACGCTCCTGGCCGACGACGGCCTGGGCGGCGGCACCGTCCCGGTGCGCCTGTGGGACCTGGAGCATCGCCGCACGCTCTTCGAGCAGCGGGTGCCGGGACTCGGAAAAGCAGCCGTCAGCCGGGACGACCGCCTGGTGGGGATGTGTCCGGAAGACGGACGGATACGACTCTGGCGCGTCGCCGGGCAGCGCCCGGTGACCGGAGCTCTCCATGTCTCAGACCGCCGCGCCGTCTGTGTCCACCGCACCCGGCGGCGCCACCGCGCAGCAGGGCAGTGAGTTCAGCCTCCTGCTGCGGAAGGTCAGGGGGCAGGGTCGCTCACGATGAACGCCAGAGCTACGGGCAGGTTCCCGAGCGGGACCCGGCGCCGCGTCCGGGGCGGCGCTCGTTCGCCGCGGAGTACAAGGGCAGGGAAACCTGACGGCGATCGCGGAGTCGCTCGCCGAGTGGGCGTACGGTGACGAACCCGACGCCGGGGACCTGGAGTTCGCCAGGCGGCCGCTCCTGGGCACAGTGACGATGATGCTGGCCGCCCGCGCTCGGGACGGCAGCGGTCATCCTCCAGTCTGGCCGCCTCCGGAAATTACCCGGCCCTGCTCTTCGCCCCAGTTGGTCGCGAGCTCGATCAGGGACAGATCCGCTCCGCGGACCGACGACCGCACCAGCCCACCGCATCGCTAACCTGGCGGCATGGAAGCAATCCTGGTGAGCGCGTGTCTGCGTGGGGTGCCGTGCCGCTTCGACGGACGTCATAAGGTTTCGGCGGAGTTCGAGGAGGCAGTGGCCGGTCGCGAAGTCGTCTCCTTCTGCCCAGAGGTCGCGGGCGGGCTCGCGACGCCGCGGAGGCCGGCCGAACTGGTGGGCGGTGACGGGCACGATGTGCT
Source organism: Streptomyces niphimycinicus (assembly GCF_018883605.1). Taxonomy (GTDB): domain Bacteria; phylum Actinomycetota; class Actinomycetes; order Streptomycetales; family Streptomycetaceae; genus Streptomyces; species Streptomyces niphimycinicus. The sequence continues at coordinate 28,590 of NZ_JAHLEM010000105.1, read as the reverse complement.
CGACGGGACGGCGCGGGTCGTTGCAGACACCGGGCATGACGTGACAGAGGCGTTCGTGACCGGAGCACGGCGCGCACTTGCGGCGGCGCGGCAGGGAGGCTGCACGGAGGCGCTGTTGATGCCGCGTAGTCCATCGTGCGGACAAGGTGTGGTGTACGACGGATCTTTCACCGGGGAGCTGGTGCCGGGAGACGGGGTGACGACGGCGCTGCTCGAGCGGAACGGGATCGCCGTGCGGCCCGCACCCGGCGTGTGAGGTTACATCTCCCGGCGATGGACAGGCATCCGCTCACTGTGCCGGTGGCGGGGCCGAAGCGATGAGCCGGGCCGGATGGACGCGGTGGCGTTCGGTGTGCTGGGCGGTCCGAGGACGGCCGCTGAAGCCGTCGGCGGGAACATGGGTGTTGAGCGGGGCGGCGCGTACGGCGTGGGGGAGCAGGGCCTGCCCCCCACGCTCGACACCGCACCCTCGATCGCCCGGCCAGGACGGCTAGTTCATATCCCGGCTGCCTCGAAGTGGGCCGCGGCGAGTACCAGGTCTTCCCAGGCCATGCCTACGCTCTTGAAGAAGCGCGGCCGGTCCGGGGGGATCTCGTGCCTGCCCGACACGACATCGGCCAGGCACACCAGCTCGCCGGGATCGACGGCGCCCGCCTGGACCGCCTGGACCACATCGCCGGCTTCGCGCAGCGCGGCCGAGACCGCTTCGACGACCACTGTGGACCTGGCGACGGCCGTTTCGTCGACCTCCCGGGCGTCGGGCTCGTGCGAGCCGACGGCCACGATGGTCGCCGATGCCGGCAGCAGGGCGCCGTCGAACAACGGGGTGCGTGCCGTCGTGCAGCACGCGACGATATCCGCGTGCACGATGTCGTCCACCGTGCCGACCCGCGCCCCGGCCTCGGCCGCGAAAGCGCGGGCACGGTCGGCGTTCCGGCCGATGACCGCGACGTCCTGGATCGGCCGGACGCAGCTAAGGGCCTCCAGATGGGACCGGGCCTGCGGTCCTGTTCCGAACAGGACGAGTCGGCTCGCATCCGGCCCGGCCAGCGCGTCGGCGGCCACCGCAGAGACGGCGGCGGTGCGTACGGATGTGAGGGCGATGCCGTCGAGCAGGGCCAGCGGTGTGAGGGTCTCGCCGTCCAGGAGCAGGTAGTTGCCCTGAATGCGGGGGAGGCCACGGGCCGCGTTGCCCGGTGCCGCGGTCACCATTTTCACCCCGGCGTAGTTCCCCCAGTGCGCGGGCATGAGCAGGAGCTGGCCGTGTGGCACCGGGACGACGGAGCGCGGCGGCCCGGCCTCCGGGTCCAGTCCGTCGAGCAAGCTCTTGCGCAGGACATCGATGGCGGCCGCCATGGGCGGGGCGCCTTCCAGAAACGGGATCACAGGTAGAAGCCCTCCGGGAGCGAATCCTCCGGATCGAGGAAGAACTGCGCGGTTCCGGTCAACCACGCACGACCAGTGATCGTAGTGCTGACGGCCGAAGGATCGGACATGACCAAGTGCTACGACCCCTACAGCGCGCTTCCTCCGGTACCGCCGTTCGCACTTCGCAGCACCGACGTCGACGTCGCTGACGGTGAGACCCTGGCCGCCGCCCGGCGCAGCACCCTGTTCGGCGGGCCGGGCCAGGACCGCTCCCCGCATCTGGCCTGGGACGGCCATCCGGCCGGGACGCGGAGCTTCGCGGTCACGTGCTACGGCCGACGCCAATCAGTAGTGATCCGACGGCAGATCACTATGCCCGCGAGCGGGCCGCTTTAACGACACCGCCTCTGAATAAGGCAGAGCGCCAAGACATTCTTGACTTCAAGCGCAGTTGAGGTATGAGACTCGATCTGTCCATACATCCCCCGATGGGAGACACATGAACACGGTGCGGGATGAGATCGCCGAGCTCGTGACGCGCTATGAGATCGCGTTCAATAACAACGATGCCAAAGCGATGAACGCTCTGTTCTCCAAAGACGCGGTCTTCGTGAACTTCGGCGGCAACCTGGTGTTCGGCGCCGATCTGCTGTACAGGGCACAAGCCCATGTCTTCGCTCCCGGGGGAGCGCTGGAGAATATCAACGTCCGTTACCTCGTTGAGAGCATCGTTTTCCTCACACCCGAGGTGGCCGTAGTCCACGCACGGCAACGCTCCGCAGACTCCGACGGGCAACTCCCCACGGATGACCATGACCCCATGGAAAGCATCTTTCAAATGACGCTGATGCGGGACGCCCAGAACAGATGGTGTATCCGGGTCGCTCAGAACACACCAGTGACCGCACCGCCAGTGAAGCCAGACGGCAGCCACTGACCTGGCCGTGTGGTGCCGCACCCGTGACTGTACGAGGGCGGGAACGGCGCACGACGTCCCACCCCAAACAGCATCCCGACGGGATCAGCGAGGAGGACCTGGCCGCCGAGACCGGCCTGACGCTGGACCGGCCGGAGCGGCTGATCAGGCGGCTCATCGCCGAAAACGGCTGGCCACCGTTGATCTGGACCAGGGCCGATGGCTACCAGCTCGGCGCCGAACGGGCGGCGTTGGAGGCATACGAACGGGCCGTGCTCACCGAGAAGCTGACCGAGTTCCGCCGGTTCATCACCGGCACCGTCGCCCCGCACGGCGCCGCCCACCCGCGCGACAAGTGAGTCAAGCACATCATCGCCCAGCGTCAAGGCCGCCGAATCCGTCTCCAAGGCCACCCGCGGCTACGACGCAGGCAAGAAGGTCAACGGCCGCAAGCGCCACATGGTCGTCGACACTCGCGGCCTCCCCCTCATGGCCATGGTCACCCCAGCCGACCTGCACGACTCCGCCGCAGCGAAGGAAGTCCTGTTCCGCCTCCGCCTCATGCACCCAGAGATCACGATCGTGTGGGCCGACTCCGCCTACGCGGGCCCCGTCGACCGGGCAGGACGGGCAGCAAGCATCACCTGATCACCGCCGCCACCGGCATCCCGCTCGCGCCACCTTGACCGGCGGTAGCCCCAACGACGTCACCCAGCTCATCCCGCTACGCGAAGCCGTGCCGCCGGTGCGTGGCAAGCTCGGTCGGCCCCGGCACGCCCGAACGTGGTGCTTGGCGATCGCGGCTACGACCACGACAAGTACCGCCGACTGGTCCGGGACCTGGTGTGAAGCCACTGATCGCTCGTCGCGGCACCGAGCACGGCTCCGGACGGGGCACCCAACGCCGGGTCGTGGAGCGCGCCTTCGCCCACCTGCACCGGTCCCGTCGCTTGCGGATCGCTGGGAGATCCGCGACGACATCCACGAAGCCTTCCTCACGCTCGGGTACGCACTGATCTGTTGGAGACGTCTGCGCTCAGTCTGCTGACTGGTCCAGCGGGAATAACGAGGCGGCTGTGCCGACGTAACTACTTGAGGTCGGAGAGGAGCGCGTCGAGCGCCTTGGTCAGGGCCTCGGCGTTGTCCTTGTCGAACCAGGTGGTGCGGAGGCGCTCGTTGAGTCCCTTCGGGGTCTCGTGGTCACCGGCGAGCTGCCGCAGCGAGCGCGTGTCGTCGCCCAATGCGCGACCGACGCCCTGGAAGAGGCCGCGGACGTAGCGGTCCGCGCCCTCGGCGGGAATCCCCTGCCGGGCGGCCCAGGAGGTGAGCGTGGCCAGGTACCAGTAGTGGGAGGTCAGCGTGGCCGTCAGCGCCTGGAAAACGTTGAGGGTCGCTTCGTCCTCGACGGGGAGCGTCCCACCGAGGCGGCCGAAGAAGCCGTCCACGGCCGGGTGGGAGGGGCAGGTCACGGTGACGGACCGGCGCTCGCGCGCGGAGGGGAGCGGAATGGCGCGCACCACCGGGGCGTCGGTGCCGAGCGTGTGGCGCAGCTCGCTGATGGCGACGCCGGTCATGACGCTGACCACGACGTGGTCGCTGCCGACCCGGAGCCCGGCGAGGGCCTCGGCGCGGTCCTGGGGGCGGACGGCGAGGATCACCAATGCGGAGCGGTTCAGCACGTCCTGGTTGTCGGTGCACACCTGCACGTTCGGATACCGCTGAGACAGTTCGGTTGCCGCACGGGCGCCACGGGGTGAGAGGTAGATCTCCGGGGGCTCCCCATCGCCGTCACACAGACCGTCCACGATGGCGCGGCCGATCTCGCCCACGCCGATGATCCCGATGCGGTCCACTGCTTCTCCCCGTCGTCTTGCCAGCGGTGCCCGCGCCTCGATACGCAGGCCACCGCCGAGTGTAGTTGCGAACAGTATGCGCAGAGCCTCTCCCACGGCTTCGCCCATGCCACTGCGCGGCACCCCTGGGGCATTGGTCCCGGAGCGATCCAACCGGCTCGGTTTCGCCAGGAGTTCTTAGTCCTCCTCTTCTTCCGCGTCGTGCGATGCGGAGGTCGTGGATGCCTTGCAGCATCCCGATGACGGATGCCTCCGCCCGGCCGAGAGCCTGCCGCACGCCGCCGCACGATCGGAGTCGGGCCCCACGTGCTCGGCCCAGCCGATCACAGTTTCGGCGACGTCCTCCATCTGTTCGTCCGCCAGCCGAGTCGAAGCGGTGAGCTCCAGCTCCGCCTTGGCCAGGAGAACACCGAGCAGCCGCAGACGGTCCTCCTCCTGAGGGCCCTCGGGCCGTATCTCCGGATCGAAGAGTGGCTCGGCTCCCACGGCCACCAGAGCCCGATAGATCTGGTCTGCACTGGCCGGGTGCTCGCTGCTGATGCTCACGTCTCCAACGTCACCCCGGTCGGGCTACTCATCTCGTCACAGTCGTCGTCGCAAGTCTCCGCGGTGGGATGGCCGCAGTCCTTGAAGCGGAGAGAGGTGACCTCACCCTCGGCGACAGGTGATGTGAGGGAGAGCCGGATCGTCCCGTCATCCTGGGCGTTGAAGACCACGTCCAGCACGCCGCCGCCGGGGGCGCGGGTCGACGTCGTCAACAAGTGCTCCTGGCCGAAGGCCAGAGCACCACCCATCGCCTTGATCACGGCAACAAGTAGCTCATGTGAACGACTGTCCCGAGGAATTCGGCGTCCCTGCTCAGGCCTGTCCACATCCGGTTCCGCAGTCATACCTGCTCAACGGCGCTCTGGCTCTCAAGACAACGTGTCGACCGATGCACCGGGGATTCGAAACAGGCACTGAGCTTGTCTTTTAACTGATCCGCCGTGGCTTCGTGCCGACCTTGTGGTGGGTGGGTCGTTGGCAGGGCTGGCCGGTGGCGAGGACTCTGCCCACGTCATGGCGGGTTGCTCGGTGCCGGTTCCGGGTGCCTGGCGGTCGGCCGGGGCCTGGTCGTGAGGGTTTCGGTGCTCCCGCGGGGGATGCTGCTGTCGGCCCAGGGTCTGCTTCATCATCCGGAAGGCGTGCTCGCGTCGAACCGTCGTAGGAACGCCTGCCAACAACGGTCGATGCCGGCCGCGGTCGCACCGGTCTTGGACCACCACCAGCACGTCTGGGTCGCCGTCCGTCCACTGGCCGGAGGCCACCAGCCGCTCGATGACCTCCCGGATCTGCGCACTGGTCACCGCCGCAACGTCGGCGCTGGGCGCCAGCCGAACGGCGTCCAGGATCGCTGTCCACGACGTCCTCCCGGTCTCCAGCGCGGCAACGACCGAGTACGGCCAGCCCGGAATCATCAGGTGCTTGTTCTCGCCGTACCCGTATGTGTGGCAAAAGCACCGGTCAGGGGCGGCGTCGGCGACCGGGCGCAGCCACAGTGAGTGTCCGGAACCGGGACAACATCATCAGGGACTCGATGCGGGCAGGGTTGTGCAGCAGACTCACTCTCACGGCCCTTGGTTGATCATCAGCGTCTCGACAGCGCGCCTGATCACACCAAGGCCGAACCACTGTCTCCTTGGAGGAAACTCTTCTGCCCAGGCCGTCCAGCGAAGCTAGCCTCTTGCCATGAGTTGGGACGAAGGACGCCTGCTGGCCCTGGAGATCGACGCGAACTACGGCCTCGCACCAGACCCGGACACCCCTCAAGCAACCCTGAAAGATCCTTCCCTGCTCGCGGTGTGGGCATGGTCCCCTCACGCACGTCTCCTGGCACTCGCACCCGGACTCGCGCTCCCCAGCTCCATGGACGGCATGGACCAGGAGTACAGCCCCGGCCGTCTACCCGACGCGCTTCACTGTCTGGTCGCATCCCTCGACGACCGAACGGTGTCCGTCGAGGGCGGCCCGTGTTTCGTCTTCCCGGACCGTCTCGACGTCCCAGACCCAGCCCCGCTGCCGATCATCGTCTCCACCGCCGACGGCCGGCGCACCGCTCAACACCTGATCCGGCCGGACAACTGGCAGCCCGACGAGTGGAACGAACTGATCAACGGGCGCATGGGTGAGTGGGCCATGGCCGTCCACGGCCGGGAGCCGGTGTCGATCTGCTTCACACCCGCGTCGAACGCCACCGCCGCAGAGGCAGGCATCTGGACCCGTCCCGACTTCCGCGGCAAGCGCCTCGCACCGACCGTCGTAGCCGCCTGGTCCCAGCGTGAGCACCGCACCAAGACCGTGCTCTTCTACAGCACCACCGCGGACAACCACGCCTCCCAATCCGTCGCCCACGCACTCGGCCTCACCCCACTGGGCTGGATCTGGACCGCACGTTGAAAGACAAGCTGAGCAGCCTTGAGACCTGCGCCGGCTTGGTGGCAACGGCCGAGGCCGGGGCCCGGCGAGTAATGGTCAAGATCTGTGGATCGGCGAAGTCACAGGCTGATGCTCCGATGCCATTGGATCTCGCCGTCGTGCCGTTCGTCGGTGGGCGTGAGCCCGGCGGCAGTGGCCACGGCGGCGGATGCCCGATGCTCGGGGTGGATATGGGCGATGACGGTGTGCACCGGCTGCCGGCTGAGCCAGCCGATGAGTCCTTGGGCTGCTTCGGTAGCGAAGCCTCTTCCCTGCCACGGGGTTCCCACCACCCAGGCGATCTCGGCGATGCGGCCGTGGCCGGAGGGGCTGACTGTCGCCTGGACGGTGCCCGTCAGGTCGGCCTCGTCACGGAGCCGGATCACCCAGTTCAGCCAGGAGACGGCCGGATCGGGAGAGCCCGCGGTCATGCGCTGGTAGCGCGAGCGCAGGGCCCCAGGGGTGTCCGGAGTGCCGCCGATGAAGGTGTGCAGGGCCGGGTCGGACAGTACGGCGGCCATCTCCTCGGCGTGCTCGACGCGCAGCGGCAGCAGGTCCAGCCGCCTGGTGCTGATGGCCTGGGCCGCGAGGGTGCTCACGCTGCGACCGCCTCGGGGCGTTCGACGAGCTGTGCCTTGGCCTCCTCCAGGCGGACGAACCGCTTGCGCTCGCCCGTGGCCTCGTCGACGCGCTTGTCGCTCACCCGCGGTGCCTTCACCTCGACCACACCGGCCCCGGTCGCGACCCGCCGGGGCTCGTGATAGCCGTTGCGCACCACCAGACGGTGCCCTTTGCCGTCGCTTTCGTCGGCCAACTCCGCTATGTGGGAGTTGACTTCGGCCTCCAGCGCGGCGGCGGGCATCCGCCGTGCGCCTTCCTGAACGATCTCATCCGGCAGCGAGCTGCCGCTTGGCGTGGTGCCGTCCTCATTGACTGCCGTAAGCACGGGCGTGCCCTCCCGGCCGACGCTACAACGTCGGCCTTGCTCGATGACCTATCGATCGATCCATCGGGACGGTACGCCTCCCTCCGCCAGGAGTGATCCACAGGTATTGAGCATTGCTCGGCCCCGGCCGGGGCGGAGTTCTGGGCGTCGGTGTGTCGGTCCAGGCAGTGGCGCCGATCGTGGTTTTGCTGGTGGTGCCTGTGGCCGTGGGGCTGATCGATATCGGATCGCATGAGACGGATGCGAGCTGGCACGCTGCCTCCATGGATCCTGCGGAAGTGCTACTCATCGGTGGACGGGCTGGAGTCGGCAAGACGACGGTGGGATGGGAGGTCTCGGCGTTGCTGCGGGCCGCGGCGGTCTCTCACGCGGTTATCGATGGTGACTTCATGGGGCAGGTGCATCCGGCCCCGGAGGGGGACCCTCACCGTTCGGAGATCACCGAGAGCAATCTGACCGCCGTGTGGGCCAACTTCACCCGGTGCGGCTACCACCGACTGATCTATACGAACACCGTCAGTGTGCTGCCCGAGACGACCGGTATGTTCCAGCGGGCCATGGGGACGGGGGTGCGGATCGTGCGGGTCCTTCTCACCGCCTCCGATGCCACCGCCCGCGAGCGGCTGGTGCGCCGGGAACTCGGCTCGGAGCTGGAGCAGGAGCTGGCAGGCAGTGCCCGCAAGGCGCGGTTGTTGGATCAGCGCCTCCCCGCGGATGCGGTGCGGGTGGAGACGGACGGGAGAGCTGTCATGGACATCGCTCACGAGGTGGTGGCCGCCACCGGCTGGTCTGGACAGCGCTCCGCGACCAGGCCGTGATCGAGGTCCAGCAGAGCATGCACGACCTCCGCGTCGCCATCGGCGACGCGGAGGAAGAAGAGGGGTAACGAGGATGGCCAGCCGTCGGTCGGCACCGGTTTCCCCGGCCGGCCGCGCCTGGGTGGCCGGCGGCTGCCGTGCCGTGGCCGCCTGGAGCACTCCGGATCGGGACCCAGGTCCCGGGTTCGCCGCGATCGGCCCGCCGGCCACCGAGCTCGCGGGGGACCGGGCGGCGGCCATGGAGTCCGCCCGGGAAGCACGGGCACCGTACCGCCCGAGGGACCCGGTGTGGTGCCTCGCCACCGTCGGGGGGGGATCCGCGGGCCCAGGGCAGGGGCCTGGGTGCTGTGGTCATCCGGCCCGGCCTTGAGGAGGCCGAACGCGCGGGGGTCCCGGTGTTCCTGGAGACCTCGGAGGCGGCCAATCGGCCGGGCGCTTGCGGGAGACAAAATATCCTCTCCGGCAGCGGCCCGTCCGGGCCGGGGCTTTGAGGAGCACCTTTGAACGCTTGTACGCTCGGCGATCTCGTCGGCAGTTTGGCCCTGCGGCTCCACACCGCGCCCGCCGGCCCCGCCACCCCGGTCACCGAGGTGCTGCTGTATGACGCGCATGTCCCGCTCCCGCATGCGCCCGGGGCTCTGCTGCTGGCGGTCGGGGTGCGGGCAGTCGCGGCCGGGTCGCTGGTGCGGGCCGCGGCGGCGGCCGGGGTGACGGGGGTCGTGGTGCGGGGCGCGGACGGGCCGGTCGGGGAGGCCGAAGCGTATGGTGTGGCGCTGCTGTCGGTCGACGAGGAGGTGTCCTGGCACCATGTGTATCTGATGCTGGCCTCGGCGATCGGCGCCCGGTCCGCCCCCGGAGGTGGGCCGGGTGAGCTGTTCGCGCTGGCCGACGCGATTGCGGCGGCGACCGGCGGGGCCACCTCTGTGGAGGACCCGCACCAGCGGATTCTGGCCTACTCCACGGTGCCCGGTCAGCCGGTCGATGAGGACCGCCGCCAGGGCATCCTCGGCCTTCAGGTCCCGGCCGGCGTGGCGAACGAGGACCAGGTCCGGCGGGTGTTCGGCTCGGACGGGCCGGTGCGGCTGCCTCCGCTCACCGCGGGGGACCTGCCGCGGCTCGCCGTCGCGGTGCGGGCCGGCGGCGAGACGCTCGGCTCGATCTGGGTGGTCGACGGCGGCACGCTGGCCGCGGGCGTGGAGGAGACCCTGGCCCAGGGCGCGTCCACGGCGGCGTTGCTTCTGCTGCGCGCCCGCGTGGCCCGGGAACTGGCTCGCGACCAGAACACCTACCTGGTACGCCGGTTGCTGGAGGGTTCGGCGGATGCCTCGACGGCGGCGCACCGCCTGGGGTGGGACGCGGTCCGGGTGGCCGCGTTCGTGCTGGACTCCTCGGCGAGTGTGCCGGACGCCGAGCGGACCCTGCTCAGGCTGCTGGACGTCGTGCGCCTTCAGTGCGAGGCCCGCCACGGGCGGCATGGGTGCGTGCTCCTGGACGGGGTGGTGTACGCCTTGCTGCCCGCGCCCGGGAAGCAGGGCGGGGAGCATAGGACGCAGGAGCAGAGGACGCAGGAGCAGAGGACGGCCGACCGGCGGCACCGGCAGTTGGCGGAGGACATCGTGCGCCGGGCCGGGCGGTCGCTGCGGGTGCCGGTACGGGCGGCGCTCGGCGAGGTGGTGCCCGACCTCGGCGAGGTGGCGGACTCGCGTGCGGACGCGGACCTGGTCCTGCGGCTGCTGAACGAGGATCTGCCGGTGGCCACCGTAGCCGAGGTGCGGTCCCGGGTGACGCTGCTGCGGCTGCGCGATGTGATGGGGGAGCGGCGGGAGTTGCGGGCGGGCGCCTGGCGGCGGGTGCTGGCGGCGGACGCCGAGCACGGCACCGATTACGCCCGCACCCTGGTGTCCTGGTTCGACGCGGGCTGTGACGTGGCAGGCGCGGCGAAGGCGCTGTCCGTCCATCCCAACACCTGCCGCTACCGTCTGAAGCAGGTCGGCCGGCAGCTCGGGATCGACCTGGCGGACCCCGACGAACGGCTGGTCCTCTGGCTCCAGTTGCGGGTTCTGGCCGAAGGCTCCTGGTCAGATGGTCCCTGACGGCCGCTCCCCGACAGCCGCTCCCCGTCAGCGCAGGTCGCGGATGAGTTCGCGGAGGATGGAGTCCACCTTCTCCTCCTTGAACTCTTCCGAGCCGATCAGCAGCGTCACGGCCCGCCGGCCGTCATCGGTGACAGCGTTCCTGAGCTTGTGGCCGGTCTCCATGAAGCCGCTGTGTCCCCAGGTGACAAAGCCCGGGGTGCTCTCATACCGCTCGACTCCCAGGCCGTAGCGCCCGCCCCTCTCCTCGGGGTCCACAACGGTCTTCTTCATCTCGGCCAGCTCGGCCGGGGCCAGCAGTTTGCCGGACATCAGCGCGGTGAAGAAGGTGGTGACGTCGGCACCGGTGGAGACCAGCGCGCCGGATGCGTCGGACCCGGAGACGTTCCATTCCGTCCAGTCCAGCACTTTCCCGGACCGCTCCACGTAGCTTCGCAGGTCCGGCTCGGGGAGCGTGGTCCGGTCGCCCGGCCAGGACGTGTGGCGCAGCCCGAGGGGCTTGATGATCCGCTCTTTGATCTCGGTGCCGATGCTGCGGCCGGTGACCTTGGCGACGATCAGCCCGGCCAGGTTGTAGTTGGTGTTGGAGTAGGAGAAGTGGTGCGGAGTGCTGTTGTCGGTCGGGGGCAGAGTCAACGCCTGTAGAACCGTGTCCAGGGGCTCGAAGTGATCCCAGCGGTGCGCAAGCTCGTCCTCCCAGTACGGCGCGTCCAGGTAATCGGGCAGGCCACTGGTGTGCTGGAGCAACTGCCGAATCGTGATCTTGCGCCCGTCATAGTGTTGGGTGCGGATCAGACCCGGCAGATAGTGGTCGACGCTGTCATCGAGCTTGATCTTGCCTTCGCCGACGAGCTGGAGCACGACCGTGGCCACCCAGGTCTTGGTGTTGCTGGCGATACGGCTGTGCTCATTGCCGACGACCTTGCGTCCCGTCTTCAGGTCGGCGAGGCCGACCCCGGCGTTCCGCACACCGCAGCGTGGACTCTTCACCGTCACGCTGATCCCCGAGGCGTCGGCGCTGCTCAGTTCCGTCAACGCCTTTTCTATGGGCTTGGTGTCACACCCCGGTGCCGCGGCCGACGCGGCGGGAACAGCCAGCAGAGGCACGATGACCGCCAATGTCGCAACAACACTTGTCCTACGTCGCATCAAGTCTCCTTCATCCCGTGCGGTTACGTGCGGCGCAACCGGTTGCGCACAGCATCGGGCATGGGCCGGCCCTGGGCATGCAGCGCCTGGCAAGGGATTGCACGCAGGGTTTGTGCGCCTGGCCAACAGGCCGTCTCATCCGATCTGCTATGCGGCGGAGCTTTGTCCACACGTCCAAGCGGCGACCTGCTGATTTGTTCTGCGAGACCAAGGCGCGGGGGCGCACCGCGCGTACGTTGAGGACACGTTCCCCGAGCCCCCCGCAGGTATGCCGGGGTCACGTCTGTTCCCGTCCCCGCGAAAGGCTCCGCCGTGTCCTTGAATCCGCGTCACCGCGCCGTCGTCGCCGATGCCCACAACGACCTCCTCATGGCCGTCGCGGCCCGTCCCGCGAAGCGCTGGGGCGGCTACTTCCGGGACCGGTGGCTGCCGCAACTGCGCGAGGGCGGCGTGGACATCCAGGTGCTGCCGGTGTTCGTCGACGACCAGTACCGCCCCGAGGGAGCGCTGCGGCAGACCCTGCGCATGATCGAGTGCGGCCACGTTCTCGCCGAGGCCAACGCCGACCAGGTCGCGCTGTGCGGCAACGGTGCGGACATCGACAGGGCCCTCGCCGAGGACAGGATCGCCCTGGTTCTCGCGCTGGAGAGCGCACCGGGCATCGACGCCTCCGTCGAACTGTTCTCCACCCTTTTCCGGCTCGGCGTGCGGATCGCCTCGATCGCCCACTGGGGACGCACCCCGCTCGCCGACGGCAGCCGGGAGAACGCCACCGGCAGCCGGCTCACCCTCCCCGGCATCGAGGCGCTGCGGGAAATGGAGCGCCTGGGCATGCTCTTCGACATCTCCCACCTGGGGGAGAGCGGTGTCGCCCATGTCCTCGAGCTCACCACCCGCCCGCTGATCGCCACCCATTCCTGCGCCCGCGCCCTGCGGGACCACCACCGCAACCTCACCGACGACCAGATCCGTGGGGTGGCCGACACCGGCGGCGTCGTATGCGTGAACTTCGTCCCGGACTTCCTCACCGACGACCAGGCGAAGGTGAACGTCGACCGGGTCGTCGACCACATCGAGCACATCGCCTCCGTGGCCGGGATCGACCACGTCGGCCTCGGCTCGGACTTCCTCCGCGAGGTCGTAGCGGACCTCACCCCGCCCTGCTGCGAGAACACCGACGACGAGGACCCCCAGTTCGACTTCCCCGGCCTGGCGGGCCCGGCCGACATGCCCCTGGTGACCGAGGCAATGACCCGCCGTGGACTGCCCGAGGAGGACGTCCTGAAGATCCTGGGCGGGAACCTGCGACGGCTCATGACCACCCACATGGGCTGACGCCGGAACAAGCCCGACAAAGCCCCGCGCGTTCTGCGTCCGGCCCATCAGTCGTTCCGACTCTGGAGGTTTCCCCCGTGCCGCACGATGATGACCACTCCTCCGCGCGGGCGGACGGTGCGCCGCCCCTGGACGCCATGCTCGCGGACCTCGAAGAACTCGTCACCTGCGAGTCCTACTCCGCCGACCACGCGGCCCTGGCCCGCAGTGGCCAGGTGGTCGCCGCGCAGGGCAGCCGTCTGCTCGGTGCCCCGCCCCGAACGCTGGTCATCGAGGGTGTCACCCACCTCCAGTGGGGCTTCGGCACGCCGCGCGTCCTGCTGCTGGGCCATCACGACACCGTCTGGCCGACCGGCTCCATCAGGACCCTGCCCTGGTCGGTCGAGCAGGGCGTCGCCCGCGGGCCCGGGGTCTTCGACATGAAGGCCGGTCTGGTCCAGATGTTCCACGCCCTCGCCTCGCTGCCCTCCCTCGATGGCCTCTGCGTGCTCGTCACCGGTGACGAAGAGACCGGTTCGGCCACCTCCCGCCCGCTCATCGAGGACATCGCGCGCCAGTGCTCGGCCACCCTCGTCCTGGAGCCATCGGCCCCCGGAGGGGCCCTGAAGACCGGCCGCAAGGGCGTATCCGGCTACGACATCACCGTGCACGGCCGCGCCGCCCACTCCGGGCTCGAACCGGAGAAGGGGGTCAACGCGGCCACCGAACTCGCCTGCCAGATCCTCGCTCTACAGAACGTCGCCGACACCGTCATCGCCTCCACCGGGCCCGGGACGACCGTCACTCCCACGGTGATGCGGGCCGGCACCTCGAACAACACCGTACCCGCGCGGGCCGAGCTGAGCGTGGACGTGCGCGTGCCCGATCCGGCGGCGCAGGAGGCGGTCGACCGGCTCATCAGGGCCCTGGAGCCGCAGTTCCCGGGCGCCCGACTACAGATCGACGGCGGTCCCAACCGGCCGCCCCTGGCCCCCGGCGCCTCCCGGGCGCTGTTCGAGCTGGCCGCCGAACAGGCCGCACGGCTCGGCCTCGGCCCGCTGCGCCAAGCGGCTGTCGGCGGAGCCTCCGACGGCAACTACACCGCCGGGGCCGGATGCCCCACGCTCGACGGCCTCGGTGCGGTCGGCGACGGTGCGCACGCCGAGCACGAACACGTCATCACCGCCACCATGCCGGCCCGTGCCCGGCTGCTGGCCCATCTCCTCGGAGCGCTGCGATGAACGGACCGACTGTACGAGAACTCCACGTCATGGAGGACCTCGACGCCGTCAATCACCTCTACGCCGACATCTGGGGGACCGAACCCGGCAGCAGCTCGCCCATCTCCGCCGAGGTCATGCGGGCCCTGTCCCACTCCGGCAACTACGTGGCCGGGGCGTACGAGGACGACCGGCTGGTCGGTGCCTCCGTGGCCTTCTTCGGCGAACCCGCGGGCACCAGCCTGCACTCGCACATCACCGGCGCCGTCATGGGGCGTGGCGTGGGCCTTGCCCTCAAGACGCACCAGCGGCGGTGGGCACTCGCCCGCCGGCTGCGGCGCATCACCTGGACCTACGACCCACTCATCCGCCGCAACGCCTACTTCAACCTGGTCAAGCTCGGCGCCCGGCCGCAGGAGTATCTGACCTCCTTCTACGGTGCGATGGACGACGCCGTCAACAGCGGCGACGAGTCCGACCGGGTCCTGGCCGCCTGGGACCTCACCGCGCCCGCCCCGCCCGGGACGATCGAGCCGCCCCCCGGCGCCGCGCACGGCCTCCGCAACCACCATGGCCGCCCGGAGACCGGCGCAACCGACGCCGGCACCGTACTCATCGACCTCCCGGACGACATCGAGGCCCTGCGCCGCACGGATCCCGGCGCCGCCCGGGCCTGGCGCCTGGCCGTACGGCACACCTTGGGCGGCCTGCTCGCCGAAGGCGCCCGCGTCGTCGGCTTCCACGAACGCCGCCGCTATGTGGTCCAGCGCACAACACCCCGTTCCTGACCCCCTACAGAGGAGCCACCAGTCATGAAGACGAAGATCTCCGGCGTCGAGCTGCGGCGGATCGCGATGCCGCTCGTCGCCCCGTTCCGTACCTCCTTCGGCGTGGAGACCAGCCGCGATGTGCTCCTGGTCCGTGTCGTCACCGCCGACCGTGAGGGCTGGGCCGAATGCGCGGTCATGTCCGAACCTCGCTACTGCTCCGAGTACGTCGACGGCGCGCAGGACGTCCTGCGCAGGTTCCTCATCCCCGCCCTGCCCAAGGACGGCCTGGACGCGCAGGCGGTGGGTCGCGTCCTGGAGCCCTTCACGGGCCACCGCATGGCGAAGTCCGCGCTGGAGACAGCGGTGCTGGACGCCCAACTCCGCGGCGTCGGCGAGTCCTTCGGCGGCTATCTCGGTGCCGCCCGGGACCGGGTGCCCTGCGGTGTCTCCGTCGGGATCATGGACTCCGTGCCCGCGCTCCTCGACGCCGTGGCGGGATACCTCGCCGAGGGCTACGTCCGGATCAAGCTGAAGATCGAGCCCGGTTGGGACGTCGAACCCGTACGCGCCGTGCGCGAGCGCTTCGATGACGATCTGATCCTGCAAGTCGACGCCAACGCCGCCTACACCCTGGCCGACGCTCAACACCTGGCTCAACTAGACGACTTCCGCCTTCTGCTGATCGAACAGCCGCTGGCCGACGACGACTTGGTCCAGCACGCCGAACTGGCGAAGCTGTTGCGCACCCCGATCTGCCTGGACGAGTCCATCAAATCGGCCGCCGACGCCGCGGCGGCCATCTCTCTTGGCTCCTGCTCCGTCATCAACATCAAGCCGGCCCGGGTCGGCGGCTATCTCGAAGCCCGCCGCATCCACGACCTCGCCCGCGCCCATGGCATCCCCGTCTGGTGCGGCGGCATGCTGGAGACCGGTATCGGCCGCGCCGCCAATGTCGCCCTGGCCGCCCTGCCGGGCTGCACCCTCCCCGGCGACACCTCCGGCTCCAGCCGCTACTTCGCCACCGACATCACACAGCCGTTCGTCCTCGCCGACGGCCACCTCGATGTCCCCACCGGCCCCGGCCTCGGCGTCGAGCCGCTGCCCGACATCCTCAACGAGGTCACCACCTCCAGCGAATGGATACCGCTGTGAGCACCTATCGGGTCTGAGTGGCGAACATGGCGTATCCGCCCCGGCGGGTCGAATGGCGAGAATGGCGTATCCGACAGCGGCCCGAGCCGGGAGTGGACATGGACGCGGTGGTGGAGTGGGTGGACGCACGCGAGAGGCTGCCGAGGGACGGTATGCCAGTGGCGGCGGCGACATCGGGCCGCTACCCGCCCGACCGCGAGGCAGAGCCCGATGCCACGTCCGGACAGGACTTCTGGCTGGTGCTGCCCATGTACTTCACCACCCTCCACATCGACGCGGACGGGACCGAGTACCGCGACTGCTTCGTCGACTCCGACCGGGTCGTCCGTCTGCCCCACGGCCGCCCCTGCGCCGAACCCGTCACCCACTGGGCGGAACTGCCCACCCTGCCGGGCATGGCCGTGCACCAGGTGGTGGGTGAGGAAGCGCGGACCGCTCTCCGCGATATCCGGGACGAGTGAACGGCAGGGGCACCGCGCACGACCTGCTCGGGTTCCTCGCCCCAGACGCAGGCCCCAAGCCGATGGCGAGGGCTTCGGCCTGATCTACTTGGATGCGACCCGTCCGAGCGGGTCGGGGCCGGAGCCCGGTGCGTCACGCACGGTCTGCCAGGTGGAGTCCCCGGGGTAGAGCTCGCTGCGCAGATAGGCCCAGGTGAGGCGCGCGACCGCGGCGACCCGCTCGGGGTTCTCGTCCGTGGTCTCGGCGACGTCGTATCCGGGGATCCCGCCGAGTGCGTGTCCCGCGCCGAACAGGGTGAGCAGGGATTTGGGGCTGGGGCCGAGGGTGTAGGGGTCGGCGTGCCAGTCGGGTCCCATGTCGGTGAAGTGCCGGGAGTCGTCTTCGTCGCCGGCGACGACCAGCGCGGGGGTGGTCATCGTGGAGAAGTCGATGGTCGCCAGGACCGGCAGCATGTCGCCCATGGGTCCGTTGAGGACGTCGCCCCTGCCGGGCGCGGCGAGCAGCACGCCCGCCTTGATCCGGGGTTCGAGGAGGTTCACTTCCTTGCCGGTGTCGGGGTCGGTGAGCCCTGCTCCGAGCAGGGTGCTGGAGGTGAAGCCGCCGAAGGAGTGTCCGGCGACAGCGACCTTGGTGTGGTCGATCCGCCCGGCCAGCAGCGGCACGGCCTTCTCGATCTCGTCGAGCCGGTCAAGGATGTGGGTCATGTCCTCGGCGCGCGAGCGCCAGAAGAAGGGCGCTCCGGGGGCGTCGGCGACCAGGTGGCTCAGGGTCCTGGAGGTGAGGTGGGTGGGCTGGATGACGACGAATCCGTGGGCGGCCCAGAAGTTGACCAGCGGCGCGTAGCCGTTCAGCGAGGAGAGGTTGTTCGAGGGGCCTTGGCCGTGGGAGAGCAGGATGACGGGCAGGCCGGTGCCGGTCTCGGGCGCGGAGACGCGCACCTGGAGGTCCACGGGACGTCCGGGTACGGACAGCACCACCGGGCTGTAGGACAGGACCGGGGCGGGCGAGCCCGAGGTGTCGGCGGTGGTGGTGGATGTGCTCATGATGTGTTGGTTGCCCTTCTGCGGACCCTGCCGCCCTGCGGTCCGGTTCGACCGGCGCGTGATGAGGCGGTCAGGAGCGTTCCGCCTCGGCCGGCCTGAAGTGGAGCGTTGCTCCAATTAGTATTCGGAGCGACGCTCCGGTTTGTCAAGGTGTGTGGGAGGAAGGCGTCATGCCCAGCGAGAGCACACCGGGAAGGCACCGGCCCGACGTAAGCAGGCCGACGCGCTGGGCAACCAGCAGGCATCATCAAGTACACCTACGACGCCGGCTGGTCGGGCGCCGGACGCTTCGCCACCATGCTGCGGGATGTATACCACGCGGACAACCCGTCCTGACCGAGCGGCGCCGCGGCCGGCCCGACGCCCGCGCGGGCGGTGCCCCGGCCCGCTCGGAAGTCCTCCAGCCCTGGTCACCCTGCGGTCCGCAGTCGCCGGGGGCCGCTCACCGGCGCTCGCGGGGCACTATCGGTGTGCCGGTACCACCCGTGTCGTCGCGGTGACGTCCGGCAGGGGCCGTTCGCCGGTGAGTACGGGCAGCCCGTCCTGGTCGCCCTGGAGTTCATAGCGGAAGAACGCGGTCGCGTAGGCGATGAGTGCGTCCTGCTGCCGGGAGGGGGACAGTTCCTGGGCCGGGCAGGTGCTGTCGTCCTCACCGAACAGGTACGGCGGCGTCCATGTCGTGTTGTAGTAGTTGTGGTTCGCGCCCTTCAGCGAAATCGAGTAGTCCGTCACGGTGTTCAGCCCGCTGACGTCGTCCAGGTACTCCTGGCCCACCTCGCGAACCGCGCCGTCACAGGAGCTGGTGACCACCGCGAACGGCAGCTTGGTGATGAGTGTGTCGCTGTGGTCGCCCTCCGGGTCGTCGAACTTGACCGGAGCCAGCCCCAGGACCGCACGGACGTTCACACCGGCCGGCCATTCGCCCCGGTGCTTGTCCGATGCCTGCCACATCACGCCCTTACCGCCACGTGAGTGTCCCAGGGTGCCGACGCGGTTCATGTCGACATGGCCGGTGAAGTCCCGTGCGACCGGCCGCCCGGATGGATCGACGAGATGCCTTGCCAGCGGTCCGCCCCTGCCCGCGGCCAACTGCTGCCACAGCCGCAGGTGTTCGTTGACGAGCCGGGCACGGTCGCCGTAGTCGAAGGACGTCTGGTTGATGGCGTCCACGCTGATCGACACCACGACGAAACCGCGGTCGGCCAGCGCGGCGCCCAGATAGTCGTAGCCGCGGTAACTCGGGAACGGGCTCGAGCCCTCCGTGCAGGGCCAGTCGACGGCGTCCTTGGAGTCACAGGCCCACCACGAGCCGTGTGACATGACGATCAGGGGGAGCCGGCCGGTCGGGCGCCGCGGATAGTGCACCTGCGCGCGCACTTCGCTGACCGTACCGGACTGGGAGTCGGTGAACGCCGTGTCACCCAGGTCGTACTCGGCGACCGCGACCGAGCCGACACTGTCCTGTGCCGTGGCGGGCACGTGCGCACCCCCCGCCAGCAGGGCGGAGACGAACAGCAGCGTGGCCGCCAGACGGATCGTGGTTCTCATGTGTGATCTCCCGGCCCGCCCCAGGTGTTGCGCGCCGCGGCCGTTCCACCGCCGTGCTCCGCTGCCGGGTCGAGTGATCCGAGGGACCCCGGGAAGAGGTACTTCTTCTCCGGGACGGTGGTTCCGTGCGCCCACGCGCCGAAGAAGCCGGTGAGGTCCTTGCCGGAGACCTTCCCCATGAGTGCCTCGAACTGCGGCCAGGACGCGTTGCCGTAGCGGTGGTCGCGCTGCCAGCGCCTGAGGGTGCCGAAGAACGCCGTGTCGCCGACCGTGCGGCGCAGGGCGTGCAGCATCATGGACCCCTTGAAGTACAGGGCGCCGGCCAGTTCGCGGCCCTGGCCGGGGTCGTAGAGCCGAGTCGTCCAGAAGTCCGGGTCCGCCGTGCTCTCCTCCACCATGGAGCGGTAGAAGCCGTTGTCCAGGTCGGCTCCGTGCTTCTCCTCGTCCCACAGTTGTCCGGCGTACTGGGCGAAGCACTCGGCCAGGCAGCCGTCGCGCCAGTCGGAGAGGGAGACGCTGTTGCCGAACCACTGGTGGGTGTTCTCGTGGACCATGGAGACGTCGGAGAACGCCCCTTGGTACGTCGGGCGGCTCTGTGTCTCCAGGGCGTTTGGGCCGTCGTCGTCGTTGCCGTCGATGACGATCGCCCCGGCCGAGGAGAACGGGTACGGGCCGAACTTCGAGGCCAGGAAGTCGATGATCTCCGGCAGTTGTGCCTCCTCTTCGGGGCGGACGCCGGCCCCGGGGCTGTAGGCGTGGATGACGGGGGTGCCGTCGGAGAGCTCCGAGGTGCGCACCGTGAACTTGTCGATGGCGATGGTGCTGAGGAACGTGGCCATCGGCCGGTCCTCGTACCAGCGGAACGTGCTCGTGCCCCGGCCGGTGCTGGTGGCGCCCGGTCGCCCGTTGCCGACCACCTGCCAGCCGGTGGGGACCGTGGCCGTGAGCCGGAAGGTGGCCTTGTCCGAGGGGTGGTCGTTGGCCGGGTACCAGGCCGTGGCGGAGTGCGGCTCGCCTGTCGCGCTCGCGCCGCCGTCGGCGAGGGTGTGCCAGCCCTCGCCGACCGGTTTGCCGGAGTAGCGGACGCGTACGGAGAAGCGCGTGTTCTTCGCGATCGGCCGGGCGGGGGTGACGACGAGTTCGTGCGCGCCCTCGCGGGAGACGGCGCTTGCGGGCGTCCCGTCCACGGTGACGGAGGTGACCTGGAAGCCTTCCAGGTCGAGGTGGAAGCGGTCCAGGTCCTGTGTCGCGACGGCCTGTACCGTGGTGTCGCCCTCCAGATGGCGGGGGCGGGCCGGGTCGTAGTTCACGCGGACGTCGTACCCGGAGACGTCGTAGCCGGAGTTGCCGTCGTCGGGGAAGTACGGGTCACCGACGCCGGAGCCGCCGGGGGCGGCGGAGGCCGGCATGGCGGTGAGCACGATGCCGGCGGCCAGGGCCGTGGCCAGGGTGGTGGTGCGGTGGCGGTGTTTCCAGCGGGCAGGCATGCGTCCGCTCCTTCGGGGGTGTTCGGGGATGTTCGGGGGTGTCGAGAGGCCGGGACCGGGTCAGCGGCGCGCGGCGAGCTGCCAGACCGTACTGATGAACGCGTTGGTGCTGGTGGTCTCGGTCACCGGGTCCACGTTCTCGACGCGGTCACACGCCTCGTGGATGCAGTCGTCGATCCCCGTGGCGAAGCCGCCCACCGGGATACCTGCTTCGCCGAACGACACATGGTCGCTGCCGCCGATGCCGATCTCGAACGTGGGCAGGTTCCGGGCGGCGAAGTACCCCTCGAACGCCTCGGCCGCCGCGGGGTCGTCGTGGACGACGAGCCACGGCCGGTTGTTGCCCTTGGTGCCGGCCATGTCGAGGTTCAGGTAGACGTCGATCCGGTCGCGCTTGGCGGCGGACAAGTCCCGCACATAGGCACGGGATCCTGACAGTCCGCCTTCCTCGGCGCCCCACCAGGCGAAACGCAGATGGCGGTTGGGCTTGAGACTGGCCTTGGACACCTCCAGGGCGGTGGCGAGCAGGGCTGCGGAGCCGGAGCCGTTGTCGTTGATGCCGGGGCCGGTCTCCACGCTGTCGAGGTGCGCCCCGGCGAACAGGATGTGCTCGGGGTCGCCGCCGGGCCAGTCCGCGATGAGGTTGTAGCCGGTGGCGCCGTCGTGCGTGAAGCTGTGCAGGGTGGTGCGGAAACCGGCCTTGTCCAGCGCGGCTTGTACATAGGCGACCGAGTCGCGGTAGCCCTGGGTGCCGTGGGCGCGGTTGCCGCCGTTGCGGTCCGCGATTCGCTGAAGTGCGTCCAGATGCGGCATGACCTGATCCGCGGTGACGACGGGCGGGGTGAGGCCGGTGCGGGGTTCGGCCATGGCGGTGGAGGCGCCGGCCACGAGGGCGACACACAGGCCGAGGACTGCGGTCGCGCGGCGCAGGCCGGAGGACGTGCGGGGCCGGGGCGTGCGACGAGCGGCTAAGTGGAGACCTGAGGTGTTGATCGAGTGCATGAGTGCGGTTCTCTCCGGAGGGAGTTGACGGCGGGTGTGCCCGGATGACCGGGCACGGGAGATCACGAACAGGGCGCTTGCGATGCCCTGGATTCCAGAGGGAGAGACGGTTTTGCGGCGAACCGAGTTGTAAAGAAACAGCAAAGCGTCGGGGTGGTCTCCGGCCGCGCAGGAGAGCGGGGCCGTCCGCTGGGGACGGGCCGCTGTGGGTGTCGTGGAACCGGTCGACTCCAACCAGATGTGCCTCCACCTCGCTGAACTGGTCCGCCGTCCAGCCCGTGTTCACGGTGACGTTCAGCCGCAGCCGGCGAAGGTTGGTACTCGCGTCGCCGGGTCGAACCGGTAGTTCGCGGACGCGGGGACGGTGGAGTAACCACGGTTCCGCTGATTTCCGCACGCGTCTCCGGTCCGCGGATGCAAGGTTTTGTGAATTCAGGATTCAGTGTACTGTCGGTGATGTGCTGACTCTCGCTGCTGACATCGAGGTGCTGGCGCGGTTCGGCCGTGCCCTCGCTGACCCGATCCGCTGCCGGATCCTCCTCGCCCTGCGCCAGGCCCCGGCCCATCCCGCCGACCTCGCCGACACCCTGGAGATCTCCCGAACCCGGCTGTCGAACCATCTGGCGTGCCTGCGCGACTGCGGCCTGGTCGTCGCGGTGCCGGTCGGCCGCCGCACCCGCTACGAACTCGCCGACGATCGCCTCGGCCACGCGCTGGACGACCTGCGCACCGCCGTGTTGGCGGTCGAGGCCGACAAGACCTGTGTGGACGCGGACGAGAAGGGCTGCTGCTGAGATGACCGCCGAGATACCCATCGGCATAGGTCCGGCCCCGGCCCGCCGTGACGTCCTCGCCAAGCGGATACGGCTGCTGGTCGCGGCCACCATCAGCTACAACGTGATCGAGGCGATCGTCGCGATCACCGCTGGGACGATCGCCTCCTCCACCGCGCTGATCGGCTTCGGCCTGGACTCCGTCATCGAGGTATCCTCCGCCGCCGCGGTCGGCTGGCAGTTCTCCGCCCGCGACCACGCGGTCCGCGAAGCGCGGGAGAAGACCACCCTGCGGATCATCGCGGTGTCGTTCTTCGCGCTCACCGCGTACGTCGCCTTCGACGCGGTCCGCGCCCTGGTCGGCGCCGGCGAGGCCGACCGCTCGATCCCCGGCATCGTCATCGCCGCCCTGTCGCTGGCCATCATGCCGTTCCTGTCCGCCGCCCAGCGCAAGGCCGGACGCGAACTCGGCTCCGTCAGCGCGGTCGCCGACTCCAAACAGACCCTGCTGTGCACCTACCTCTCCGCCGTCCTCCTGGCCGGCCTCGTTCTCAACGCCACCCTCGGCTGGTCCTGGGCCGACCCCATCGCCGCCCTCGTCATCGCCGCCATCGCCGTCAAGGAAGGCCGCGACGCCTGGCTGGGCAAGGGCTGCTGCGCGACACCCGCCGCCGCGGAGGTCCCTTCCGCCGACACCGGGACAGACATGTGCGGCTGCCGCCCCGGCTGCGACTGCTGCGGCTGAGCCGACATCCGCACACGCACAGGACCCCGGCATCACGTGACCGGAGTCCCGTGCCGTCCGCGGCCGAACCTCCGCCTCGGCGTCCGCGTCGTAGCGGACACCGGCGAGCGCGGCCGCTCGGTCACGCCCCGGCATGATGCCGTACCCACCGGGCCGCCGTGCGCACCCGACTCCTGGGGAGCCATCGTGGTCGTGGACCACCTACACGTCGTCCAGCTCGCCAACAAGATGTTCTCGCAGATCAGGCGCCACACCACCGCCGAACTGCGCGGGGTGCTGATAGGAGGACTCCGTTAGGTTCGTCTCGATCTTGGTGTCGTGTGTGTCCTGCTGGGCAAGGGCTGGTGGCAGGTGATGCAGATGCCGGTCCAGCACCTGCTCGGTGAGGACGAGTTGGCCCTTGCCGTCTGACAGGGCGTCGGCGAGCAGTCTGGCCAGGGCAGCGGTGCGACGCGCGTCGGGTGCCTCGTCGGTACCGATCGCGTCGTGAGGGCCGGGTGGGCCGAGACCGGTGACGGGGTCGAGAGCGTCCAGCAGCGGCACGAGCCGCTGGCGGCCGTAAGCGGCGCAGAAGCGCCGCTGATACTCGGTCAGCGGGCCGGTTCGGTGACCGATCCGCCACAGTAATGAGGCGGCTCGACCTGACGCTGTGGCCGGGAGCTTGTCCCGCAGGTGCTCCAGCGGGGCCGCGTGCAGGTCGACGTGCAGAGCACCATTGCGGCAGCAACGCTCCAGCTTGACCTTGTCGTAACGACAACGTTTCTACTGGTCCCATGCGAATCGGAGCGTTTGTCGGCATCGTCGGCATCACCACCCGCGCCGTGCGGCACCACCACCGTACGGAACGCGCCAGGTGTACGCGCTGACAGACACCGGGCTCCGGGTCTCGACCGTTTGCACACCCCGCGCGGCGCGGTGCGGTTCACCGGCGGAGTCCGGACACCTCGGTGCGGCGTCACCCACCGCCGGATTCGGCACCCACCCTGCCCCGCAGTACATTCAGCCAACCCCCGACCAGGACGGCCATACGCGGCCGCGTGGAAAGGAAGTTCCATGGCACTGCCAGAACTGATCACGGTCGAAGCACTCTTCGGCCCACCCGAGCGCACCACGGCCACGATTTCACCGGACGGAACCCGGATCGCCTACCTCGCGCCGTGGAAGAACCGGCTCAACGTGTGGGTGAGCGGCGTCGACAGCGACACCGACGCACGCTGCGTGACCGCTGACGACGTCCGCAGTGTGAGCACGTACTACTGGACCGACGACCCACGCTGGCTGCTCTACACCCAGGACACCGGCGGCGACGAGAATTGGCACGTCCACCGGGTCGACCTCGACGATCCGGACGCCCCCGTGGTCGACCTCACGCCCTTCCCCGGGATAAAGGTCCTGGATGTGAACCTGCCCATCGAACGTCCCGGCAAGGCGATCGTGCAGCTCAACGCCAGGAAGGTCGAGGAGTTCGACCTGGCGGAGATCGACATCGCGACCGGTGAACTCACCGTTCTCGCCGAGAACCCGGGCCATGTGTACGACTGGATGTGGGGTGCCGACGGCGAGCTGTTCGCCCGCACCCTCACCGCGGAAGGCGACATGGCGCTGTCGCGCTGGAACACGACAGCGGGCGAACTCGAGCTGATCACCACCTTCAACGGCGCCGACTACCCGATGGGTATCCAGCCGTTCGAGATGGCCGCCGACGGAGCCGGTGTCTGGATCGGGTCCATGCAAGGCACCGATCTCACTCGCCTGGTCCGGGTCGACCTGACCACCGGAGTGGAGACCGAGGTCGACAGCCACCCGACCCTGGACCTCGACGGAGCCCGTCGCGCCGTCGCCGGTCTGTCGTCGCCGCTGATCCGTAACCCGCGTACCGGCGCGCTGCTCGGCGTGTGCTACCTCGGAGAACGACAAGAGATCCGCCCGGTGGACCCGGAATTCGCCGCGGTACTGCGGAAGCTGCGGGCACTCTCCGACGGGGACATCGACGCGCTGTCGTCCGACGACAGCGGGCAGCGGTGGGTCGCGAACTTCGTCGACGACGGCAACCCCGAGGTCACCTACTACTACGACCACACCACCGGCGAGAGCCGGCTGCTGTTCCGCTCCCGTCCGCACCTCGACCCGGACGCGATGGCCCCCATGAAGCCGGTGACGATCACCGCGCGGGACGGGCTGGCCCTGCCGTCGTACCTGACGCTGCCGGTGGGGATCGAGCCGTTCGCGCTGCCGATGGTGCTGCTGGTCCACGGTGGCCCGTGGTTCCGGAATAGCTGGGGATTCGACCCCGAGGCACAGCTCCTGGCCAACCGCGGCTATGCGGTGCTCCAGGTCAACTTCCGCGGCTCCGTTGGCTACGGCAAGGCCCATATGCAGGCCGCGATCGGGGAGTTCGCCGGCGCGATGCAGAACGACCTGCTCGACGCCGTCGACTGGGCGGTCGCCCAGGGCTATGCCGACCCCGACCGGATCGGGATCTTCGGCGGTTCCTACGGCGGCTACGCCGCGCTCGTCGGCGTCGCGTTCACCCCGGACCGCTTCGCGGCCGCCATCGACTACGTCGGCATCTCGAACCTGGCGAACGTCATGCGCTCGATGCCCCCGTTCCTCCAACCCGGGCTGGTCGCCAACTGGTACCGCTACGTCGGCGACCCCGCCGATCCCGAGCAGGAGGCCGACATGCTGGCCCGCTCACCGATCACCCGGGTGGAACACATCAAGGCACCGTTGATGGTGGTGCAAGGCGCCAACGACCCCCGCGTCGTGAAGGCCGAGTCGGACAACATCGTCGCCGCGCTGCGGGAGCGTGGGGTCGATGTCGAGTACATGGTCAAGAATGACGAAGGGCACGGATTCCTGAACCCGGACAACCAAATCGAGATGTACCGAGCCGCCGATCGATTCCTGCACCGGCATCTGGGCGGACGACACGGTTGACGGCCGCATCGGGGACCTCGCCTCCGGACGTCTCCTTACCCGGGCGTGCCGTGCCGAAGGCGAGGTGAGGGCGCACGGCCTGCCGTCGATCGGCCACGGAGCGCGGGCCCGAGGCTCTTGCCAGGTGGAGCAGGGGTCGCAGGAGGGGGCCGACCGGACCCAGACGGCGACGCCGTCGGTGTTGTTGGTGACCGTCCGGGTCTTTCTCCTTGGTCAGGTCGGCGGCGGGCAGGACCTGTGTGACCTCGTCGTTGGACGTGACCGCCAGGGTTCGGGACGCTCCGGGCCATTGTCCGCTGCCCGAGTTGACCTGCGCGGCGGGATGCCGCCGAGCTGCTGACCCATTTCCTGCTCGCGTGTGACCCGATCGAGCCAGGCGGCTTTGCGGAGCAGGAGGTGACGATGGTCAATGCCCGGCCCGGACGGGCCGCCCGCCCGAGGAATCACCGGAAGCGGGCAGCCTCCTCGGACACCACGATATCGAGGTCGTTGATCGGTTTGGCAGGGCATCCGGGCCCGGCTTCAGTCCTGTTGGCAGTCTCGCAGGACCCGCCAGGGCCACGGCGTAGTGCGAGGACACCGCGAAGCCCACGTGACGAGCGCCCCCATCCGCCCGGCCGGTCTGCTGTGCGACGGCTCGGCCGGGAGGGACTCTGACCGATGTACTACTCAGGGGTCGGTTCCTCGCTCGGACCGTGTGCCGTGCGGCTCGGTGCCGCCCGCGTGTGACCGCGTCGACGGCTTCCCTTTCACACATCAGCAGGTACTCGGCCGGCCCGCGGGCGTAGGCATCGATCGTGCGGGGCGCACGTCCGAGATCCGTCCAGATCGTCAGCCAGGTCGCCGGTCCGAGCGCAGTCGGCCGACCAGACGACCAGACGACCAGCACGACCGGCAGGTCCGCCAGGGCGTGGGAGAGATAGGCGACGTCGTAGCCGGAGTCCATCACGATCCAGATCTCCGGGTCTCCTGCCTGCCACTGCCGGGCCTGCACCAACCTCGTTACCAAGCACTTGCAGTTGGGCAGCGGTGAGGGTGGTCGTGTCGTCCGCCGACCCCAGGGCACCGCGTCCAGCAGCGTGGTCCAGGAGGTGCGGCCTGTCTCCAGGGCGGTGACGAAGGAGTAGCGCCAGCCGGGCACGAACTGGTCCGAGCTGCGGTCGCCGCGCCCGTAGACGTGCCAAAACAGCCGGTCCTCGCTGGTCGGGGCAGCAGAGCGGAGCCAGTTGCTGACATCCACGGCCGGCACGATCCGGCCGTCGGCCGCCTTCGGTAGCGGCAGGCCGGCCAGCGCGGGCGTAGAGACAGTCGTAAAGCTCGACCCGAAAGCGGGACAAGACGCTCAATGCCTCGCCTGCGGACCCAACGACGGGGAGACTCATGCACAGCCGCCGTTCTCTCGTTCTTCGGTACTCGACATCTCGAAGCGTGGAGAACGGCCGCGTCACGTGCCGCCTGTTCCCCGGGGTCTCAGCAGGTCGAGTGACCCGAGACGTTCGGCGCCAAGCTCGTGCACACTGCATCATCAGGTTTTCGGTGGCGTTATGCGGCGGGGTTCGTGGGCAGGATTCGGGCGAGCCAGTCGGTGCGGGTTCGGCGGGCCGTGGCCGAGATGTGCGCCTGCGGGTACAGGGCGTCGAATCCGTGGAAGCCGCCTGCCCAGACGTGGAGTTCGGCCTGGCCGCCGGCCGCCCAGATGCGGGTGGCGTAATCGGTGTCCTCGTCGCGGAAGACTTCGGCGGAGCCGGTGTCGATGTAGGTGGTCGGCAGGCCCGCGAGGTCGTGGGCCAGGGCGGGTGAGACGTATGCGGGTATCTCGTCGTCGGTGAGGTCGCCGAGGAGGCAGCGCCATCCGAATCCGTTCATCTCGCGGGTCCAGACGCCGGGCCCGTTCGAGTACTGGAGGCTGGAGGTGGTGGTGTTGCGGTGGTCGAGCATGGGGCCGATCAGGACTTGGGCGGCGATCGTCGGGGTGCCGAGGTCGCGGGCCAGCAGGGTGACGCCGGCGGCTAGGCCGCCGCCCGCGCTGGCGCCTGCGACGATGATCCGGGCGGGGTCGATGCCCAGTTCGGCGGCGTGGCCGGCGATCCAGAGCAGTCCCTGGTAGCAGTCGTCGACCGGGATGATGCCGGTGGCCTCGGGTGCGAGCCGGTAGTCGACGGAGACCACGACGGCGCCGAACTCGTCGAGCCACTCCAGCGGGATGTCGATCTGTGAGAAGCGGTCGCCCATGACCATCCCGCCGCCGTGCATCCAGTAGACGCAGGGTGCGGCGGTGGTGCGATCGGTGTTCGCGGGGCTGAAGACGGACAAGGGGATCGGGGTGCCGTCCGGACTCGAAACGGTGACCTCGCGCCGGTCGATCGCGCGGCCTTTGAGGAGGGGTTCGACGGGCATCGAGGAGAAGGGGCGTACCTGCGCCAGCACTTCAGCGCTGAGCTGGGACATCAGCGGCATGTCGGCCAGGAGTTCATGCAGTTCGGGGTCGAGGGCGGGGCGTGCTGTGGTCATGGTCGTTGCCTTTCGTGGGTGGTGGT
>NZ_JAHLEM010001049.1 GCF_018883605.1 Streptomyces niphimycinicus | reverse complement strand
GAGGAGTTTCTGGTTGAGCGTGGTGTGTCGGGGATGGCGCCGGGTGCGGCGGTGGTGGCGTTGCGGCGGGCGTTGTGTGATGGCGAGACGGCGATTGTGGTGGCGGATGTGGACTGGGAGCGGTTTGGGCCGAGGTTCACGGCCCTGCGTCCGAGTCCATTGCTGAGCGAGCTGATAGCCGACACCGTCGAATTGGGGACTGGAGCGGGCGAATTCGCGGCCCGCCTCCACACCATGTCCGAGGGTGAGCGTATGCGCGCGGCCGTTGAGCTGGTGCGCGTTTCTGCCGCGGCGGTGCTGGGGCACCCCGGTCCTGAGGCGATCGATGCCGGCAGGACATTCCAGGAGATCGGCTTCGACTCATTGACCGCGGTGGAGCTGCGCGATCGGATTGCCACGGCCACTGGCATCCGCCCGCCGGCCACCATGATCTTCGACTATCCGACTCCCACGGCCCTCGCCGAATATCTGAACGTGGAATTGCTCGGCGCGCCGCGGGAAAGTGTGCCGCCGATACCGGTGATCGCACCGGATGACCAAGACCCCATCGTCATTGTCGGCATGAGCTGCCGCTTCCCCGGGGACGTCGAGTCCCCCGAGGACCTGTGGCGGCTGGTCGATTCCGACGGCGATGCCATAACGGCCTTCCCGGCGGACCGCGGATGGGATCTGACCGGCCTCTTCGACACGGCTGCGGGGGAGTCGGGCACGTCGTATGAGCGTGTCGGTGGATTCGTTCACGATGCGGGCGAGTTCGATCCCGGCCTGTTCGGG
>NZ_JAHLEM010001048.1 GCF_018883605.1 Streptomyces niphimycinicus | reverse complement strand
CCTTCCCGGCGGACCGCGGATGGGATCTGACCGGCCTCTTCGACACGGCTGCGGGGGAGTCGGGCACGTCGTATGAGCGTGTCGGTGGATTCGTTCACGATGCGGGCGAGTTCGATCCCGGCCTGTTCGGGATCTCGCCGCGTGAGGCGCTGGCGATGGACCCGCAGCAGCGGCTGCTGCTGCACGCGGCATGGGAGGCGTTCGAACGGGCAGGTGTCCCGGTCGCCTCGGTCCGGGGCAGTCGGACGGGCGTGTTCGTGGGGGCTTCCCCGCAGGGCTACGGCGCCGCCGACGCATCGGAAGGCTACTTCCTCACCGGCAGTTCGGGCAGTGTCATTTCGGGTCGGGTGTCGTACACGCTCGGGCTTGAGGGTCCGGCGGTGACGGTGGATACGGCGTGTTCGTCGTCGCTGGTGGCGTTGCATCTGGCGGTGCAGGCGCTGCGGAACGGTGAGTGCTCGCTGGCGCTTGCGGGCGGTGTCACGGTGATGGCGACACCCACCGCCTTCGTGGAGTTCTCGCGTCAGGGTGGGCTGGCTTCCGATGGGCGGTGCAAGTCCTTTGCCGCTGGTGCGGATGGGACGGGTTGGTCGGAGGGCGTGGGACTGCTGCTGGTGGAGCGGTTGTCTGATGCTGAGCGCAATGGGCATCGGGTGTTGGCGGTGGTGCGGGGTTCTGCGGTGAATCAGGATGGTGCGTCGAATGGGTTGACGGCGCCGAATGGTCCATCGCAGCAGCGGGTGATCCGGCAGGCGCTGGCGAGCGCCGGACTTTCGGCGTCGGAGATCGATGCGGTCGAGGCGCACGGCACGGGCACGGCGTTGGGTGATCCGATCGAGGCGCAGGCGTTGTTGGCCACGTACGGTCAGGATCGGGATCCGGGTCGGCCATTGTTGCTGGG
>NZ_JAHLEM010001047.1 GCF_018883605.1 Streptomyces niphimycinicus | reverse complement strand
GCGCCGGACTTTCGGCGTCGGAGATCGATGCGGTCGAGGCGCACGGCACGGGCACGGCGTTGGGTGATCCGATCGAGGCGCAGGCGTTGTTGGCCACGTACGGTCAGGATCGGGATCCGGGTCGGCCATTGTTGCTGGGTTCGGTGAAGTCGAATATCGGTCATACGCAGGCGGCGGCGGGTGTGGCCGGTGTGATCAAGATGGTGATGGCGATGCGCCACGGCGTGCTGCCCCGGACCTTGCACCTGGACGAGCCATCTACCCATGTCGATTGGTCGGCTGGTGAGGTGGAGTTGCTGACCGAGCAGGTGGCGTGGCCGGATGTGGATCGGCCACGTCGGGCGGGTGTGTCGTCGTTCGGAGTGAGCGGGACGAATGCCCATGTGATCGTGGAGCAGGCGCCTGAGGTGGTGGAGGGACCTCGGGATGAGGGAGTTGGGCTGCCTGCTGTGCCGTGGGTGGTGTCGGGTGTGGGTGAGGCGGCGGTG
>NZ_JAHLEM010001046.1 GCF_018883605.1 Streptomyces niphimycinicus | reverse complement strand
ACCCCCACCCCCCGCACCACCGACCTCCCCACCTACGCCTTCCAACACCAGCACTACTGGCTCGCCCCACCCACTCCACGCGCCGACGCCAAGGCCAACGGCCACGACCCGGCCGAGGCCAGGCTCTGGGACGCCATCGAAGAGCTCGACGTCGACGCTCTCACCAGCACACTTCAGCTTGAGAAGGACAGCCCCGGGGTCGACGCCCTGCTGCCAGCGCTCCCCGTACTGTCGACCTGGCGGCGTCGGCACCGCGAACGGTCCACCATCGACTCCTGGCGCTACCGGGTCGCGTGGAAGCAGTTGCCGGACCCCGCCAACGCGCCGACGCTGAGCGGGACCTGGCTGCTGCTCGTCCCCTCCGGGCTGGAGGAGCACTCGGCCGTCCACGCCGCCGTTCAGGCGCTCGACGCCCATGGCGCGGCCCATGAGCTTCTGTCGGTCGATGGCGCGGACGCCCGGCGCGATGGCCTTGCCCCACTGGTCTCGCATCTGCTCGACGGCAGCACACCCGAGGGCGTTCTGAGTCTGCTCGCGCTCGACCAGACGCCCCACCCCGACCACCCGGCCGTCCCCCTGGGGCTGGCCGCGACGGCCGCGCTTGTCCAGGCTCTCAGCCAGACGGCGCCGGTCGCGCCTCTGTGGTGCGTCACTCAAGGTGCGGTGGCCGCTGTCGCCACCGATCCACTCCCCCATCCGCACCAGGCCCAGATCTGGGGTATGGGCCGGGTCGCAGCGCTGGAACACCCGCATCTCTGGGGCGGTCTCATCGACCTCCCGGTCGTCGTCGACGCCCGCACCCCCGCCCGTATCGCCGCCGTGCTGGTGCCCGGTCAGCCCGAGGACCAGGTGGCCATCCGCTCCACCGCCCTGGCCCGCCGCCTTGAGCGGGCCGCCTGCCCGGACACCGCCCCCAGCACGTGGCGTCCCACCGGGACGACCCTGATCACCGGCGGTACCGGCGGTCTCGGCGCCCATGTCGCCCGCTGGCTCGCCCACCACGGCGCACCCCATCTCCACCTCATCAGCCGCTCCGGACCCGACGCCCCCGGCGCCACCCAACTCGCCCAAGAACTCACCACCCTGGGCACCACCACCACCATCACCGCCTGCGACGCCACCGACCGCACCGCACTCCAGCACCTCCTCGACACCATCCCCACCGAACACCCCCTCACCGCCGTCATCCACGCCGCCGGTATCGCGGAGAACACCCCGCTCACCGAGCTGGATCTGCCGAGGATCGAGGCGGTGCTGCGGCCCAAGGCGCTCGCGGCCGGCCTTCTCCATGAACTCACGGAGGATCTCGACCTCAGCGCGTTCGTGCTCTTCTCGTCCGGCGCGGCCTCGTGGGGCGGGAGCCGACAGCCCTCCTACGCCGCCGCCAACGCCTATCTCGACGCCCTGGCCGAG
>NZ_JAHLEM010001045.1 GCF_018883605.1 Streptomyces niphimycinicus | reverse complement strand
CCGGCCTTCTCCATGAACTCACGGAGGATCTCGACCTCAGCGCGTTCGTGCTCTTCTCGTCCGGCGCGGCCTCGTGGGGCGGGAGCCGACAGCCCTCCTACGCCGCCGCCAACGCCTATCTCGACGCCCTGGCCGAGCACCGCCGCGCCCGGGGACTCCCCGCCACCAGCCTCGCCTGGGCGCCGTGGAGCGATGCGGGCATGGCCGCCGACGAGGCCGTCGTCGAGTACTACCGCCGGCGCGGGATGCGTCCTCTGGACACCGATCTCGCCATCGCCTCGCTCCAGCACTCCCTCGACCACGGCGACACCACGGTCACCATCGCGGACATCGACTGGGAGAGGTTCCCGGCCGGGTTCACCGCACAGCGGCCCAGCCCGCTGCTGTCCGGCCTGGCCGCAGCCGCGTCGCCACGCGTCGATGCCACTCCGGACGACGCCGCGGCCGTGAGCAGTTCGCTTCAGCGGCAGTTGGCCACCGGCACCCCCGCCCAGCAGCACCAGCTTCTCCTCCATCACATCCAGACGCATGCCGCGGCGATCCTCGGCCACCCCACCATCGATGCCGTGCCACCCGCCCAGCCGTTCCAGGAGCTGGGGTTCGACTCGCTCACGGCCGTCGAATTCGGGCATCGGCTCTCCGCCGCCACCGGTCTCGACCTTCCGCCCACCCTGGTCTTCGACCACCCCACCCCCAAGGAGCTGGCCGACTTTCTGCGCGAGCGGCTCGTCGAGGGGGAGCTGACCTCCGAGGGACATCTGCTGTCGGAGCTCGACCGCTGGGACGCGGTCTCGGCGCCCTCGGCGGTGGACGAGGCGGCCCGTCGGCGGATCACCGGGCGACTGCGGCTGCTGCTGGCCAAGTGGAGCGACACGGAACGGGAAACGGAGCGTTCCGCGGCCCATAGCGAGCTCGAGACGGCGACGGCAGAGGACATCTTCGACCTCATCTCCGACGAGTTCGGAAAGTCGTGAGCCCGATGACCCCCATCCTCCGCGACGCGCCAAGGAGCCTCCGCTAGATGTCGAACGAAGAGAAGCTGCTCGACCACCTCAAGTGGGTCACGGCCGAGTTGCGCCAGACCCGTGAGCGTCTGCGAGAGGCCGAGTCCGCCGAGCCGGAGCCCATCGCGATCGTGGGCATGGCCTGCCGCTATCCGGGCGGGGTGCGGTCGCCGGAGGAGCTGTGGCGGCTGGTGCGGGACGGGGAGGACGCCGTCTCCGGCTTTCCCACGGACCGGGGGTGGGGCACCGAGGAGCTGTTCGACCCGGACCCCGAAAGCTACGGGAAGTCCTATGTGGACCAAGGCGGATTCTGCTACGACGCGACCGAATTCGACGCGGCCTTCTTCGACATCAGCCCCCGCGAGGCCCAGGCCATGGACCCTCAGCAGCGGCTGCTGCTGGAGACCGCGTGGGAGGCGTTCGAGCGCGCCGGGCTCAATCGGGAGTCGCTGAGCGGCAGTAACACCGGGGTGTTCGCCGGGGTGGGTTCGCATGACTATCTGTCGGTCATCGGCAACATCACCAGCGAGGTGGAGGGGTACGTCGGCGCCGGGAACCTCGGCAGTGTGGTGTCCGGCCGGGTCGCCTACTCGCTCGGCCTGGAGGGTCCGGCCGTCACGGTGGACACCGCGTGTTCCTCATCGCTGGTCGCCATCCACCTGGCCTCTCAGGCACTGCGCCAGGGCGAATGCGATCTGGCCCTGGCCGGCGGGGTGGCCGTGATGGCGACGCCCGGCGCGTTCATCGAGTTCTCCCGGCAGCGTGGCATGGCCCCGGACGGCCGTTGCAAGCCGTTCGCGGCGGCCGCCGACGGCACTGGATGGGGCGAGGGCGCCGGGTTGCTCGTCCTGGAGCGCCTGTGCGAGGCGCGGCGCCGCAACCGCCGTATTCTCGGGGTGATCCGGGGTTCGGCGGTCAACCAGGACGGCGCAAGCAACGGCCTCACGGCGCCCAACGGGCCCTCGCAGCAACGGGTGATCCGACAGGCGCTCGCCAACGCCCGGCTGTCGCCATCCGAGGTGGACGCGGTCGACGGACACGGCACCGGGACCACGCTCGGCGATCCGATCGAGGCGCAGGCGCTGCTGGCCACGTATGGCCAGGGCAGGCCGGAGGACGGGCCGCTGTGGCTCGGCTCGATCAAGTCCAACCTGGGGCACACCCAGGCCGCCGCCGGTGCGGCCAGTGTGATCAAGATGGTGATGGCGATGCGCCATGAGCTGCTGCCCGTCTCGCTGCATATCGACGAGCCGACGCCCCACGCCGACTGGGCGTCGGGTGCGGTGCGGCTGCTGACCGAGCCGGTCGCCTGGCCGCGTGGGGAGCGTCCGCGCCGGGCCGGTGTGTCGGCGTTCGGCATCTCCGGTACGAATGCCCATCTGATCCTTGAGCAGGCCCCCGAACCGCCCGAGGCCACCACCACACCGGACACCTCGCCAGGCGGTCTCGCGGCGGGTGGTGTAGTGCCGTGGGTGGTGTCCGGACGTGGCCA
>NZ_JAHLEM010001044.1 GCF_018883605.1 Streptomyces niphimycinicus | reverse complement strand
AGCGCGTCCTCCAGCTCCTGGCGGGCCGGGCCGCCGGCGCCGCCCGCGAGCAGGGCGAGCAGCGGCCAGACCCCGGTGGCGGCGAAGACCGTGCCCTGGTCCGCCACGGCGGCCCGCGCCCACCTCGCCGTCATCGTGTTGACGGCCTGTACGGCGGTCGCGTCGATCATGCCGGGTCCCCCATCGGTCAGCGGTTGGCCACCGCCTGCTTGACGAGAGTCCGGCCGAACTCCCACATCAGGCCGCCGCCCTGGTGCGCGTCGTCCATGACCGCGGTGAACGCCTCGACGAACCGGTCGACTTCCCGCTCGCCGATGATCAGCGGCGGGATCAGCTTAATGACCTCCAGATGGTCCCCGGACACCTGGGTGAGGATGCGATGGCGCCGCAGCAGCGGCACCACGACCATCTGCGCGAACAGCCCCTTGCGCGCCGTCTGGAGCATCGCCCACCGGCCGCGCAGCCCCAGTGAGCTGGGCCTGCCGAACTCGATGCCGATCATCAGGCCCCGGCCGCGGACGTCGTGCAGCAGCTCATAGCGGTCCACGAGCGCGGCGAGGCGCTCGCGCAGCAGGTCGCCGGTGCGGCGGGCGTTGGCCACGATCCGCTCGTCCTCCATGACGGCGAGGACGGCGAGCCCGGCCGCCATGGCCTGGGCGTTGGCGCCGAAACTGGCCGAGTGGACCAGCACCCGGTCCATCGAGGAGTAGACCTTCCGGAAGATCCAGTCCTTGCCGAGGGTGGCGCCGACCGGTACGTAGCCGCCGGAGAGCGCCTTGGCCACGCACACCAGATCCGGTTCGACGCCGTCCTCGTGGCTGTAGGCGAAGAAGTCGCCGGTGCGGCCGAGACCGGTCTGCACCTCGTCCGCGATGAGCAGCGCCTTGTGGCGGTGGAGCAGCTCCTGCGCGGCGCGCAGAAAGCCGGGCGGGGTCTGGTGCACCCCCTTGCCCTGGATGGGCTCCACCACGAACGCCGCCACGTCCCCGCGCGCCAGCTCCCGCTCCAGCGCGTCGAGATCGCCCATCTCGATGGCGGTGTCGGGCAGCAGCGGGGCGAACCCCTTGCGGAAGCCGTCCTCGCCGTTGACCGACAGCGAGCCGGTGGTGAGCCCGTGGAAGGCGTGGGCGCAGTAGAGGATGCGCGGCTTACGGGTGGCGTAGCGGGCGAACTTCAGGGCCGTCTCGACGGCCTCGGTGCCGCTGTTGCCGAAGAAGACCCGGTCCAGATGGGGGGCGTGGGCCAGCAGCCGCTCGGCCAGCAGCCCGGGCAGCGGCTGGCAGTCGAAGCGGGTCAGATCGGCCAGGTCGGCGTCCAGGACGTCGTGCAGCGCCTTGCGGACGACGGGGTGGTGGCGGCCCAGGCCCATCACCCCGAAGCCGGCGAGCATATCGAGGTAGTCCTGGCCCTCGTCGTCCCAGAAGTACGCGCCCTCGCCCCGTTCGTAGACCTTGTCGAATCCGATGGTCCGGAGCATCCGGGGCAGTTGGTGGTTGAGATGCCGGGTGTGCAGGTCGTACCGCTCCGAGGCGCGCTCGGCCAGCAGCTTCCCGAGGTCGAAGCCCGAACGCGGCTGCTGCTCGGCTGCTGTCATGCCTGGCTCTCCTTGGCGGCGACGGTACGGGCCCGGGCGGCGGCACGGTCCCCGGCGGCCGTGCCCGCCCGCTCCTGGCGGACCGCGATACGGGTCAGGGCCGCCCCGATCCGGCCCGCGATCTCGGCGGGGGTGAGCCCGATGTCGGCGAGCACCTCACCGCGCTTGGCATGGGCCAGGAACTCCTCGGGGATGCCGAACGTCCGTACCGGCAGGTCGACTTCGGCGTCCCGCAGCGTCTGGGCGACCGCCGCGCCCACCCCGCCGGTGCGCACATTGTCCTCGACGACGGCCACCAGCCGGTGGCGCGCCGCCAGCCCCGGCAACTCGGGGTCGACGGGCTTGACCCAGCGCGGATCCACCACCGTGCAGCCGATACCGCGCTCGGCCAGCAGTTCGGCGGCGCGCAGTGCGACGCCGGCCATGACCCCGGCCGCGACGAGGAGGACGTCCTCGCCCCGGCGCAGGACGTCCATCCCGCCGACGCGGTCGATCGCCGCGATGGGCTGCCCCACCGACTCCTTGGGGAAGCGGATGACGGTCGGCGCGTCGTCCACGTCGATCGCCTCGCGCAATTGGGCGCGCAACTGGTCGGCGTCGCGCGGGGCGGCGATCCGCAGCCCGGGCACCACCTGGAGGACGGACATGTCCCACATGCCGTTGTGGCTCGGCCCGTCGGTGCCGGTGACACCGGCCCGGTCCAGGACGAAGGTCACCCCGCAGCGGTGCAGGGCGATATCCATGAGCAGTTGGTCGAAGGCGCGGCCC
>NZ_JAHLEM010001043.1 GCF_018883605.1 Streptomyces niphimycinicus | reverse complement strand
CGGGCACCACCTGGAGGACGGACATGTCCCACATGCCGTTGTGGCTCGGCCCGTCGGTGCCGGTGACACCGGCCCGGTCCAGGACGAAGGTCACCCCGCAGCGGTGCAGGGCGATATCCATGAGCAGTTGGTCGAAGGCGCGGCCCAGGAAGGTGGCGTAGACGGCGAAGACCGGGTGGAGCCCGCCGGTGGCGAGCCCGGCCGCCGAGACCGCCCCGTGCTGCTCGGCGATGCCGACGTCCCACACCCGCTCGGGATACGCCTCGGCGAACCCGGCGAGGCCCACGGGGTGCAGCATCGCGGCGGTGAGGGCGACCACATCGGGCCGCTCGGCGCCGATCCGCACCATCTCCTCCCCGAACACCGAGGTCCATGAGCGGCCGCCGGAGGGGATGAGGGGCGCGCAGGTGAGCGGATCCATCGCGGCGACGGTGTGGAAACGATCCGCCTCGTCCTCCAGCGCGGGCCGGTAGCCGCGCCCCTTCTCGGTGAGGCAGTGGACGAGGACCGGGCCGTGGAACCGCTTGGCGCGGCGCAGGGCCGATTCGACCGCCTCGGTGTCATGGCCGTCGATGGGGCCGACGTACTTCAGCCCGAGGTCCTCGAACATGCCCTGCGGTGCGAAGGCGTCCTTGAACCCCTTCTTGGCGCCGTGCAGCGAGCCGTACAGCGGCTGGCCGACCACGGGGGTGCGCTGGAGCACCTCCTTGCCCCAGGCCAGGAAGCGCTCATAGCCGTCGGTGGTGCGGAGGGTGGCGAGGTGGTTGGCGAGCCCGCCGATGGTCGGCGCGTAGGAGCGCTCGTTGTCGTTGACGACGATGACCAGCGGACGGTCCCGGGCGGCGGCGATGTTGTTGAGCGCCTCCCAGGCCATCCCGCCGGTCAGCGCCCCGTCCCCGATGACGGCGACGACATGGTCGGTGGCGCCGCGCACCTCATTGGCCTTGGCGAGGCCGTCGGCCCAGCCCAGCACGGTGGAGGCATGGCTGTTCTCGATGATGTCGTGCTCGGATTCGGCCCGTGACGGATAGCCGGACAGTCCGCCCTTGTGGCGGAGCTTGGAGAAGTCCTGGCGGCCGGTGAGCAGTTTGTGGACGTAGGACTGGTGCCCGGTGTCCCACAGGATGCGATCGGCGGGCGAGTCGAAGACGCGGTGCAGGGCTATGGACAGCTCGACCACGCCGAGATTCGGTCCCAGATGGCCTCCGGTCCTGGCCACCGCGTCGATCAGGAACTCCCTGATCTCCTGGGCGAGCACGTCCAGTTCCGCACCGGTCAGCGCCTTGAGGTCGTGCGGGCCCCGGATGTTCTCCAGCAACGGCATGTCGGTTCCCCTCCTCGGTGTATCAGCCCACGGTGACGTCGGGGGTGCCCGACGGGACCCCCTCGTCCGCCATGCGCCGCGCGATGTTCATGGCCTCGTCGATCAGGGTCTCCACGATCTTCGACTCCGGCACCGTCTTGATGACCTCACCCTTGACGAAGATCTGCCCCTTGCCGTTACCCGAAGCGACACCCAGATCCGCCTCACGCGCCTCACCGGGGCCGTTCACC
>NZ_JAHLEM010001042.1 GCF_018883605.1 Streptomyces niphimycinicus | reverse complement strand
CCGGTGGTCGCGGGACCGGTGCCCGCAGCGCCGTTGGCCGCGGTGCCGACGTCCACGGCTCCCACGCCCCCACCGCCGGTGGCCGGGGCCTCGGCGTCCGTGGAGCCGGTGGTCGCCACGCCAGTGTCCGCGGCCCCCATGTCCGCCGTGCGCAGCACGAGGGCGGGGCGGGCGTCGGCGAGCAGGGCGGCGATCCGTTCGGGCGGCAGGTCGGGGTCGAAGGGCAGATAGGCGGCGCCGGAGGCCAGCACGGCCAGGCACGCGGTGATCAGGCCGGTGTCGCGCGGCAGCCCGACGGCGACCAACCGGCCGGGGCCCGCGCCCCGGTCCTGAAGCGTCCGGGCGAGGTCCGCGACCCGTTCGGAGAGCTGCCGGAAGTCCAGCGTCTCCGTGGCCCCGATCACGGCGGGCGCGTTCGGGGTACGGCGGACCTGTGCCGCGAACAGCTCGACCACGCCCGCCGCCCCGGCCGCCTCGTGCGCGGTGTCGCTCCGGGTGATGTCGTTCCAGGCGGTGTCGTTCCAGGCGGTGTCGTTCCAAGCCGTGTCGTTCCACGCGGTGACGGTCCGTCGCTCCTCGTCCTCCGTGAGCAGGGGCAGGTCCGCCACGGCCCGGCCGGGGTCGGCCACGGCGGCGCGGAGCAGTCGGGCCAGCCGCTCGTTCAGCGCGTCCGCCGTTCCCCGGGTGAACAGGTCGGCGTTGTACTCCAGCACCCCGGTAACGCCCGCGGGCGCGCCGGTCCCGTCGTACTCCTGCCGCAGGCTCCACAGCAGGTCCAGGCGGGCCCGGTCGCCGTGCACCGGTATCTGCCGCGCGGTGATCCCCGGCAGGTCGAGGTCGGCGCTCCCGGTGTCCTGGAAGGCCAGCATCACCTGGAAGACGGGGTGGTGTGCGGTGGACCGCGGCGGATTGAGGAGCTTGACCAGTTGCTCGAACGGCAGCTCCTGGTGGTCGAAGGCGTCCAGATCGGCCGCGCGCACCCGGCGCAGCAACGTGGCGAAGGAGGGGGTCCCCGACAGGTCGGTGCGCAGGACCAGCGTGTTGACGAAGCAGCCGATGGTGTCGTGCAGTGCCGCGTCGTGGCGGCCCCCGACCGCCGTGCCGATCGGGATGTCCTCGCCCGCGCCGAGCCCGGACAGCAGGGCGGCGAGCGCGGCGTGCAACACCATGAACATGCTCGCCTCGTGTTCGCGGGCGAGGGCGGTGAGCCCACGGTGCAGTTGGGCGTCCAGGCTCAACTCGACGGTGCCGCCGCGGTGCGAGGTGGTCGGCGGGCGCGGATGGTCGGTGGGCAGGGGAAGCACCTGCGGGATGCCGCTCAGCGCACGCGCCCAGTACGCGGCGGCGACGTCGGTGGGCAACTCCCGCTGCCAGAGGGCGAAGTCAGTGTACTGCGCGGGCAGCGGCTCCCACCGGGGGGCGGTGCCGGTGGCCCTGGCCCGGTAGGCGGCCGACAGGTCGCGGGTGAGCAGGGTCAGCGACCAGCCGTCGACGGCGATGTGGTGGGGCAGCAGAAGCAGGGCGTGCCGGTCGGGGCCCAGCGCGTACAGCGTTGCCCGCAGGGGCAGTTCCGCGGCCAGGTCGAAGGGGCGGGCGGCGTCGGCGGCGAGCCGCTCGACGAGGCGCGCCTCATCGGCGCCGTACCCGTCCGCCTCGTCCGGCGACACCGTCGCGAAGGGCGGCTCGACGGGGGTGGTGGGGCGCTGCCAGGGCTCGCCGTCGTGGACCTCCACCACGGTGCGCAGGATCTCGTGGCGCGTCAGGACGTCCATGAGCGCGGCGCGCAGCGCACCGGTGTCCAGCGGGCCGTCGAGCGTGAAGGCGAAGGGCATGTGGTACGTCGGACCGGCCTCCTCGAAGTGGTAGAGGAACCACAGGCGGCGCTGGGCGAACGACAGCGGGACACGGTCCGGCCGCAGACCGGGGCGCAGCGGCGGGCGCACCGCGGGACGTCCGGCCGACGCCCGGCGGGGCTCGCGCTGCGCGATGACGCGCGGGGCGAGCGCGGCCACGGTGGGCGCGTCGAACAGCGTGCGGATGGCGAGGTCGATGCCGAGGCCCGCGCGGATCTTGTTGATGAGCTGGGTGGCGAGCAGCGAGTGGCCGCCGAGGTCGAAGAAGCCGTCGTCCACGCCGATTTCGGGCAGGCCGAGCGTTTCGGCGAAGGCGCGGCACAGGAACCGCTCCAACTCGGTGGCGGGCGCCCGTCCGGCCCCGGTCCGCAGCCCCTCGGCGGGTGCGGGCAGGGCGCGCCGGTCGAGCTTGCCGTTACGGGTCAGCGGCAGCCGGGCGATCGGCACCACGAAGCCGGGCACCATATATCCGGGCAGGTGGTCGGCGGCGTGGCGGCGCAGGGCGGCGGGGTCGAGGCGGGTGTCCGCCGTCGCGGGGACGGCGTACGCCACGAGCCGTACGCCACCCGCGCCGTTGCCCCCGCCGTCCTCCTGGGCGTCCTGAGCGCTCTGGGCGTCCTGAGCGCTCTGGGTGTTCTGGGCGTTCTGGGTGTTCTGGGCGTTCTGGGCGATGACCGCGGCCTGGACGACGTCGGGGTGCCGCTCCAGGACGGCCTCGATCTCGCCCGGTTCGATCCGGAAACCGCGCACCTTCACCTGCTGGTCGGTGCGGCCCAGGTACTCCAGGGTGCCGTCCCGCCACCGGCGCGCCAGGTCGCCCGAGCGGTACATCCGGGCGCCGGGCGGGCCGAAGGGGTCGGCCACGAAACGCGTCGCGGTCAGCGCCGGCCGTCCCAGGTAGCCGCGGGTCACACCGGGGCCGGAGAGGTAGATCTCGCCGGGGCAGCCGGGCGGCACGGGCCGTAGCGCATGGTCGAGCAGATGCAGTCGCAGGTCGGCGAGTGGCTCGCCGATGGCGCTGCGCGGGTCGGCCGGGTCGGTCAGTTCGGCGTATGTGGAGTGCACGGTGGTCTCGGTGATGCCGTACATGTTCACCAGCCGGGGGCGGCCGTGGGTGCCGGGGCCATCGGGATACCAGTGGCGGATCCGGCGTGGGTCCAGTGCCTCTCCGGCGAAGACCACGACGTGCAGCGTGTGTCGGGGCGGGCCGTCGGCCTCCCGCGCCATGTCGGTTGCCGCCTGCGCGAGTTGGTAGAAGGCCGACGGTGTCTGGCACAGGGCGGTGACCCGTTCGCGGGCGAGCAGCCGCCACATTTCGCGCGGCGACCGGCTGACCGTGTGCGGCACGATGACGAGCCGCCCGCCACGGCCGAGGGCCGCCCACAGCTCCCATACGGACACATCGAAGGCGTACGAGTGGAACAGGGCGTGCACATCGTCCGGCCCGAAGCCGAATCGCTCATCGGTGGTCTCCAGCAGCCGTACGACGTTGTCGTGCGTGACCACGACGCCCTTGGGCGTGCCGGTCGAGCCGGAGGTGTGGATGACATAGGCGGTGGTGTGCGGGTCGGTGCACCGGCCAGGGTCCCCGGCCGGGCCCGTGGCCAGGGCGGCGGCCGTCTCCGGGTCGTCCAGCGGCAACCGGTCCTGGCCGGGCGGCAGTACGGCGGCGGATTCGGCCGTCGTCACGGCCAGGGGCGGGCGGGCTTCGCCCAGTACGTGTCGCACGCGCTCGGGCGGGGTGGCCGGGTCCAGCGGCAGATAGCCCGCGCCGGACTTGAGCACGGCGAGGACGGCGGTCACCAGATCGGCGCCGCGTGGCAGGGCGAGGGCGACGAGCCGGTCCGGGCCCGCGCCACGGGCCACGAGCACCCGCGCGAGGCGGTTGGCCCGTTCGTTCACCTGCCGGTAGGTGAGGGTGCGGTCGCCGTCGGTCAGCGCGGGGGCGTCGGGACGTATCGCGGCCCACGCCTCGAACAGCCCGGGCAGGGTCGGGCCCGGTGCCTGCTCGGTGACCGGGGCCCGCCCGGTAGCCGGGGCCCGCCCGGTAGCCGGGGCCCGCCCGGT
>NZ_JAHLEM010001041.1 GCF_018883605.1 Streptomyces niphimycinicus | reverse complement strand
GGTGGCGCGCGCGGCTCATGGCGGCGCGCGCACGGCCCCAGAGCGCCGCGCGCCTCCGTACGCCCCGTGACCCCTGGCGGGCCAGGGCGGTTGTCGCGTCATGCACCATGACCGCTCTCCGTCCATGGCCCGCCTCGCCGCCGCGTCCCTGGCCGGCACCGCGATCGAGTTCTACGACTTCTTCGTCTACGGCACGGCCGCGGCCCTCGTCCTCGGCCCGCTGTTCTTCCCCACCTTCTCGCCGCTGGCCGGCACCCTCGCCGCCTTCGGCACCTTCGCCGTCGGCTTCGTCTCCCGGCCCCTTGGCTCGATGCTCTTCGGGCCCATCGGCGACCGCCACGGGCGCCGGCCGGTGCTGATCGCCTCCCTGCTGCTCACCGGCGTCGCGACCGTCGCCGTGGGCTTCGTCCCGACCTATGACTCGATCGGCATCGCCGCCCCCGCCCTGCTGCTCGTGCTGCGCTTTCTCCAGGGGCTGGGGCTCGGCGGCGAATGGGGCGGCGCGGTGCTGCTGACCGCCGAGCACGCGCCCCCGGAGCGGCGCGGGCTGTGGTCGGGCTTTCCGCAGGTCGGCCCGGCTGTCGGTTTTCTGCTGGCCAACGGCACGATGCTGGCCCTGTCGGCCACGCTGACCGACGCCGAGTTCCGGTCCTGGGGGTGGCGGGTGCCGTTCTGGGGCGCGGGGCTGCTGGCGGGGGCCGGGCTGCTGCTGCGGGCCCAGTTGACCGAGTCCCCGCGGTTCCAGGAGCTGGCCGAGCAGGGCGACCGGGCCGCCGCGCCGCTGGCCGAGGTGGTGCGCGGCCACTGGCGGCTGGTCCTGCTGACCGCGGGCGGGCTCGCGGTGGGCTATGCCGTCTTCTACGCGGTCACGACCTGGTCCCTGGCGTACGGCACGGAGCGGCTCGGTGTCGCCCGCACCACCCTGCTGGGCTGCATCATGGCGGCCGTGGCGGTCATGGGCGCCCTGACGCCGCTGGCGGCCCATCTCGGCGACCGCTTCGGGCGGCGGCCGCTGTGTCTGGTGGGCTGTGTGGCCACCATGGTGTGGATGTTTCCGCTGGTCGCGCTGTTGCGCACCGGTGAGCCGCCGCTGATGTTCCTCGGCATCCTGGGCGCGCTGCTCGCCTTCATCAGCATGTTCGCCGTGACCTCGGCCTATCTGCCCGAGCTGTTCGAGGCGCGGGTGCGCTGCACGGGGGCGGCGCTCGGCTACAACCTCGCGGGCGTCCTGGGCGGGGCGCTCACGCCGATCGTCGCGACGGCGATGTCCCACGGCGACGGGCCGCCCTGGGGCGTCGCCGCGTATCTGACCGCCGCCGCGCTGTTGAGCCTGGGCTGCTTCGTCGTGCTGCCGGAGACACGGCCGACGGCCGACCGCCCGGATGGTGGACGATCGGCCGTACGGCCTCTGGAGGCCGGGGAGGCGGCCGTGTGAGCCGTCTCCCGGACCCGGACGCGGACAGTCGCCGTACGCCGTCTGACGCCGTCGGGCGTGTCAGGGCGGTGACGCCGCGGAAGGCGCCGTCAGACGTCGACGCTGTCCTTGTCCCGGGCCCGGCCCTCCCCGCTCCCCGCCTCCGCCAGGGCCTGCTTCTTCGAGGCGTAGAGACTGGTGACCGTCGTGACGGCGAGCACCGCGCAGATGACCCCGAGCGAGACCGGGATGCTGATCTCCGGGACATGCGCCCCGGCCTCGTGCAGCGCGTGCAGCACCAGCTTGACGCCGATGAAGCCGAGGATGATCGACAGCCCGTACGAGAGGTGGACCAGCTTCTTCAGCAGGCCGCCGATGAGGAAGTAGAGCTGGCGCAGACCCATCAGCGCGAAGGCGTTGGCGGTGAAGACGATGTACGGGTCCTGGGTGAGGCCGAAGATCGCGGGTATCGAGTCCAGCGCGAACAGGACGTCCGTGGTGCCGATCGCCAGCATGACGATCAGCATCGGGGTCATCAGCCGCTTGCCGTTCTCCATGATGAACAGCTTGGTGCCGTGGTACTGGTCGGTGGACGGGAAC
Source organism: Streptomyces niphimycinicus (assembly GCF_018883605.1). Classification (GTDB taxonomy): domain Bacteria; phylum Actinomycetota; class Actinomycetes; order Streptomycetales; family Streptomycetaceae; genus Streptomyces; species Streptomyces niphimycinicus. The sequence continues at coordinate 1,934 of NZ_JAHLEM010001041.1, read as the reverse complement.
CGCTTCTCGACCGCCTTGAGCAGCCGGTTCTCCTCGAACTCCTCTTCCTCCTCACCGGCCCGGGCCTCCTGGACGAGCTTCCAGGCCGTCCATATGAGGAAGGCGCCGAAGATGAAGAAGACCCAGGAGAAGGTCGAGACGATCGCGGCACCGGCGGCGATGAAGACCGCACGCAGCACAAGGGCGATGAGCACGCCCACCATGAGCACACGCTGCTGGTAGATCGTCGGCACGGAGAACTTCGCCATGATCAGGACGAAGACGAAGAGGTTGTCGACGCTCAGGGACTTCTCGGTGATGAAGCCCGCGAAGAACTCACCGGAGGGCTGACCGCCCGCGAAGACCAGCAGCCCGAGCCCGAAGAGCGCGGCGAGGGCGACCCAGACGGCCGTCCAGATCCCGGCCTCCTTGATGGAGACCTCATGCGGCTTGCGGCCGCCTATGAAGAAGTCGACGGCGATGAGAGCGCAGAGGCCGACGATCGTCAGCCCCCACATGGTCACGGAAACGTCCACAGTTCCTCCGGCATTCGTACGGCAATCTCAGCGTCGTCGCTGCCGGAGGTCTCTTCCGCCCATGGACCGTGCCACGGACCGGCGCCCCGGGATTCCGCCCGGCCTCCTGGGGCCGGACGGAATCCGTGGTGACGGGAACACCGCTACAGGAGTACTCCCCTCCGCGCATCCGAGAGTACAGGAATTCCCATGGAAGAGTAAAGAGATGGGCAAAAGCCCAGGTCAGTTGCCATATGATGGGCGGGCCCTGGCGGCCTTCAGAGCCTTCGCGGCCCGGCCCGCCTCCCCCAGCACCTGCTCCAGCACCCGGCTGCCCCGCGGCACCATCGACGGCTCGTACGTCCACGCATGGCCCACCCAGGGGTCGGCGAGGTGGTCGTCGGCGACCGGGGTGAGCCGCAGCAGCGACCGCCACAGCGGGTCCAGCACCGGACCATAGGCCCGCGCGTCCTCACGGTCGGCGACCATCATCAGATGCACGCCCACGGCGGGCCCCTCGTCCGCCAGATAGCGCAACTGGGTGACGGCCCGGTCGTCGAAGCCGTGCGGGAAGTCGTGGACGATCAGCAACTGCTCGGCGGTGTCCAGATCGGGCGGCAGCGCGTCCGTGGCACCGCTGCGGACCGCCATCTGCACCAGGTCGACGCGCCGGGTCAGGGCGGCCAGCACCGTGGAGACCCCCTGGGCCCCGGCGGCCGGCGGCTCGGCCAGCGCACCCGACGCCACCAGCGGGGCGAACGAGCCCGCGGCCGAACCCGCCGGGTCGATCACATGCACCGCGATCTCCCCCGCCGGGTAGACGGCCAGCAGCCGCGCGGCGATCGCGACCGCCGCGTCCGCGGCCAGCCTGCGCAGCTCACCGGAGTCGGCCGGCCCCTCGTCGAACCCGCCCGAACGCCCCGCGTCGATCCACAGCCCCCGCTCCAGCGGCAGCCGCACCAGCATGGGGATGCGCAAGTCGGCGCGCTCCGGGAGGTGCAGATCGCCCACCCGCAGGGCCATCGGGACCTCCATCGGCACCTGATACGCCTGCCACACCGGGCTGTCCCAGCGGGCGTAGGCGGGCGGCAGCGCGGGCTCCACCACCTCGGCCTCGGCGGTGAGCTGCGCCAGATCGCGGTCGAGGGCGGCGCGGGCCTGCTCGACGAGATCGGTGTGCTTGGCGCGCGCCGCGGCACGGGCGGAGTCGGCGGCCGGGCCCACCCGGGTGCGCGGGTCGGAGAGCACCCGGTCCAGCTCCTGCTCCATCCGGGACTCGGCGAAGTCCACGGCGCTGCGGTAGGCCGCGGCCGTCCGGGCCAGATCCTCGAACATCCCCCAGACCTGGTTGTAGAGCCGCTCGTCCATGGTCCAGCCGGAGGCGTCGCCCGCGACCGGCTGGGCGGGCTGCCCGGGTGCGGCGGGCGGCGCGGTGGGGGC
>NZ_JAHLEM010001040.1 GCF_018883605.1 Streptomyces niphimycinicus | reverse complement strand
GAGTTCGGTGAGGTGCTGCGGGGGGTGGAGTTCCGGGCCCCGAATGTGCCCGTGGTGTCGAACGTATCCGGTGCGCTGGCGGTCGAGGAGTTGTGCTCGCCGGAGTATTGGGTGCGTCATGTGCGGGAGACGGTCCGGTTCGCTGACGGGCTGGAGACACTCCGTGGGCTGGGTGTCGGGTCCTTTCTGGAGCTGGGTCCGGATGGGACGCTGACCGCTCTGGCCGATGGTGAGTGTCTGCCTGTGCTGCGTCCGGATCGCCCGGAGCCGATCGTGGCCATGGAGGCTTTGGCTGGGCTGTTTGTCCGGGGTGTGGAGGTGGATTGGCGGACGGTGTTTCCGGGGGCTCGGCGTGTTGATTTGCCGACGTATGCGTTCCAGCGTGAGCGGTTCTGGCTGGAGCCGTCCTCGGCCCAGCCCGTGACCAGCGCGGTGGATGCGGCGTTCTGGGATGCGGTCGAGCGTGAGGATTTCGGTTCGTTCGGTATCGACGCCGGGCAGCCGCTCAGCGAGGCTCTGCCCGCCCTGGCGGCATGGCGGCACCGTCACCAGGAGAGGTCACTGGTCGAATCGTGGCGGTACCGCCTCGACTGGTCCCCGATCGGGGATGTCACTGAGCAGCCGAGTCTGCGTGGCACGTGGCTGGTGGTTGGCGCTGACGGAGATGATGTGGCTGCCGCTCTGCGGGCCGCTGGGGCGGATGCGCGGGTCGTGACGGCGGTGGAGCCGGGCGATGTGGCGGTCGCGGGTGTGGTGTCGCTGCTGTCGGTCGAGGCAACGGTCTCGCTGGTGCAGGCTCTCGGGGTGGCTGGGATCGATGCGCCCTTGTGGTGTGTCACCCGGGGTGCGGTCTCCGTGGTGGACGGGGACGTGGTGGATCCTGACCAGGCCGGAGTCTGGGGCCTTGGCCGCGTCATTGGCTTGGAGCATCCGGACCGTTGGGGCGGGCTGATCGACCTTCCGGCGGTCATGGACGATCCCACGGAGGAGGCACTGGCCGCCGTCCTCGCCGGTGACACCGGTGAGGATCAGATCGCTATCCGTGCCACCGGGACGTGGGCCGCTCGTCTGACGCGGGCGGAAGCGACCACCACCGAGGTGTCGGCCGCCTGGCGGGGTCGCGGCACCGCTCTGGTCACGGGCGGTACAGGGGCACTGGGCCGCCATGTGGCGCGCTGGCTGGCGGATACCGGTGTGGAGCGGATCGTGCTGACGAGCCGTCAAGGGGCCGAGGCACCGGGCGTCGCGGAGT
>NZ_JAHLEM010000104.1 GCF_018883605.1 Streptomyces niphimycinicus | reverse complement strand
CGCTGAGCTGGGACATCAGCGGCATGTCGGCCAGGAGTTCATGCAGTTCGGGGTCGAGGGCGGGGCGTGCTGTGGTCATGGTCGTTGCCTTTCGTGGGTGGTGGTGGGGGTGGGGGACGGTCGGGCGAGGAGGGGGGCCGCCTCGGCGGGCACCGAGGCGGCAGGGGCTGGGGTGTGGGGTGTTCGGCGGGTCAGAAGGTGGCTGTGCCGCGGACCGGGACGTAGTCGGTGTACTCGGAGTCCTTGGCGAGCAGCGGGTCGATCTGCGCCACGATGGCCTGGGCGGTCTCACCGGCGAAGATGCGGTGGTGGTCCTCCTCGCTGGTCCAGCCTTCGGTGACGTGGACGACGTCGGGGTCGGACGCGGAGCGGGAGACGAGGTAGACGAGGCAGTGTTCGCTCGCGCCGGGGCTGCCCTCGTTCAGTCCGGTCAGCAGCAGGTCGACGAGCTGGTCGCCCATTCCGGGCCTGGCGGTCAGGGTGGCGTTGAAGCCATAGTTGGCGATCATGGATTCCGTCTCTTCGGTGATGGAGTGCGGTGATTCCATTCAACCGGGTTGACCTGCGGAAATGTTAGACCGATACTCGTCCGTACTTGCACGATCCTCGCGACTATGGGAACTATGGCGCGGAATGGTGCTGCAATGGACGCATGTACCTCGAAGAACTCCGCGCCCTGCTGGCCCGCCATGCGCGGCCCGACTGGACCACCGCCGTCGACGGCGTCCTCATCTCGAAGGTCGACCGCCCTGATCCGCCGGCGCCCTCGATGTCCGGCACGCTCCTGGCGGTCATCGCGCAGGGCGCCAAACGCCTTGCCCTGGGTGAGAGGGTGTTCGAGTACGGGCCCGGGCAGTACCTGGTCGCATCCGTCGATCTGCCGGTCACAGGGCAGTTCACCCAGGCCGACCCCAAGCAGCCGGCGCTGGGGTTCGGTCTCGTCCTGGAACCGTCCGCCGTTGCCGAGCTGTTGCTTGAGGCCGGGCCCGGAGACACCCCCCGCAGCAGCGGGGGCGCGCCGTCGGGGATCGCCGTCAGTGACGCTCCGGCGGCGCTGCTGGACGCGGTGGTCCGGCTGCTGCGCCTGCTCGACGAGCCCCGCGACCGGGCCGTACTGGCCCCGCTGGTCAAGCGCGAGATCCTGTGGCGTCTGATCACCGGCGAGCAGGGTGCGACGGTCCGCCAGCTCGGCCTGGCCGACAGCAGCCTCAACCACGTCTCCCGGGCCGTGCGCTGGATCCGCGAGCACTACGCGCAGCCCTTCCGGGTCGAGGACGTGGCACGCGTGTCCGGCATGAGCGTCTCCGCTTTCTACCGCAACTTCCAAGCGGTGACCGCGATGAGCCCCATCCAGTTCCAGAAGCAGATCCGGCTCCAAGAGGCCCGGCTGCTGCTCGCCACCCGCCCCGGAGACGTCGCCGGAGTCGGCCACCGCGTCGGCTACGACAACCCGTCGCAGTTCAGCCGGGAGTACCGCCGCCAGTTCGGCGCACCCCCAGGCCGGGACGCCGCCCGCCTGCGTCAGGCCGTGCGTGCGCCGACAGGTGTCCTGCCCTGAACTGGGTGGGCCGCACAGGAGGATCGTGCAAGGAGCAGCGAGGATGGTTCTACTATCTCCGCAGGTCAAAGCGATTCAATGGGATCACCGGTTCTCCCGTGGAGCAGGGAAATGCCTGTCCGCCCGTATGGATCCCACCACATCGCAAGGGGCACGACATGAAGACGGTTCTGATCACTGGTACCTCATCCGGGTACGGGCGGGAGACCGCCCTCTACTTCCACTCGCAGGGGTGGAACGTCATCGCCACGATGCGGACGCCGCGTCCGGGCGTCCTTCCTGAGTCGGACCGGCTCCGCGTCGTCGAGCTCGATGTGACCAGGCCCGAGAGCATCACCGCCGCGTTCGAGGCCGAGGGCCCCATCGATGTCCTGGTCAACAACGCGGGGGTGCCCTCGATCAGCGTGTTCGAGGGCACCCCCATGGCCCGGGTGCGGGAGGTTTTCGAGACCAACACGTTCGGCGTGATGGCGACGACGCAGGCGGTGCTGCCCCAGTTCCGCGAGCGTGGCTCCGGCGTGGTGGTCAACGTGACCTCCAGCGTGGTACTGGGGCACATGCCGCTCTCGGCCGTCTACAAGGCGAGCAAGATGGCCATCGAGGGGTTCACCGCATCCCTCGCGCTGGAACTCGCGCCGTTCGGTGTGCAGGCGAAGACGGTCGAGCCGGGCGCCTGCGTGACGACGAACTTCGCAGCCAGGGCAACGAACGGCGGGTCGCTGGACGCGCTCGTCCCGGCGCCCTACGCAGCGTTCGCGAAGAAGGCCATGGATGACTTCACGGGCCAGGACGTGTTCACCAAGGAGAGCGACGTTGCCGAGACGGTGTGGCGAGCCGTGCACGACATGACCGGCCAGTTGCGATTCCCGGCCGGTCCCGACGCGGTCTGGCTCGCCCAGGCGAAGTGACCAGCAGCAGGCATGATGACGCCGCATTGATGCCACGAGCCGGCCACGCACACAGGCAAGTGGCCGGCTCGCCGTCCTCGAGCTGTTCGTCACCGGCGAGGTGTAGTCGGCCCTCGTGGTCCCGGACGTCCATTTGCCCCGGTGGCATTGTTCCGTAACACCATGATCACGATGATTCGGCTGCTCGGCGCCCCCCTGACTCACCGCAGCGCGCCAAAGCCATGAGGTTCCGGACCAGGTTGCTGCGTCGCCGTCAGTTCTGACGGGACGCCGGAATCGGCGTGTCCCGTGGGACGGCTCGTAGGCGTGCCTTTCCCGCTACGGGCTCGGTGCCGCGCGATGGTCGGCAAAGACGCCGTGCTCGACGGCGTCGAAGGCAAGATTCAGACGCTCACGATGCACGGAGATGGTCTCGGCGAGGTCATGCCCGGCGAGTCGGCGCTGAGCTGTTGTCACGGCGACCGTGCGGTAGGCGGCAATCAGCAGCGCCGCGACGAGAGCCGGGTCGCCGGTGAAGCGCGCGTCGTTCCGCAGGTCCTCCGTCAGGGCCTCTTCGACCTCGTGTTCGAACGTGCGGAGCCGTGCGATGAGCGCGGGGGAGCCCGCAATCGTACGGAGGAACGGCTCGACTCCGTCACTCAGCCCGGACAGTGCGTGCCGCTGGTCCACGAGGGTGAGGGCGAGGGTCCGGAACGCCTCCACGGGGCCGACGCACTCGGCGCGCTCCCGGATTGCGGAGCGCAGGAGCTCGACCGCGCCGGGAAGTCGATCCAGCAGGAGGTCTTCCTTGCGCTCGAAGTGCGAGAACACCGTCACTTTCGAGACGCCGGCCGCAGCCGCGACCTGGGCGATCGTGACGTCATCAAAGCCGCGCTCCAAGAACAGCTCCGTTGCGACGGCCGCGATCCGCGCCCGCGTCTTCGCACCACCCCGGTCTCCTCGGTTCGGCATGACCCACCTCTCGTGTTACGTTTACCCGGTAAGACTACTCGGTAAAGCTACCGAGTTAACTCATAGACGCAGTCTAAGGGGTGCGCCATGCAGCGGACCGATGTGATCGTTGTGGGAGCCGGACCCACCGGGCTCCTCCTCGCCAGCGAGCTGGCACTCCAGGGCGTGCAGGTGACGGTGCTCGAACGCCTTCAGGAACCGGACACGACCATCAAGTCCGGCTCGATCAACGTGGCCAGCGCCGAAATCCTCGACCGGCGCGGCTTGCTCCCGGCAGCGGAAGAGAGCCAACGGCGCCGCATGGCCGCCGCCGGGAAGTTCACCGCCGGCGGTGGCACGGCCGTCACACGCGGAGTCGTCGGCGGGTTCGAGCAGACGTCCCCGCGCTTCCCGGTGATGGGGCACTTCGCGGGAATCATGTTCCGCAATGACCTGGTCGACCAGGAGGACCCGGTGCTGGCCTCCCACGCGGCGGTGTCGGGCGGTGTCGCGGTGCCCCAGTACGACCTTGAGCTGCTGCTCGCCGACCGCTGTGCCCAACTCGGCGTCGACGTTCGCCGAGGCATCGCTGTCAAGGGCGTGCGCAGCACCGGCGGCGATCTTCTCGCCGATGCCGATGCCGATGCCGATGCCGACGTCGTCGTCGAGACGGACGCGGGCGAGCTGACCGCCGGCTGGGTCGTGGCGGCCGACGGCGGGCGCAGCCCCATCCGCAAGCAGCTCGGCATCGACTTCATCGGCACCGACCCCGAGCTGGTCGGCTATCAGGGCATCGCTGACTTCGACGACACGACCGGTCTGAGCCACGGGTGGAACTGGACGCCCCGCGGCGTTTACGCCTACGGCCCCATCCCCGGCCGGATCCTCGTCGCACGCTTCGGCCCCCAGCCCGAGGACCGCGACGCTCCCGTCACCCTGGAAGAGCTGCAGGAAGTGGTGCGCGACGTCACCCAGACCAACGTGACCCTGAGCGCGATACACGGCCGTGCGACCCGCTGGTCGGACAACGCCCGCCGGGTGAAGCACTACCGCCATGGCCGGGTGCTCTTCGCCGGCGATGCCGCCCACGTGCACTCGCCGTTCAGCGCACAGGGCCTCAACCTCGGCTTCGGGGACGCCGTGAACCTCGGGTGGAAGCTCGCCGCGACAATCCAGGGCTGGGCACCGGCCGGACTGCTGGACACCTACGACACGGAGCGCTCCTCGATCGCCGATTGGGTGCTCGACTGGACGCGCGCCCAGGTCGCCCTCATGCGCGGGGACGAGCGCACCAGGCGGCTACGCAGGGTCGTCGGCGACGAGCTGTTCACCGTGCCGGGCGCGACGAACAAGATGCTCGCCGTGTCCTCGGGCATCATGCAGCACTACGACGTCGCGGACGACGCCACCGCGCCCGTCGGAACCACCGCCGGCGACGTCGCCCTGACCTCCGGCCGCCGACTCGCCGACTTCGCCCACGACGGTCGCTTCGTCCTGGTCGACCGCACACACGACGGCCGGTTCGCCGACGCGGTGCAGCATCTCGGCGAGCGGATCGCCTATGTCGCCGACTCCGCCGCCACCACGGAACTGCCGAGCCTGCTCGTACGGCCGGACGGCATCATCATCTGGGCCGCGGACCAGGATGACGAGCCCACCAGCGACGACGCCACGAAGCGGCTCGATGCGGCCACCTTGCGCTGGGTCGGCACGCGATGACGCCGGCCGAACGCGCGTAGCACCAGGCGCCTGCCAGCACCTGGCGCCTGCCAGCACCTGGCCGGGCCCGAACTGAAGCCCCGGTCACCACCGTTCGGCCGCCATCGCCACGGAGAGCTGGTCGTGTGCCGCGGCAACTCGCCGAGCAGGCCGCGGCGAGTCTGTTCGGACAGGCCGGCGATGCTGCGAATCACCCGGGAGCCGAGCAGCGGCGAGCGGGCGCGGACCGGCAGGCGCGGCCGGCCCCCTATCCGATCGGCCGTGATTTCACTGCCGACCGGCCAGGCACCCGACTGATCGGGGACATCACCTGTCTGCCCACCGCCGAAGGATGGTGGTATCTGGCCTGCTGGCTGGACCTGGCCACCGGAGAGGTGGTCGGTTATGCCGATGACCGACCACCACCGCGCCGACCTCGTCGTCGAGGTGCTGCGGATGGCCCACGGACGCGGCGGCCTGCAATCTGGCTGCGTTGTTCACAGCGACCGCGGAAGCGAGTACACCTCCGCCCAATTCAGAACCGAGCTGGGCAGGTTGGGGGGAGGCGCCGGTGCAACATCGCGAGGATCCGTTCGCAGGTGCCCACCTGATCAGCCGTTTGTGAGCGGTCTGGAACGATCCGAACTCGTCCGGCAGGTCCCGCCAGGGCGAGCAGGTGCGGTACCTCCATGCGACGGCCGTTCAGGGTTCGGCGGTGGTCGGTCCACCGCCGATCGCGAACCGGATCGGTCGGCATCAACGGCTCGATCCGGTCCTCAAGCTCCCCGACAGAGTCGCTCCTCGTGCGCGACGGGTAGGGCAGTGCAACGGGACAAGCGGTTCGCCGTGCGCGAGCTCGTCGACGGTGGCCCTCTCCTTGAGTGCCTGGTCGGCGGTGAAGGTGACCATCGCGTTGATTCTCGGATCGGGCCGATGCTTGCGCTCCAGTTACGCCGTGACGACCTCGCGGGCGGACAGTTCACGGAAACCAGCCGCGGGCCGGCGGAGCGCGTGCGGAATCCGCGCGAGCGCGGTGGGCGGCTCAACCGAGCTGAGCGCGGATGAGGTCGCGGTACCACGCGAAGGACGCCTTCGGGGTGCGGACCTGGGTGTCGTGGTCGACGTGGACGAGACCGAAGCGCTGGTGGAAGCCCTCGGCCCACTCGAAGTTGTCCATCAGCGTCCAGGTGAAGTAGCCGCGTACGTCCACGCCCTGGGCCACGGAGGCGTCGACGGCCTGGAGGTGGGTGTCCAGATAGTCGATGCGGTCGAGGTCGAGGACGGTGCCGTCCGCGTTGACGACGTCCTCGACCGAGCAGCCGTTCTCCGTGATGTAGATCGGCGGGAGTGCCGGGTATCGCTCCTTGAGGCCGACGAGCAGTTCCCGTAGGCCGTCGGGGACGACGGGCCAGTCGAAGGCGGTGCGGCGGTAGCCCTCGATGGGGGCCTCTTCGAATGGCAGCCCCTCGGACGCCGGCGCCTGGATCCGGGTCGGGTTGTAGTAGTTGATGCCGAGCGCGCTCAGGGGGGCCGAGATCAGTTCGAGATCGCCGTCACGGACGGAGCCGCCGAGGGTCGTGTCCGCGCCGAAATCCGACAGGTCGGGGTAGGCGCCCGTGAGGATCGGGTCGTTGAACAGGCGGTTGTGCAGGTTGTCATAGGCTCGCGCGGCGGCGCGGTCGGCGGGGGCGTCCGAGGCGGGCCAGACCGGGGTGCAGTTGTTGGCGATCAGCACCTGGAGGCCGCGCGCCCGCAGCTCTCTCAGCGCCAGGCCGTGGCCGAGCAACTGGTGGTGGGCGACCGGCAGGCAGTCCAGGAACAGGGTACGGCCCGGTGCGTGGGTGCCAAGACCGTAGCCCCAGACCATGTGGATGAACGGCTCGTTGAGTGTGATCCACTTCTGGACACGGTCGCCCAGCCTGTCGGCCATGATGGCGGCGTACTCGGCGAAGCGGTGCGCGGTGTTGCGGTTCAGCCAGCCGTCGGCGTCCTCGAGGCCCTGTGGGAGGTCCCAGTGGAACAGTGTCGGGACAGGCTCGATGCCGCGTGCGAGCAGGCCGTCGACCAGCCGGTCGTAGAAGTCCAGGCCCCGAAGGTTGGCCTCACCTGTGCCGGTCGGCTGGATCCGTGGCCAGGCGATGGAGAAGCGGTAGCCGGTGAGACCCGCCTCGGCCATCAGCGCGATGTCCTCCTCGTACCGGTGGTAGTGGTCGCAGGCCACGTCACCGGTGTGCCCGTCGCGGACTGTGCCGGGCCGGGCGGTGAAGGTGTCCCATACCGACGGTCCGCGGCCGTCCTCCTTGGTGGCGCCCTCGATCTGATAGGACGCCGTCGAGGCGCCCCAGACGAAGTCCGCGGGGAGGTGGTCCAGTGTCACGTCTAACCTCCTGAAACATGAGCACGGCTCATATTAGCCTGCTCGATGGGATGATGGAAGCGTGAATCAAGATCGCCCCGCAGGGACGCTGCGCCGACTGCCAGTCCAAAAGCGCAGCGCAGAACGCTTCGAGCGGCTGCTGGACGCCTGCGCCGAACTCCTGGACGAGGCCGGCTATGCCGCGCTGACCACCAAGGAGGTGGCCCGCAGAGCCGAGGTGCCCATCGGCACCCTTTACCAGTTCTTCTCCGACAGGGAGGGGTTGATCGGTGCGCTTGCCGCCCGCAATCTGGAGTCCTTCTTGGAGCGGGTCGCCAACCGGCTGGAGCGCGAGAAGCCCGAAGGTATCTCGGGCATCGTGGACGTCACAGTCGATGAGTTCGTCACCATGCGCCGGACGATCACCGGGTTCGGCGTGGTCGACTTCGGCGCGGCGGGACAGGACCACATCCTGGAGCCGACCCTGGACAACAACACCGCGGTCGCCGGACGGCTGCGCCGGCTGACCGCCTCCCTGACTGGTGGCCAGGACGACGCCGAACTTGAGATCGCCGTGCGGGTGGCCCTGGAGTGCGCGGACAGCGTGCTGAAACTCGCCTTCCGTGCCGATCCGCAGGGCGACTCCCATCTGATCGCTGAGTGCAAACGAGTCCTCAACAGCTATCTGAACGATCGACTCCGGTGACCAGCAACTAGGACTTGTCCGGCCGATCATGTGACTGTCTCGTGTCTGGGTCGTTGATGTGGCATGGGGCGGGGTGATCTGAGCGATGCGGAGTGGGAACG
>NZ_JAHLEM010001039.1 GCF_018883605.1 Streptomyces niphimycinicus | reverse complement strand
TGGCGGGGTCGCGGCACCGCTCTGGTCACGGGCGGTACAGGGGCACTGGGCCGCCATGTGGCGCGCTGGCTGGCGGATACCGGTGTGGAGCGGATCGTGCTGACGAGCCGTCAAGGGGCCGAGGCACCGGGCGTCGCGGAGTTGGTGGCCGAGCTGGGGGACCGGGTGCGCGTGGTGGCGTGCGATGTCGCCGATCGCGAGGCGCTCGCGGCGCTCCTGGGGACGATTCCGGATCTGTGTGCCGTGGTGCATGCTGCGGGTGTCCTCGACGACGGTGTACTCGAATCGCTCACCCCGGAACGCATCCGGGAGGTGATGCGGGCCAAGGTGGCGGGGGCGCGCTATCTGGATGAGTTGACCCGTGACGCCGACCTCGACGCCTTTGTGTTGTTCTCGTCGGCCGCGGGGACCGTGGGCAATGCGGGGCAGGGAAGCTATGCGGCGGCCAATGCGGCGTTGGATGGCTTGGCTTGGCGGCGTCGGGCGGAGGGGCTGGTAGCCACGTCCGTGGCCTGGGGTGCCTGGGCCGACAGCGGAATGGGGGCCGGGCACGCACGGGCCATGGCGCCACCACTTGCACTGGCCGCCCTTCAGGGAGTTTTGGACGACGACGAGACCGCACTGATGGTCGCGGACGTCGATTGGGAACACTTCGCCTCGCGGTTCGTCGGGGCGCGGCCCAACCCGCTGCTTGGTGAATTGCTGGGTGACGCCGTTCGCCGCGCGCCCGCGGCGGACGAGTTCGTCGACCGGTTGCGGGGCCTCCCCTCGGCCGAGAGGGAACGGGCGGTCCTCGAACTCGTACGTGGTCAGGTGGCCGCCGTTCTGGGACATGCCACCCCGGCGGCAATCGACCCCGCGGCCACATTCCAGTCAGCCGGTTTCGACTCTCTGACCGCGATCGAACTCCGCAATCGACTCATGGCGGCCACCGGCGTACAGACATCTGCCTCGGTCGTGTTCGACTACCCGACGCCGGAACTCCTCGCCGGCCACTTGCGGGAGCAACTGCTGGGGGTGGGATCGGCAGCCCCATCGGCGACCGCCGCCACGGCTCTGGTGGATGACGACCCGATTGCGATCATCGGCATGAGCTGCCGGTTCCCCGGCGGGGTCGACTCACCCGAAGCACTGTGGCAGCTCCTGGAATCGGGAACGGACGCCATATCCGCCTTTCCGCTGGATCGGGGCTGGGGTCTCGTCGGCGGAGCCGATGGCACCTCGGTCGGGGCGGGTGGTTTCCTCTACACGGCTGCCGACTTCGACCCCGCCTTCTTCGGGATCTCGCCGCGCGAGGCCGTCGCGATGGATCCGCAGCAGCGGCTGTTGCTGGAGGTCTCGTGGGAGGTCTTCGAGCGGGCGGGGATCGCCGTGGACGCGTTGCGGGGAAGCTCCACCGGAGTGTTCGTCGGCACCAACGGTCAGGATTACGCCGCCCTCGTCGGCAACGCGCCACAGCGTACCGACGGTCATCTGGCCACCGGCAGCGCGGCGAGCGTGGCGTCCGGCCGGCTGTCCTACACCTTCGGGCTCGAAGGCCCGGCTGTCACCGTGGACACCGCGTGTTCGTCTTCGTTGGTCGCCATGCACCTGGCCGCGCAGGCGCTGCGCGCGGGCGAATGCGGTATGGCGCTCGCGGGCGGCGCGACGGTGATGGCCACGTCCACCGCGTTCGCCGAGTTCTCCCGCCAGGGAGCATTGGCTTCCGATGGCCGGTGCAAGGCGTTCGCGGCGGCGGCGGACGGCACCGGCTGGGGCGAAGGCGTGGGCATCCTCCTGCTGGAGCGGCTGTCCGACGCCGAACGGAATGGCCACCGGGTGCTGGCGGTGGTGCGTGGCTCCGCCGTCAACCAGGACGGTGCGTCGAATGGGTTGACGGCGCCGAATGGTCCGTCGCAGCAGCGGGTGATCCGGCAGGCATTGGCGAATGCACGTTTGTCGGCTGCGGACGTCGATGCGGTGGAGGCGCACGGTACGGGGACGACGTTGGGTGATCCGATCGAGGCACAGGCCCTGTTGGCCACCTACGGTCAGGACCGGGATCCGGAGCGGCCGTTGCTGCTGGGCTCGGTGAAGTCGAACATCGGTCATACGCAGGCGGCGGCGGGTGTGGCCGGTGTGATCAAGATGGTGATGGCGATGCGCCACGGTGTGCTGCCGCAGAGCCTCCACATCGACGAGCCCACTCCCCACGTGGACTGGGCGGCCGGACGGATCGCACTGCTCACGGAACCGTCCCTCTGGCCTCAGAGGGAAGTGCCGCGACGGGCCGGGGTCTCCTCGTTCGGCGTAAGTGGCACCAACGCCCATGTCATCCTCGAGCAGGCATCTGTGGCGGCCGAACCCGAGATGGTGCGAACGGCCGAACCGCCAGCCGTTCCGTGGGTGTTGTCGGCACGGAGCGAGGCGGGGTTGCGGGCCCAAGCCGCCAGGCTTCGGTCCTTCGTGAGCGCCGATGGTGGAGTACATCCGGTCGATGTCGGTTGGTCGCTGGCATCGACCCGAGCGATGTTGTCTCACCGTGCGGTGGTCGTGGGGGCGGACCGCGCTGAGTTGTTGCGTGGTGCGGAGGCGGTGGCGAACGGAACTCCTGACCAAGGAGTGGTGACCGGCGAGGCCGGATCGCCGACTGGAGTGGTGTTTGTCTTCCCGGGGCAGGGGTCGCAGTGGGTTGGGATGGCGTTGGAGTTGCTGGAGTCCTCGCCGGTGTTCGCGCGGCGGATGGGCGAGTGCGCCGATGC
>NZ_JAHLEM010001038.1 GCF_018883605.1 Streptomyces niphimycinicus | reverse complement strand
GTGCGGGCGGCGTGGCGGTCGGATGGTGCGGTGTATGCGGAGGTGGCGCTGCCGGAGGAGCATCGGGTCCAGGCGGCGGGGTTCGGACTGCATCCGGCACTCCTCGACGCTGCCATGCACGCGGCCGCTTTCCAGCACCGTGCGGAACGCGCCGACCAGCGGACAGCCCTTCCCTTCGTCTGGCGGGATGTGGCGCTGCACGCCACGGGGGCCACGGCCTTGCGGGTACGAGTGGTCCCCACCGGAGAGGACACCCTGACCCTGGACCTGGCCGATGAGTCCGGTGCCCCAGTGGCTTCGGTGGGCTCGATGGTGTCCCGCCCGGTCGAGCCCGAGCAGTTCAAGACCGCCGCGACACACGACCGTCTGCTCCGCCCGGCTTGGGAGGAGACGGCGTTGACACCGGACGGCAGGCCACTGAACACGGTGCGGGTGGCCACGGCCGAGGACGTACGCGCACTGGCCGAGCGAGGCGGGCCGTTCGACGCCGTGACGGTCGAGGCGACCGACACCGGAAGCGTGCGTGAGCTGACCAGCCGCGTACTGGAGGTCGTCCAGGCGTGGACGACCGAACCCGCGCTGGACAGCACACGGATGGTCGTGCTGACCACAGGTGCGGTCGGCGTCGACCCGGGCGAGCGGGTCGACCCTGCCGTCGCCGCCGTATGGGGGCTGATCGGCACCGCGCAGTCGGAGAACACCGGGCGCATTCTGCTGGTGGACGTCGACAACGAGCCGTCCTCGTACGCGACGCTGAGCACCCTCGTCCCCGCTCTGTTCGCCGCCGATGAGACCCAGGCAGCGGTCCGCTCGGGAACGATTTTCCTGCGACGGCTCACCCGTGTCGTGGAGGTGCCCGAGGCCGAGCCAGTCGGTGTGGGTTTTGGTGGGACGGTGTTGGTCACGGGTGGTACGGGGGCGCTGGGTGCGGTCGTGGCGCGGCATCTGGTGGCGGTGCATGGGGTGCGGAGTCTGGTGTTGGCGAGTCGGAGCGGGCCTGAGGCCGCTGGCGCTGCCGAGTTGGAGGCGGAGCTGGTGAAGGCGGGCGCGCGCGTACGCATCGTGGCGTGTGATGTGGCGGATCGGGACGCGGTGGCCGGGCTGCTGGATGTGGTTCCAGTGGATGTTCCATTGTCGGCGGTGGTGCATACGGCCGGTGTTCTGGACGACGGTGTGCTGACGGCGTTGACGCCGGAGCGCATGGATGCGGTGTTCCGGTCGAAGGTGGACGGGGCGTTCCATCTGCATGAGCTGACCCGGGACCTGGACCTGTCGGCCTTCGTCTTATTCTCCTCCGCCGCCGGTACTTTCGGCAGTTCGGGGCAGGGCAACTACGCCGCCGCCAACGCCTGCCTCGACGCGCTGGCACGGCACCGGGCCGCCCACGGGCTTCCCGCGGTCTCCCTCGGCTGGGGTATGTGGGCCCAGGACGAGGGCATGACCGCCCAACTCGGCGACACCGACCACCGTCGGCTGGCACGCGACGGACTCGCCGCGCTGTCCCCGGCCGAGGGCATGGAACTCTTCGACACCGCGCTGCGTACGGCCGAACCCATGGTCCTCCCCATCAAGCTGGACCTCGGCGCACTGCGGGCCCAGGCCGCCACCGGGGCGGTGCCGCCGCTGCTGCGCGGGCTGGTCCCCCAGCCCCGGCGGATCCGGCAGAAGGCCCGGTCGGCGCATGCGCACGACGCCGACGCGCTCACCGTACGGCTGGCCGGGGCGGGCTCCACGGACCGGCAGGCGATCCTTCTCGACCTGGTCCGGCAGGAGGCGGCGTATGTGCTCGGCTACGCATCGGCCGGTCGTATCGGCCCCGATACCGCCTTCACCGACATCGGCTTCGACTCGCTCACGGTGATAGAGCTACGGGACCGGCTCCTCGCCCGCACCGGGCTGCGACTCCCCGCCACGTTCGCCTTCGACTTCCCCACCCCGCTGACCCTGGCGGACCACCTGACCACCCACCTGAGCGCCGACACCACCCAGGACCCGGACCCGGTACTGGCCGAAGTGGCGAGGCTCGAAGAACTGGTGGCCGCACGGCCACCGGACAGCGCCAAGGACACCGGCGCCGCCGCCCGGCTCCGGGCCCTGGCGGCCAAGCTCAGCACCGATGCCCCCGGGGCGGCCGGAGGCACCGACATCGAGGCGACGCTCGAAGCGGCGTCGGTCGACGACGTACTGGCCTTCATCGACGACGAGTTCGGAATCGTGGACCCGTCGGATTCCGACCGCGCCTACGAGTGAAGGGGAAGGTAACCTCCGGTGGACAACGACGACAAGCTGGTCCGGTACCTCAAGCGAGTGACCGCCGACCTGCACCAGGCGCGACAGCGGCTCACCGAGATCGAGGCCGGCTTGTCGGAGCCGATCGCGATCGTGGGGATGGCGTGCCGGTTGCCGGGCGGGGTGACCACACCGGAGGAGCTGTGGGATCTGGTGGTGTCCGGCGGGGACGCGGTCGGTGGGTTTCCGGAGGACCGTGGGTGGGACCTGGAGAACCTCTTCGACCCGGATCCGGATCATCCGGGCACCAGCTATGTCCGTGAGGGTGGTTTTCTGCGCCACGCGGGGGAGTTCGACGCTGCCTTCTTCGGGATCTCGCCGCGTGAGGCGCTGGCGATGGATCCGCAGCAGCGGTTGCTGCTGGAGACGTCGTGGGAGGCGCTGGAGCGCGCCGGAATCGACCCAACGGGCCTGCGCGGTAAGGACGTCGGTGTCTACTTCGGCACCCTCAACCAGGACTACGCCACGGATGTGGACACGGTCCCCGAGGGGGTGGAGGGCTACCTGATGACGGGCAGCTCGGCGAGCGTGCTCACCGGGCGGGTCGCCTATGAGCTGGGGTTCGAGGGCCCGGCGATGACCATCGACACGGCATGCTCCTCCTCACTGGTGGGCTTGCATCTGGCCGCGCAGGCGCTGCGGTCGGGGGAGTGCTCGATGGCGCTGGCCGGAGGCGCCACCGTCATGTCCACCCCCAGCGCCTTCGTCGGCTTCTCGCGGCAGCGGGGCATGGCCGAAGACGGCCGCTGCAAGTCGTTCGCGGCGTCGGCGGATGGTACGGGGTGGGCCGAGGGTGTGGGCGTGCTGGTGCTGGAGCGCTTGTCGGATGCTGAGCGGCGTGGCCATCGGGTGTTGGCGGTGGTGCGGGGCAGTGCGGTGAATCAGGACGGTGCGTCCAATGGACTGACAGCGCCGAACGGTCCGTCACAACAGCGTGTCATCCGGCAGGCGTTGACCGGAGCGGGGCTGGTGGCGGCGGATGTGGATGCGGTCGAGGGACATGGCACGGGCACCACGCTGGGTGATCCGATCGAGGTTCAGGCATTGATGGCGACCTATGGTCAGGGTCGGCCTGAGGGGTGTCCTTTGTGGTTGGGGTCGTTGAAGTCGAATATTGGTCATGCGCAGGCGGCTGCGGGTGTGGCTGGTGTGATCAAGATGGTGTTGGCGTTGCGGTTTGGGGTGTTGCCGAGGACGTTGCATGTGGATGAGCCGTCGTCGCGGGTGGATTGGTCGGCGGGTGCGGTGGAGTTGCTGGTCGAGGAGCGGGTGTGGCCGGAGGTGGGGCGTCCGCGTCGGGCTGGGGTGTCGGGGTTTGGTGTGAGTGGGACGAATGCGCATGTGATTTTGGAGCAGGCTCCGGACCGGTCGGGGGATGGTGTCCTGAGGTCGGAGGTGCCGGGTGGTGTGGTGCCGTTGGCGGTGTCGGGGCGTGGCGATGCGGGGTTGCGGGCGCAGGCACGGCGCTTGTTGGACGTCATCGAGCGAAGGCCGGATGTGGATCTGGACCATCTGGCACGGTCATTGGCGGCGTCGCGGGCGGCGTTGTCGGAACGCGCGGTGGTGCTGGCGGGCGACCGGAGTGAGGCCGCGGCGGGGTTGGAGGCCATGGCAGGAGGTCAGGTGGCCGGTCGCGATGTAGTGGGAAGGGCGGATGTTCGGGGTCGGGTGGTGTTTGTTTTTCCTGGTCAGGGGGCGCAGTGGGTGGGTATGGGGGCTGAGTTGTTGGAGTCGTGTGGGGTGTTCGC
>NZ_JAHLEM010001037.1 GCF_018883605.1 Streptomyces niphimycinicus | reverse complement strand
GCGCGCGGGTGTCCTGGTCGCCGTGGATAGCCTGCGTCAAGGCGCGGCAAAGCCCCTTGGCGTCTGCCGGCAGATAGGGCACTCCCAGGGCGTGAGCGCTGTATCCGGCTCTGGAGCGCCGTAGGGAGACTGTTTCCGGAGGCCGGGCCGGAAGAAAAAGTGTGCCAAGCGAGCGAAGATGAGGTCCCCGCTGGTGTGACCGCTTGGCGTGGTGGTCGACGACCACTGCTTACCTGCGTATCGCTCGAGTGCGGTGCTCTTGTCGTTGATGTATCCGGCCTGAGTGGCACGGGAGGCCGGACAGCCTGGGCGGCATCTGACCCAGCCCGATCGCTCCAGGAAAATTGAGGTCGTGGCTGGGTGCGTTGCGCGACAGTGAGCTGGTGCCGGAGCATCAAGATCTCGACGTCTTTCGCCGCACTTGACCGGGCCAGCAGCGCAAGCCATCGGAAGAGCTGGCACGCGAGCTGATAGATCAGACGTATCGCCACGACCCAGCATGATGCCGCACAGCACTCGCTGGCTTCCTGCGCTCTGGCAGATCCGAACCCGCAGGTCACCTCGGGTGACGCAGTTTCCGGCACCCACAGGGTAGGTCCACTTCCAGGCGATGAGTCGTGCGTGCCAGCGCAGGACCGACCGCGGAGAGATCAGCAAGGCCACTTGTGAACGCCGCTGCTTGCTGACGATCATCCGGTGCAGTGCTGCCATGACGGCCCGGTCGCTCCAGGAGAAGCGCGGCCGTGGCTGGACGCGTTGTGCGATGGCGAGTTGATGCCGGAGCATCAAAATCTCTGTGTCCTTCGAGGCATCCGAGCGGGCGAGCAGAGCAAGCCATCGGAAGGTCTGGCAGGCGAGCAGGTAGATCAGCCGTATCACCACGACCGGCATGGTGCCTCAGAACGGCTGGCTGCTCCTGAGGTCTGGCAGAACCGAACCAACAGGTCAGCCCCGGTGACATAATTCCCGGCACCCACACGGTCCTGCCCAGTCGCCGAATACCGCTGCGCGTACCGCGCCGCGGGCGCCTGGACACATGGTTCCGCTGCCGAGTTCTTGCACCAAAGTCGGATACCCGGCTGCCCTGCTTCGAAGGTAGAAATGGAGGTGATTGCCTTTGTCGGAACCGTCCTGGGAAGGGATTTGCATGCCTGTCATCTCTGTCGACATATTGCGCGGCCGGACCGAAGCACAAAAGGCCGCCCTGGCGCGTGAGCTCACCGACGCCTTCCAGCGCACCTGCGGGAGCTCGCGCGAACGCATCTACGTCATCATCCGCGACGTCCCGACGGAGAACTGGGCGATCGGCGGTGAGATGTGCACGAACCTTCCCGCCCCCGCCCCCGCCCTTGCCCCCGAGCCCCCGTCTTCCGCAGCGCATTGACCGGACCGTCCATGCACGCCGAATCGTCAACGCCCGAGCCGTCCGTGCTCGAACCGACCCTTCCCGAGCCGTCCATGGCCGAACGGTACGCGGAAGGCGACCGTATCCGCAGGTAGGTGCTGGGCGACGAGCACATCAACTCCCTGCGCTGAGCCACTGGCCCCCGGCGAAATCCCTGCTCGACCTGATCACGACGTACCCCTTGGGTTCGGTCTGGGCACGCGAGGGTCTGGACCGCCGGACACGCAGCCTCCTCAACCTCGCCCTCCTCACCGCCTTGAACCGGCTCGAAGAGCTGCGCCTCAACAGCCACGGTGCCCTGCGCAACGGGTGTTCCGACGAAGAAATGGCCGAAGTGACCCTGCAATGCGCCGCTTACGCCGGTGCTCCGGCCGGCATCGCGCTGATGAAGGCGATCCATGAGGTCCGCAACGTCCACGAGGTCCGTGACGCCCTTGAGGCCCACGACTGAGGCCCACGGCAGCGGGCCGGAGCAAAGCTGACCGGCCCCCATGCCTCTTGTCCCGCCTGTCCGGCGGCCTCGTCAACGTACGGGCGCCGTCAGCTCCGCGTCCCGCCCGGCAGAGCCCGCGGTCCCGGCGAGCCGGCTCATGCCCTGCTTGAGGCAGGACCGGGCGATCGAGTCGCCCTGGAGCAGCGTGCGGGAGTTGACGTGCGGCCGGGCGCCGATCGCGGTGACCCACTGCACCGACTCCACCGGAGGACCGTAGGAGAATCGGGCCGGGTGGGGAACGCCCCGGCCGTCGATGACCTGGAAGGTCACATCCGTGACGTCCAGACCGCCCGTCTCGTAGCCGGCGCCTGCCGCGTCGGGGATGAAGTGGGCCCGGCATCCGCCCGCGGTGCGCAGCGACGCCAGCAGCGGGTCGGTGGTCCGGCGCACGTCGGTCGTCGGCAGGTGAGCCTCGACGAGCGCCGTCACACGACGCGGCGCGCCCGGCACCTGGGGCGAGCCGACTAAGAAGGCGCCGGACTCCTCGTCCGCCGTCATCCTCATACGCGGGCCGAGCACCTGGACGACCCCCGCCTCGACCAGGGCGCGGAGCTCCCGGACGCGCGTGGCCGGCGGCCCGCTGGCGGCGTAGTTGTTCAAGCTGCTGAACCAGTGGTCGATGTGGTCCCGGTAGGAAGCACCGCTCAGGCCCCGGTGGGAGATGACCTGCCGCACCTCGTCGCGCAGGTCTCGCATGACCGCGGCGGCAGCCTTGATGGCGCTGACGGCCGGGCCCAGATCGGAGTGCCGCAGATCCTCATCGAGGATGCCAAGGATCCACGCGCGGTAATCGGCGGAGTCGGTGAACTCCCTCCGGTCCGCTGGACGGTCGAGCGCCTCCCAGTTCCAGCGTAGCTCCGGATCGGGCACCAGGTTGCTCAGGAGCGCCTCCATCTCGGGGGATCCCCAGGCGTGCCGCGGATACTCAGCCAGCAGCCGGGCGTGCCCGGTCGGGTCATCGGCCTGCAACAGCACCTTGTAGTAGTTCCAGGCGACCTCCTTCGCCACGAGGGGGAACAGGTCACGCATGAAGTCGGTGCGACCGGTGCCCGCCGGGCCCCTCAGCCGGGCGATCTCGTCTGCGGACAGGAACGTCGCCCGGTAGCGGGGCACGATCTCCTGACGGATCTCCGCCCGCGCGCGATACGGCACACCGCGCCCCGAACCGGCGTGGATCACCGGCTCGTTGCCGCTCGGCAGATAGGTCAGCCGGCCGTCGGAACCGGGGACGAAACGCCCGCCCCTGCCCTCGGTGAGCAAGATCATGTAGTCATAGAAATTCAGCCCGAGTCCCCGCAGAGCGACGGGCTGACCCGCACCGATCGGCGCCAGGTCCGCCTCCCCCGGGCTGCTCGGCGGCACATAGTGCAGACCGTGGCGGGAGGCGAAACCGGCGAGATCACGCTGCCTGTCCGTGGGCTCGACGTCGTAGTGGCCTTGCGCGAGGATCACCGCATCGACCGCCAGCGGCAGGTCCTGTCCTTCCAGCGACACCTGCTGCATGCCGTCTGCGGACTCGGTGAGCGAGGTAGCCCGCGTCCGGTGCACCTGGATCCTGACTCCGGACGGCGCGTTGTGCATGATGTGGGCGAAGGCCCAGCCGAGGTATTCCCCCTGAAAGGCCCGTGAGGCGTACGACCACGGTTCCATCACCGCGGCCTCGGCCTTCGCCTGATCGGTCACATCGGTGACCTCGCCCGCGGCGACCATGCGCGCCCACTGGTACTGCGTGGGCCCGAACGTCAGCGGGCCCTCACAGGTAACGGTGTCGTCCGTGAACACGGTCACGTCCCCGGCGACGGTGTTCATCAGCAGTCGGCGCGACTGGCCGAGCTGCCACACCCGCCCGCCTCCCGCTGGGTAGGGATCGACGACATGCACTTCCACCCGTTTGTCCCCCGCGATTTCAGGGGCATTGGCGCAGATGCGCTCCAGCGCCACGGTCCCTCTCGGCCCGGCACCGACAATGCAGATGCGTACGCTTTCCGCTTCCGTTGACATATCAGTTCTCCTAAGAGCTGTCCCGCAACTGCTGGTCACGGGTGAGATGATCTTGCTGTGTCTGGTGTGATCACGGCGTCGGAGCCGTCCTGGATAGCCCCGTTCACCGGGCTGAGCCCGCGTCAGTTCGGCAAGCTCATCACCGC
>NZ_JAHLEM010001036.1 GCF_018883605.1 Streptomyces niphimycinicus | reverse complement strand
GGCCGGGGGGCCGGACGGCGGCGCGGCGGCGGTGTACGGGTTCTGCGCGGCCGCGTACGGGTTCTGCGCCGCGTACGGGTTCTGCCCGGCGTTCGGCGGCGCGGCGGGGGCCGGGACGGGGGCGGCGGGCTGAGCCGGCGTCTGCTGCGGTTCGTCGACGCTGATACCGAAGTCCGTGGCGAGCCCCGCCAGCCCGCTCTCGTACCCCTGGCCCACCGCGCGGAATTTCCAGGCGCCCTGCCTGCGGTACAACTCGCCGAGGACGAAGGCGGTCTCGATGGTGGCGTCCTCGCTGTCGAAGCGGGCGATCTCCGCGCCGCCCGCCGCGTCCAGCACCCGGATGTGCAGACCGGGGACCTGACCGAACGTTCCGCCATCGGCCGAAGCCGCGAGGACCACGGTGTCGATGGCGGGTTCGACGCGGGCGAGGTCCACCGAAAGGGTGTCGGTCACGGTGTCACCCGTGGTCCGCTTCCCCTCGTGGCGCACCGCGCCTGAAGAGTGCGCCGCCTGGTTGTAGAAGACGAAGTCCCCGTCGGACCTGACCTTTCCGGACATCAGCAGCAGCGCCGAGGCGTCCACGTCCGGCGCCCCCGGTCCGGCGCGCCAGCCGAGCTCGATCCGCACCGCGCTTGCCGGTACTGGCGTGTTACCGCCCTTGCGCATCGCCATTTACGTCCCCCTGCCTCTCTGTTCGCTCGGTCATCGGGCCGCTGGGCCGCCGCATACCGCGGACGACCCGTGGTTACCCGCTGAAAACGCGCTCTTTACACGATCTCAACGTACCCTGACGACCGATTTTCCCTGGTTCGCTCGGATTGGGGATCCACGGCCACTCCGAACACTGAAAACAACCCTCCTACCGGACTCCCCAATCAGCACATGGTGGGCTTAACTTATGGTCTATGACCTCCCCCCGCAGCACTTACGGTGGCGGCTACTACTCCTCGCCGTCCTTCCCGGACACCCCCATCTACGACAGCCTTGTCGCCGAGCGGGGCACACCGCAGATCGCACCCATCAGGGTGCCGTCCGCCTACGACACCGGAAGTCATCTTCCGGCCCTGCCCTCAGCGCTTCCCGCGCTGCCGGCCGCGCCCTCGCCGCAGCCCATGTACCAGGGCTACCAGCAGCAGCCGCAGCCCACCGGGTTGCAGCAGGCGCACTCGCCCTACATCCCGCCGCAGCCGACCGGCCCGCGGGGCTACCCGGGCGCTCAGCAGCCGCAGACGCAGCGGCCCGCCCCGGCCGCGCCGATGGGCTACGAGGCGATGCGCCCGGCCATGACGCGCCCGGCCGCGCCGCGTCCGGCGGCCCCCGCGCAGTCTCCCTACGAGGACCCTTACGGGCGTCAGCAGTACCCGGGCGGCCGGTCGCCGCACCCGGGAGGCGGCTACTGACGCGTGTCGGGAGGTGGTGCGACCGGGCCGGTGCCCGGTCGCGGGAAGGATCGGGCCGGATGGGGCACCCCCGTCCGGCCCCTGATTTTTGTGCGGGCCGTCCGGCCCCTGGATTTCCGGGGCCGGTACGGTCCCGACTCTCGAGAGGGCCGTTCGGCCCCTCCCCTGCGGCGGAACGCATCGCGATGCTGGACCGGGCAATTCCGCGAACCATCTCCAGCGCGGCGGCGGACCGGGCTCTCACTCCACTGCGGTGAAGGGCATCTCGGCCGGTCCGGCTCGTTCGGTGTGAGGCGCGGGGCCGGCAGGGGAGCCGGTCTCGCGCTCCATGCGAACCGCGGCGCCCGGCCCACCGTAAGGACGTCACCAGGACCACCGCAGGGGCGTCACCAGGACCACCGCGGGCACGTCATCCGGCCCGCCCCGCCGTAAGGACGTCATCGGCTCGTGGCCGTACCGCTCACGGGCTCACTGACCCGCTTCGCGCTCCTTGATCCGCTCGGCGATCACCGCGGCCTGAATGCGCCGCCCCACGCCCAGCTTGGACAGGATCGCGGAGATGCGGTTCTTGACGGTCTTCTCGGCCAGGAACAGCCGCTCGGCGATCTGCCGGTTGGTCAGCCCGTCGCCGATGAGCTGAAGGATCTCCCGCTCCCGCGGTGACAGGTTCTCCAGCTCCACGGGCCCGCTGGGCGCGGGGCCGCGCAGCCGGGCCATCACCCGGGCGGTGGCGCCGGGGTCGAGCATGGAGCGGCCGTCGGCCACGGTGCGCACCGCCGACACCAGGTCGGACCCGTTGATCTGCTTGAGCACATAGCCCGCGGCCCCGGCCATGATGGCGTCGAACAGCGCCTCGTCGTCGTCGAAGGACGTCAGCATCAGACAGGCGAGGTCGGGGAGGCGGGCCCGCAACTCCCGGCAGACCTCGATCCCTTCGTGGTCCCCGCCGTCGCCCGAGGAGCCGAGCCGTACGTCGAGCACCGCGACCCGTGGCCGTACGGCGGGGGCGCGGGCGATGGCCTCGCGGGCGTTGGCCGCCTCGCCGACCACCTTCAGATCGGATTCGGCGTCCAGCAGGTCACGCAGTCCGCGCCGCACCACCTCGTGGTCGTCGAGCAGAAAGACCCCGATGGGGCCGTCGGGGTCGGCTGTCTGGGGCACGGCCTCTCCATCCATGGCGCACGGGTCGCCG
The DNA here is from genome assembly GCF_018883605.1 of Streptomyces niphimycinicus. GTDB lineage: Bacteria > Actinomycetota > Actinomycetes > Streptomycetales > Streptomycetaceae > Streptomyces > Streptomyces niphimycinicus. The sequence goes on along the minus strand of NZ_JAHLEM010001036.1, from coordinate 1,532 downwards.
GTCGCGATCCGGCTGCCCAGCTTTACGTTCTGCCGCGGGGCGGCGTAAGGGGCCATTCGGCCCCCGGGCCGCTCTCCGCGCCGTCCGGCCCGGTCATGGCGAGATCCCGCCCGCGTACGGCCCGTACAGATCCAGCAGCCGGGTGCGGGCACTCTGCAACCGGCCCCCGATCACCTGGGCGCAGGCCAGCGCGAGGGCGTAGCCGAGCTCCGGGTCCTCGTCGCACAGCCGGCGCACCGCCGCCGCGTTGAATTCGTGCGCGCGCACCGGGCTGAGCGCCTCCGCGCCCAGATGCCAGGTGTCCGGCGGGAAGAGCCAGGACCAGCCGATGAGCTCTCCGGGGCCGAGGGTCTCGATCACCGCGGCCCGGCGCCCCGGAACATGCAGATCGAGGGTGACCGCGCCGGTACGGATGATCCAGAAGCGGTCGGCCTTACGGCCCTCCTCGAAGATGCGGCCGCCCGCGGGGAAGGACACATCGTGGGCCAGCGCCATCACCCGCTCACGATGTTCGGTCTTCAGCGCGCTCAGAAGTCCCATCATGACCTCACTCTGCCGTTTCCTCTCCCCCCTCGCCCCTCGGCGGTCACTGTGCTCACGAGACAACGAGAGGCAGCGATCCAAAGCGATACGCCGACGATCGGGTATCGCTTAACCCTTACCCATTTCCGGTCACGTTTCCGATATGACACGTCATTCGTGGTCGTGATAACCGATGAGGCCCCACTCCCCGTACCCTCGGCTGCTTCACCGACCCTGCGATGTCGCTCGTACTCGTCACCAAACGGGAGGCACTGGTGCTAGCCGACCCTCGTCGGTCCGCCGATCGAGCCGGAGAACACCTGCTCCACCGCCATTTCACGGCCGACGAGCTGCCCCGGCTGCGGGTGCAGATCGAGGAGTGCGCGGCCTGGGCCGGGCTCTGCGAGGCCCGCCGCGGGGACTTCGTGCTGGCCGTCGACGAGATCGCCAACAACGCCATCGAGCACGCGGGCGGCACCGGCTCCCTGCTGCTGCGGCGGATCGGCGACGAGCTGGAGTGCCGGATCAGCGACTCCGGCCCCGGCTTCTCCGAGGACGTCATCCCCCGGATCCTGCCGGGGCTGGACGGCGCCACCAGCGGCCGCGGGCTGTGGCTGACCCAGCTCGTCACCGACCGGCTGGCGATCAGCGCGGGGACGATGGGCGCCGTGGTGACGCTGGCCATGCGGCTGCGTTGAGTGAGCCGCCGGATTCCCTCGGCGACCGCTTCGGCGGGACAATGAGAGGGGACACACCCATGTGCCGGCAGGGAGAGGCGGTGGGCACGGTGGAGCTTCCCGTGGTCGTCGGGGTCGACGGTTCACACGCCGCCTCGGACGCCCTGGACTGGGCGGCCGAGCTGGCCGGGCGCCGCGGGCTGCCGCTGCGCGTCGTCCACGCCTCCCTGTGGGAGCGGTACGAGGGCTACGTCGCCGGAACGGCCGCCGACCGCCCCGCCGAGCGGCTCCACAGCGAGGCGGTGCTGGCCGCCGCGGCCGAGCGGGCCGGGC
>NZ_JAHLEM010001035.1 GCF_018883605.1 Streptomyces niphimycinicus | reverse complement strand
GGGCCGGGCCACGCTGCTCCGCCTCGCCGAGGCCGGCGCCACCGTCGTCGCCTCCGACTCCGATCCGGTGCGGCTGGCCGAGGCCGTGGACGCGGCGCGCTACGCCCACGGCGGCGCCAGCGTCACCGGCGAGACGGTCGACCTGCTCGACCTCGACGCCGCCCGCGCCTGGGCCGACCGCACCGAGAAGGAATTCGGCCGGGTCGACGGGCTGATCCACCTGGTCGGCGGCTGGCGCGGCAGCAAGACCTTCGCCGACGCCCCGCTCGCCGACTGGGACACCCTGCACAATCTGCTGATCCGCACCGCCCAGCACACCTCCCTCGCCTTCCACGACGCCTTGCTGCGCAGCGGCAAGGGCCGCTTTGTGCTGATCAGCGCGGGGGGCGCGGCCAAGCCCACCGCGGGCAACGCCGCGTACGCCGCCGCCAAGGCCGCCGCCGAGGCATGGACGCTCGCGCTCGCCGACTCCTTCCGCAAACTGGGGGGCGAGGGCGCCCCCTCGGCGGCCGCTGCCATCCTGGTGGTCAAGGCGCTGGTGCACGACGCCATGCGCGCGGAGCGCCCCAACGCGAAGTTCGCGGGCTTCACGGACGTCAAGGAGCTGGCCGAGGCCATCACCGGACTCTGGGACCAGCCCGCCCAGGAAGTGAACGGAACCCGCCTGTGGCTGACCCCCAAGCCGTGAGGACCGACGCCCGTCGCCACCACGACCCCGAGGTGAGCGGCTTCGCCAGCGACAACTACGCCGGCGCCCACCCCGAGATCCTCGCCGCGCTCGCCCTCGCCAACGGAGGCCATCAGGTCTCCTACGGCGAGGACGACTACACCGCGCATCTCCAGTTCGTCATGCGCAGCCACTTCGGCCCGCACGCACAGGCGTTCCCGGTCTTCAACGGAACCGGCGCCAATGTCGTCGCCCTCCAGGCGCTCACCGACCGATGGGGCGCGGTCATCTGCGCCGAGACCGCCCATATCAACGTCGACGAGTGCGGGGCGCCCGAGCGCGTCGGAGGGCTCAAGCTGCTCACCGTCCCCACCGAGGACGGCAAGCTCACCCCCGAGCTCATCGACCGCCAGGCATGGGGCTGGGACGATGAGCACCGGGCGATGCCGCAGGTCGTCTCGATCACCCAGAACACCGAGCTGGGCACCGTCTACACGGTGGACGAGATCCGGGCCATCTGTGATCACGCCCATGAGCGCGGGATGAAGGTCCACCTCGACGGCGCCCGGATAGCCAACGCGGCCGCGTCCCTGGATGCGCCGATGCGCTCGTTCACCAATGCGGCGGGCGTCGACATCCTGTCCTTCGGCGGCACCAAGAACGGGATGCTCTTCGGCGAGGCCGTCGTCGTCCTCGACCCGGACGCGGCGGGCGCCATGAAGCATCTGCGCAAGCTGTCCATGCAGCTCGCGTCCAAGATGCGGTTCATCTCCGTCCAGCTCGAGGCCCTGCTCGCCCGCGATCTGTGGCTGCGCAACGCCCGCCACGCCAACGCCATGGCCCAGCGGCTGGCCGACGGGGTGCGCACGGTGGACGGAGTGGAGATCCTCCACCCGGTCCAGGCCAACGCGGTCTTCGCCCGCCTTCCGCACGAGGTGACCGAGCGCCTCCAGAAGCGCTACCGCTTCTACTTCTGGGACGAGGCCGCGGGCGATGTGCGCTGGATGTGCTCCTTCGACACCAAGGAGGAGGACGTCGACGGATTCATCACCGCCGTCAAGGAGGAGATGGGCCGCTAGGGCCCGGAGGCGGTACGGGCCCAGGGCCCGGGTGCGGTACGGGCGGGCCGCCGGGGCCCGCCCGCGCACGTTTGGTTACCGGCCCCGGTCCAGGGCCAGCGCCTCGGCCGGGGTGGGGGCGGTGCCGCCCAGATGGGCCGGGACCCACCAGGTGTCGTCCGGGCCCTTGGGCCGCACCGGATACGCCCGCTGCGCCGCCTCCAGCAGCTCCTGCACCCGGCCGCGCAGCCGCTCGGTCAGGGTGTCCGAGGGCTCGGTCGGGTCGGCCTCCATCGGCTCGCCGACCCGCATCGTGATCGGGAAGTGATGGCGGCCCAGCGCCCGCTTCTGCCCCTTGGTCCACAGCCGCTGCGTCCCCCACAGCGCCATCGGCAGCAGCGGGACGCCCGCCTCCTGCGCCAGCCGGGCCGCGCCCGACTTGAAGTTCTTCAGGGCGAACGACCGCGAGATCGTCGCCTCCGGGAAGACCCCGATGATCTCGCCGGAGCGCAGCGCCCTCAGGGCGTGCTTGTACGCGTCCATACCCGCCGCGCGGTCCACCGGAATGTGCTTCATCGCGCGCATCAGCGGCCCGGAGACCTTGTGCCGGAAGACCGACTCCTTCGCCATGAACCGCACCAGCCGCTTCGCCGGACGGGCGGTCAGCCCGCAGAAGACGAAGTCGAGATAGCCGATGTGGTTGCTCACCAGAACCGCGCCGCCCGCCTGCGGAACATTCTCAGTGCCCTTGATGTCGAAGCGCAGATCGAGCGCCTTGAACATGGTGCGGGCCATGCCGATCACCGGCGGGTAGACGAGCTCTGCCATTGAGGACCCTTCGTCGTATGCCCTGGGAGGGTTCTCCGGGCGGAAGTTACGCGGCCGTAGGTTTCCGGCTTCTGGCAGATGGTGCCCGATGTCGTCTCGATGTGCTACCGGACGGCGCCGCCCGGCCGGGAGATCCTCATCACGTCGGGGGCCGCCGGGGAATCTCCGGGCCGCCCATGGCGCTGCACGGGGGAGGTCCCATCGGGAGGAGACAGGTGCGAGACGGCGACGGAGACCGGCGGCTGGGCGCCGCCGAGCTGGGCGCGGAACTGGGGGAGCGGGCGACGCTGCTCCAATTCTCCAGCGCCTTCTGCCAGCCCTGCCGGGCCACCCGGCGGACGCTGTCCGAGGTGGCCGCGATGGTCGACGGGGTGGCGCACATCGAGATCGACGCCGAGGCGCGGCTGGAGCTCGTCAGGGCCCTGGGCATCGCCTGTACCCCCACCGTGCTGGTCCTCGACGCGGCCGGGCGGATCGTGCGGCGCGCCTCCGGGCAGCCGCGCCGGGCCGATGTCATCGCCGCTCTGGGTGATGCCGTGTGAGCCACCGCGCCCCGGACCCACTTGACGGTCCGCATCCGACGTGGCCAGGGTGAACATCATGCGGCCTGGACTCCTTCTCTGTGGACGTGCACACGAGAGCCCGGTGCGGGCGGCCGGCGCACGGTGTCCGGGCGGGTGAGCGAACGACGACAAGCGCCGCCCCCCCGCCCGTACCTCCGGCAGAAGGACAACTCCATGACGGCAACGCACGACCTCGGCACGTCCTCGCTCGCGACGTCCGACCTCTTCCGCTCCGTCTTCCGGCGGCACGCCTCCGGCGTCGCCGTGATCACCGCCCAGGGCACCCGCCCCGTCGGCTTCACCGCCACCTCCCTCGCCTCCGTCGCCGCCGAGCCGCCGCTGCTCTCCTTCGGTGTGGGCAGCGGCTCCTCGAGCTGGCCGGTGCTCTCCGAGGCCGAGCATGTCGGGGTCCACATCCTCGGCGAGCACCAGCGGGAGCTGGCCGCGACCTTCGCGCGCACCGGTGCCGACCGCTTCGGACCGGCCACCGGCTGGCGCTCGGGCCCCGAGGGCGTACCGGTGCTGGACGGGGTGCTGGCGTGGCTGGTGTGCCGGGTGGTGGCCCGCATACCCGCCGGGGACCACCGGGTGGTGATCGGCGAGGTGACCACGGGCACCGCGGCCGGGGCAGGCCGTCCGCTGCTGTACCACCAGGGGCGCTTCAACGCGCTGCGCGACTGAGCCGCGCGCTCCCGCCGGTGTGCGCTCCTCCCACTGATCGCCACGTTGGCAAGGTCACAGTTCACGCGGCTTGCATCCGGGGAATGACCTGGGTGTACTGACGAGTAATATTTTGCTGCGGTGCATGGGCCGCCCCGGTAGGAAACCGCCCGCGGTACCGCCCGGGTCCCGCCCCCGAAGGCGCCTATGCTGCCAGCAACAAGGCAGCTCGGTAGAGACGATGCAGTAGGAGAGCCGGCGTGAGCTTGAGGATCGTTGTCTGTGTGAAGTATGTGCCCGACGCCACTGGCGACCGGCACTTCGCCGAGGACCTGACCGTCGATCGCGACGATGTGGACGGCCTGCTGTCGGAGCTGGA
>NZ_JAHLEM010001034.1 GCF_018883605.1 Streptomyces niphimycinicus | reverse complement strand
TCGCCGATGGAGTGTCCGATGACGGCGTCGGGGCGTACGCCGACCGAGTCGAGCAGCCGCGCCAGGGCGATGTGCAGGGCGAACAGTCCGGCTTGGGCGCAGGTGGTGTGGTCCAGCAGTGCCGCGTCTTCGGGGTCTTGGCTGAAGACCAGCTCCCGCAGAGGGTGTTCCAGGTGGGGGTCGAGGAGGCCGCAGACCTCGTCGAAGGCTTCGGCGAAGATGGGGAAGCGGTCGTAGAGTTCGGCGCCCATGCCGGGGCGCTGGCTGCCCTGCCCGCTGAACAGGAACACGGTCTGCCCGACGGCCTCGGCGGCCCGTCCGGGGTGCACAAGACTCGGATGTGGTTCCCCGGCGGCCAGTGACTCCAGTCCCGCCACCAGCTCCGCACAGTCCTGGCCGATGACCACGGCCCGGTGGTCGAAGAGCGTCCTGGTCCGCAGCAGCGACCAGCCCACCTCGGCCGGTGCCACCTCGGGGTCGCCGACGATGTGCCCGGTCAAGGCTCGCGCCTGGCCCCGCAGCGCCGCGTCGCTCTGTGCTGAGACCACCCACGGCATCACACCGGTGGCGTTCGATACGGGGGCGGGCTCGATCGGCCCGGGGGCCTGCTCAAGGATGAGATGGGCGTTCGTACCGGAGATGCCGAAGGAGGAGACCCCGGCCCGGCGGGGCCGTTCGCCATGGGGCCATGGGACGGGTTCGGTGAGCAGCCGCAGATCGCCCGCGTTCCAGTCGACATGGGGTGTCGGTTCGTCGATGTGCAGTGAGGCGGGCAGCAGCTCATGCCGCATCGCCATCACCATCTTGATGACCCCGGCCACTCCGGCGGCGGCCTGGGTGTGGCCGATGTTGGACTTGATGGAGCCGAGCCACAGCGGACGTCCCTCGTCCCGCTCCTGCCCGTACGTGGCCAGCAGCGCCTGCGCCTCGATCGGGTCACCCAACGTCGTGCCCGTACCGTGCGCCTCGACCGCGTCCACCTCGGACGCTGACAGCCGGGCGTTGGCGAGCGCCTGTCGGATCACCCGTTGCTGCGAGGGCCCGTTCGGCGCGGTGAGGCCGTTGCTGGTGCCGTCCTGGTTGACGGCCGAGCCCCGGATGACGGCCAGCACCCGGTGGCCGTTGCGGCGCGCGTCCGAGAGCCGTTCCAGCAGTACGAGACCGGCGCCCTCGCCCCACACCATGCCGTCCGCCGCTGCCGCGAACGGCTTGCAGCGTGCGTCGGGCGCCAGACCGCGCTGGCGGGAGAACTCGATGAACGCGCCCGGGGTGGCCATCACCGTCACGCCGCCCGCCAGCGCCATCGTGCATTCGCCCTGTCGCAGGGCTTGGGTCGCCAGATGCATCGCCACCAGCGAGGACGAGCATGCCGTATCCACCGTCACCGCCGGGCCTTCGAGGCCGAACGAGTACGCCACCCGGCCGGACACCACGCTGCCGATATTGCCCGTGGCCACATAGCCTTCGACGTCGCTCGCGGTATCGCCGGTGAGGGACAGATAGTCCTGGGACGTCACCCCCGCGAACACTCCCGTGTTGCTGCCCGCGAGTGTGTCCCGGTCCAGGCCCGCGTTCTCGAAGGTCTCCCAGGCGGTTTCCAGGAGCAGACGCTGCTGGGGGTCCATGGCGACCGCCTCGCGCGGGCTGATGCCGAAGAACCCGGGGTCGAACTCGGCCGCCCGATAGAGGAAACCGCCCTCCCGGACATAGCTCGTCCCCGCACGGTCGGGGTCGGGGTCGTAGAGCGCGTTCAGATCCCAGTTGCGGTCGGTGGGCATCTCCGCGATGGCATCCCGATGGGCGACGACCAGGTCCCACAGATCCTTCGGGGAGTGTGCGTCGCCGGGGTAGCGGCAGGCCATGCCGACGATCGCGATCGGCTCGTCCTGGGCGGCCGTGGTGGGGTTGTGAGCGGCGACTACGATCTGCTGGCCCGTGAGTTCGGCGCGCAGATACGTCGCGAGGGCGTTGGGCGTGGGGTGGTCGAAGACGAGCGCGGGCGCGAGGTCGATTCCGGTGGCGGTGGCGAGCTGGTTGCGCAGTTCCACGGCGGTCAGGGAGTCGAATCCGAGCTCCTGGAACGGCTGGGCGGGCGGAATGGCGTCCGGCCCGGCATGGCCCAGGATCGAGGCCGCGAGGGACTGGATCCGTTCGAGCAGGAGCTGGTGCTGCTGCTCGGGGGTGCCGGTGGAGAGCCGCTGCTGGAGCGAGGTGCCGGCGGACGGGTTCGTGGACGCGCTGGTGGTTCGCTCGGTCGGGTTCTCGGCGGCCGTGTTCAGCTCGTCGAGCAGCGGGCTGGGCCGCTGGGCGGTGAAGGCCGCCGGGAACTTCTCCCAGTCGATGTCGGCGACGGTGATCGTGGTGTCACGGTGGTCCAGGGCGTGTTGGAGCGATGCCACGGCCAGTTCGGGGCTCAGCGGAGCCAGTCCACGTCGACCGTAGAACGCGAGCGCCGTCGCGTCGGCGGCCATACCCGCGTCGCCCCAGGGGCCCCAGGCGAGGCTGGTGGCGGGGAGTCCCCGGGCGCGGCGGTGTTCGGCGAGGGCGTCGAGATAGGTGTTCGCGGCGGCGTAGGCGCCTTGCCGACTGCCGCCCCACGCGGCCGCGCCGGACGAGAAGAGCACAAAGGCGCTGAGGTCGAGCCCCTGCGTCAGCTCATGCAGATGAGCGGCGGCCAGGGCCTTGGGCCCGAGCACATGCTGTAGTCGCTCCGGCCCCAGATCGGCGATGAGCTCGGTGTCCGACGTTCCGGCGGCGTGGATGACGGCGGTGAGGGGGTGTTCGGTGGGGATGGTGTCGAGGAGGTGCTGGAGTGCGGTGCGGTCGGTGGCGTCGCAGGCGGTGATGGTGGTGGTGGTGCCCAGGGTGGTGAGTTCTTGGGCGAGTTGGGTGGCGCCGGGGGCGTCGGGTCCGGAGCGGCTGATGAGGTGGAGATGGGGTGCGCCGTGGTGGGCGAGCCAGCGGGCGACATGGGCGCCGAGACCGCCGGTACCGCCGGTGATGAGCGTGGTACCCGTGGGCTGCCAGGTCCTGGGAGCAGTGGCGGGAGCACCGGCCTTACGGAGGCGCCGGGCGTAGCTGCCGGTGGCGCGGATGGCCACCTGGTCCTCCGGCCGACCGGAGGTGAGCAGGGCGGCCAGACGGTCGGAGGTGTGATGGTCGATGACGGCCGGGAGATCGATCAGGCCACCCCAGCGCCGAGGGTGTTCCAGGGCCGCGGCGCGGCCCAGCCCCCATGTCTGCGCCTGCCGCGGGTTCGGGAGCGGATCACCGGGACCGGTGGCGACGGCGCCCTGGGTGAGGCACCACAGCGGCGCCGGGATCTCGGCGCCGCCGAGGGCCTGGACGAGCACGGTGGTCGCGGCCAGCCCGCAGGGTACGGCGGCGAATGCGGGGTGCGGCTCCTCGTCGAGGGCGAGCAGGCTCAGCATTCCGGTGGGTTCGCCCTCCGCGGTCAGACGGGTGAGGTGGTCCGCCAAGGCGTCACGATCGACGGTGTGGATGTCGAGCACATGGCGGAGCGGGATGGCGCCGTGGGCGGTGAGGGCCTGTTCGGCGGTTGCCACGGCAGGATGGTCGGACTGACCGGCGGGGACGATCAGCAGCCAGGTGCCGGAGAGGCTCGGAGGCGCGGCGGGAGCGGCAAGGCGCTTCCAGGTGGTCCGATACCGCCAGGAGTTGATGACCGACTGCTCCCGGTGACGCCGCCGCCAGGCGGACAGCGTCGGGAGAACAGCGCCCAGCATGGGCTGCTGATCCGCCGGTGAATCAATGGTCGCCGCCAGGGCTTCCAGATCCTCGCGCTCCACCGCCTCCCAGAACTCCCTGTCGACCAGAGCCGCCTCGGTGGGCGCCGGGTCCGAGGAGGAGGCCGACGACAGCCAGTAGTGCTGGTGTTGGAAGGCGTAGGTGGGGAGGTCGGTGGTGCGGGGGGTGGGGGTAGCGGGGAACCAACTGGTCCAGTCGACTCCGATACCGGCGGTGTGGAGTTGGGCGAGGGTGTGGGTGAGGGCTTGGGTGTCGGGTTGCTTGCGGGTGAGGGTGGAGGTGGTGAGGGGTGTTGGGCGGTTGGTGTTGTTCTGCTCGGTGTCGGTGGTCGTGGTGTGGTGGTGGAGGGTGTGGTGGGTTGCGGTGGTGAGGATGGGGTCGGGGCCGAGTTCGAGGTAGGTGCTGGTGTGGGGTGCGGTGTGGGTGATGGCG
>NZ_JAHLEM010001033.1 GCF_018883605.1 Streptomyces niphimycinicus | reverse complement strand
GGCTCGCCGATCCGGTGGGCTCCCCCGGCCGCCGCCGGGCGGCTGAGGCGCCCCCTGCCGCGCGCTGGTGGCCGTGCGGCCGCGACGACCTGGAGGAACTGGCCGCACTTGCCGGGCTGCGGCCCGATGGATCGGGCCGGGTGGCCTGCCCGTTCGGCTACGCCGACATGGACAGCGCGGTGCGCGGGCTGCTGTCGACGGGGCTCTTCGACGCGGCGGAGCGGGTCACGGATCCGATCCAGGTCCGCAAGGAGATCACCGAGGCGCTCCATCCGCATCAGCGCGCGGACGGCACGGTGTGGATGCCGAACGTCTTCCGCTATCTGATCTGCCGGATCTGAACTGCCGAATCTGAACTGCCGTATCTGAACGGGACCGTCGCGTAAGGCCCCTGACGGTGTGCGCAGGGGCCTTACGGTTCATTCGTACGGGGACGCCCCGGACGTCGGGACGCCTCGGGCGCCGGGACGCCTCGGGCGCCGGGGTGGCTCAGCCCATGAACTTCTTGAACTCGTCCGGGAGTTCGAAGTTCTGTCCGTCCTGCCCGCCACCGGGCAGCCCGAACGCGCCGCCCTGCTCGCGGCGCGCCGCGGCTTCCTGCTCCTGCTGAGCGCGCTTCAGCGGATTTCCGCTGCGCTGCTTCCCCTTGGCCTTCTTCTGCTGCTTGCCCTTGCGCTTACCGCCACCCACGCCCGGCATACCCGGCATCCCGGGCATCCCCGGCATGCCGCCCTGGGCCATCTTCGACATCATCTTGCGCGCGTCGAAGAACCGCTCCACCAGGTTCTTCACCGCGCTCACCTCGACGCCGGAACCGCGGGCGATACGGGCGCGGCGCGAGCCGTTGATGATCGTGGGGTCCTGGCGCTCGCCCGGGGTCATCGACTTGATGATGGCCGCGGTGCGGTCCACTTCCCGCTCGTCCAGATTGTTGATCTGGTCCTTCATCTGGCCCATGCCCGGCAGCATGCCGAGCAGCTTGGAGATGGAGCCCATCTTGCGGACCTGCTCCATCTGCGCCAGGAAGTCGTCGAGCGTGAACTCCTTGGGGCCCTTCGCCAGCTTGGCCGCCATCTTCTCGGCCTCTTGCTGGCTGAAGGTCTGCTCGGCCTTCTCGATCAGGCTGAGCATGTCGCCCATGCCGAGGATGCGGGACGCCATGCGGTCCGGGTGGAACGCGTCGAAGTCGTCCAGCTTCTCGCCGTTGGAGGCGAACATGATCTGGCGGCCGGTGACATGCGCGATGGACAGCGCGGCACCGCCGCGCGCGTCGCCGTCCAGCTTGGAGAGCACCACACCGTCGAAGCCGACGCCGTCGCGGAACGCCTCCGCGGTGTTCACCGCGTCCTGGCCGATCATCGCGTCGACGACGAAGAGGACCTCGTCCGGGCGGACCGCGTCGCGGATGTCGGCGGCCTGCCGCATCAGCTCCTCGTCGATGCCGAGGCGGCCCGCGGTGTCGACGATCACGACATCGTGCTGCTTGGTCCGGGCGAACTCGATCGAGTCCTGCGCCACCTTGACCGGGTCGCCGACGCCGTTGCCCGGCTCGGGGGCGAAGACGGCGACACCAGCCCGCTCCGCGACCACCGAGAGCTGGTTGACGGCGTTGGGCCGCTGAAGGTCACAGGCGACGAGCAGCGGGGCGTGGCCCTGGCCCTTCAGCCAGCGGCCGAGCTTTCCGGCGAGCGTCGTCTTACCGGCACCCTGGAGACCCGCGAGCATGATCACGGTCGGCGGCTGCTTGGCGAAGCGGAGGCGCCGCGCCTCGCCGCCGAGGATGCCGATCAGCTCCTCGTTGACGATCTTGATGACCTGCTGGGCGGGGTTGAGCGCCTGGGAGACCTCGGCCCCGAGGCTCCGCTCCTTGACCTGCTTGATGAACGACCGGACGACGGGCAGCGCCACGTCGGCCTCGAGCAGGGCGATCCGGATCTCGCGTGCCGTGGCGTCGATGTCCGCCTCGCTGAGGCGTCCCTTGCCCCGGAGGTTCTTGAAAGTCGCTGCGAGGCGATCGGAGAGGGTATCGAACACGGTGGTCGCGAATCCTTCGGTCGGATGTCGGGTCGGTGGTCGGCCTCCAAGGGTATCCGCCCGGCGCGGGAACGGTCTGCCCCCGGGCGTGCGGCGCCCTGGCGGGGCGTCTTTCCCCACCCCGCCCCTTCCCGAACCGGGGCTGCGCCCCGGGCCCCGTTCCGGGGGCTCCGCCCCCGC
>NZ_JAHLEM010001032.1 GCF_018883605.1 Streptomyces niphimycinicus | reverse complement strand
GGTATCCGCCCGGCGCGGGAACGGTCTGCCCCCGGGCGTGCGGCGCCCTGGCGGGGCGTCTTTCCCCACCCCGCCCCTTCCCGAACCGGGGCTGCGCCCCGGGCCCCGTTCCGGGGGCTCCGCCCCCGCGCCCCCGCCGGGGCTCCGCCCCGGACCCCGCTCCTCAAGCGCCGGAGGGGCTGGGGAGTGGGGCCTGTCCGCCCGGCCCCCGCTCCTCAAACGCCGGAGAGGCTGGGGAGTCTCAGGCGCCGGACGGGCTAGGGAGTCTCAGGCGCCGGACGGGCCGGGGAGTCTCAGGCACCGGACGGGCTGGGGAGTCTCAGGCGCCGGGCGGGCCGGGGAGTCTCAGGTGTCGGACTGGCTGGTCAGCGTTTGCTCGACCTTTTGGGCCACCTCGGCCGCGTGCATGGGCTTCAGGGGGGCGCCCGAGCTGTCCGTGACATAGAACGCATCCACGGCGTTGGCGCCGAGGGTGGAGACGTGGGCGCTGCGTACCGCGACGCCGGTGTTCTCCAGGGCACGGCCGATGCGGTGCAGCAGGCCGGGGGCGTCCTGGGCGCGGACCTCGATCACCGTGGCTAGCTGGGAGCTGCCGGGTGCGACCGTCACCCGTGGTGGCGGGGCGTGCACCCCGCGGCGGCGGGGGTACTTGCGATAGGCGGCCTCGCGTTCGGCGAGGCGGGCGACGATGTCGAGGGAGCCGTCCAGGGCGCGGAGCAGATCGTTGCGCAGGCGGGCGGCCTGCGGCAGGGAACCGTACTCGGCCGCGACCCGCCAGCTCAGCAGCAGCACCCCGGCCGCCTCGCCCGCCGCGTCCAGTTCCGAGGGCAGCTCGAGGGCGCGCAGGTCCGCCGCGCGCACCGTAAGGCGGTGCAGGGCCAGGACTCCGGCCGCCGTGGGCAGGACGCCGGGCTGGTCGGGGACGGCGATGAGCAGTTCCACGCCGATCGGCTCGGGGGCGGTGGTCCCCTCCTCCAGCGGTCCTTCGGTGGCGGCCGTAAGGAGGCCGTCCCTGGGGAGGTCACCCGTAAGGAGGCCCACTTCGCTCGGTGCCATTGCCTCGGAGCGTGCGTGCAGGGCCAGCACCGGGCCGCCGGTGCGCCATGCCTCGATCGCGAGGCGTTCCTGTTCGGCCGTGGTCTGCTGCGGGGCGGACCAGTCGTCCGCGGGTTCGCCCGCGAGCACCGCCGAGACCCGTTTGACCAGGTCGGCGACGAGGGAACCGCGCCAGGCGCTCCAGGCCGCCGGGCCGGTGGCGAGCGCGTCGGCCTCGGTGAGGGCGTGCAGCAGTTCCAGGGTGGTGGCGCCGCCGACGGCCTCGGCGACCGAACGCACCGTGGCCGGGTCGTCCAGGTCGCGGCGGGTGGCGGTCTCGACGAGCAGCAGATGGTGGCGTACGAGGGTGGCGAGGACCGCGACGTCCGCGCGGTCGAAGCCGATGCGGGCGGCGACATCGCGGGCGATGGTCTCCCCGGCCACCGAGTGGTCGCCGGGCCAGCCCTTGCCGATGTCGTGCAGCAGCGCGGCGACCAGCAGCAGATCGGGGCGGCCGACCCGGCGGCTGAGTGCGCTGGCCCGGACCGCGGTCTCGACCAGATGCCGGTCCACCGTCCAGCGGTGGACGGCGTTGCGCTGCGGACGGCAGCGCACCCGCTCCCAGTCCGGCAGCAGCCGGGTGATCAGCCGCTCGGCCTCCAGGGCCTCCCACACGCCGACGGTGGACTCGCCCGCGCCCAGCAGCGTGATCAGTTGCTCCCTGGCCTCGGGCGGCCACGGCACGGGCAGCGGCCGGGCGGCGGCGGACAGCCGCCTTACGGCGTGCGGCGACAGCGGAAGTCCGGCCTGGGCGGCGGCCGCGGCGGCCCGCAGGGTGAGCACGGGGTCGCGGTCGGGGCGGGCGGTGCGGGCCAGCACCACCTCGCCGTCCTGTTCCACGACACCCTCGGCGAGCGGGCTGCGCTCCCCCGCGTCCGCGCCGCCTCCGG
>NZ_JAHLEM010001031.1 GCF_018883605.1 Streptomyces niphimycinicus | reverse complement strand
GCGGTGACGGGCTCGACGGCGGGCTCGGTGGCGAGCGGCGCCGTCCTGGTGTGCTCGCTCACCGCCGCCCGGAACCGGCACCGGCTGCCGGCGCTCGCCGTGTGCGCGCTGATCGCGGCGGTCGCGGTCGGCGGCACCTGGGCGGTGGCCAAGAGCGCGGTCCCCGGCGGCCTCCCGCCCGCCCTGCGCGCCCATCTCACCGAGCACCGGATCCGGCTGTGGCAGGACGCGGCCCGTATCGAGGAGACGGACCCGCTGCGCGGTGCGGGCCCGGACCGCTTCGGCGAGTTGAGCGCCGTTGCGGCCCAGCCGCAGGGCCCGGAGGCCAAGCCCCATTCGGCGCCGCTCCAGCAGGCGGCCGGTCAGGGGCTGCCGGGGGTGGTTCTGCTGGGCGCGGCCTTCGGCTGGATGCTCCACGCCCTGTGGCGCTCTCCGCGCCCGACTCCGGTGGTCCTTACGGCGGCCGCGACCCTCACGGCCCTGGCCGTCGTGTCCTGCCTGGGCAACGCCCTGAGCTTCTCCCAGATCACCGCGGGAGCGGGCCTCCTCGCCGGACTGGCGACCGCCCGCCTGAACGACGACCCGGGAGCGGTGCCATGAGACCCGGCACGGCGGGAGAGAACGCGCCCTCACACGCGTCCGGCCAAAGGGAACGCGGGCCCCTGATGGCCGCGAGGGACGGCGTGTCCCCCGAAAGACATCCCCGTCCCCCGAAAGAGGGGGTCGGGGGGTCTAGACCTGGGAGGTGCGCGCCGCGATCAGCCGCAGCCGGTCGCGGATGACCCTGACCGCCGCCTCCGCGTCGTCCACCGTGACCGTGAAGACGCGCCCGTCCCCGAGGCGGACCACCACGCCCTCGCCTCGGCGCACCACCACCGCCGTGCCCTTGTCGGGGCGCCAGCGGTAGCCCCAGCCGCCCCACTGGCAGGGGGTGACCTTACGGGCCACATCGGCATGGACCACATCGCTGAGTGGGATGCGGCGGCGCGGGAGCCCCATATGGCCGCAGCGGATCTCCAGCACCTCGTCGTCGACCCGCACCGCCACATGGACGAAGGCGAGGGTGCCGAAGAGCATCAGCAGCCCGGCGGTGACACAGCCGATGACGGACATCAGCAGCGGGGCGAGGCCCGAGCCCCATGGTGAGTCCACGGCGAGGTCGACACCGAGCGCCAGGCACGCGGCACCCGCCACGGCCAGCACCCACTGCACGCGGTTGTGGGCTCGTCCGGTCCAGACCGCGGGCGGCTGCCCGGGGGCGCTCGGCGTTCCGTGGTCGTGGTGCCTCATGGTTGGCAGCGTACTCAGGTTCCGGCCACCCGGCAGCGGGGAGAGCGATTCCGCTGGTGGAGAGCGTTGCGGTCAGCTCACCGCACAAGGCGCCGCTGTCAACCGCGCGCCGGGGCGACGGGTGCCAGCAGCACTCCTTCGGCGTAGGTCAGGGCGACCTCCGGCAAGGGGGCCTCGCGCCCGCCGAGGATGACGGTCAGCCCGCCGGGGGCGACCGCGCCGTCCGGCGGGAAGGGGTCGGCGCCGATCCGGCGCAGGGCCTGGGCGGCGACGGCCCCGGCCGAGCCATGGAGGGCGATCGGCGGCGCGTCCGGCTGCTGTACGGCGGCCCGGATGCGGTCGGCGACCAGTTCGTAATGGGTGCAGCCCAGGACGACGGTCGTTACCTCGCGCGGGGTGCGGGCCGCCGCGGCGGCCACCGCGGCGTCGATCCCCTCGGTGTCGGCGTGCTGCACCGCGTCCGCGAGCCCCGGGCACGGCACCTCGGTCACCTCGACGCCGTCCGCGAAGTCGCGGATCAGTCCGCGCTGGTACGGGCTGCCGGTGGTGGCCGGGGTGGCCCAGATGGCGATCGGGCCGCCCCCGGCCGCCGCGGGCTTGATGGCGGGCACGGTCCCGACGACCGGCAGCACGGGCTCCAGCTCGGCGCGCAGCGCGGGCAGGGCGTGGACGGAGGCGGTGTTGCAGGCGACGATCAGCGCGTCGGGGCGGTGCGCGGCGGCGGCCCGGGCGCAGCCCAGGGCGAGCTCGGTGACGCCCTCTGGAGTGCGCGGTCCCCATGGCATGGTGGCGGGGTCGGAGGAGAGAAGGAGATCGGCGTCCGGCCGCAGTCGGCGCATCGCGGCGGCGGCGGGCAAGAGCCCGATTCCGGAGTCCATAAGCGCGATCTTCACCCGGTCACCTTAATGGATCGGTCCGGTGCGCCCGACGGCCGGGCACACCTTCGGGCAGACTTCGGCGGGTGAGCGCGCTGATGTGGATCGCCGCCGGGTCGCTGGCCGCATGGCTGTGGCTGCTGCTGGGCCAGGGCTTCTTCTGGCGTACGGACGTCCGGCTGCCCCGGAGGGGCCCGGACGGCTCCGGGCCGCCGGAGCCCGCGGGATGGCCCTCGGTGGCCGTCGTGGTGCCCGCCCGGGACGAGTCCGCCGTGCTTCCGGCCAGCCTGCCCTCGCTGCTCGCCCAGGACTATCCGGGGCCGGCGGAGATCTTCCTGATCGACGACGGCAGTTCGGACGGCACCGGAAAGCTCGCCCGCGAACTGGCCGAGGAGTACGGCGGGCTGCCGCTGACCGTCGACTCCCCCGGCGAACCCGGCCCCGGCTGGACCGGCAAGCTGTGGGCGGTGCGGCACGGCATGGCGCTCGCGACGACCCGTATCGCCGCGGACCGTAAGGACGACGGCAACCATGAGGACGACGGCGGCCGTGCGGACGAGGCCGACCGTAAGGATGACGGCGGGGTCGACTACCTGCTGCTGACGGACGCGGATATCGCACATGAACCGGACTCCCTGCGGGAGTTGGTGCGCGCGGCCGAGGCGAACGGACTGGACCTCGTCTCCCAGATGGCGCGGCTGCGGGTGGCGACCTGCTGGGAGCGGCTGATCGTGCCCGCCTTCGTCTACTTCTTCGCCCAGCTCTACCCCTTTCGGTGGGTCAACCGGCCCCGGGGGCGCACCGCGGCGGCCGCGGGCGGCTGTGTGCTGCTGCGCCGGGAGGCCGCCGAGCGGGCCGGGATCCCGGAGACGATCCGGCAGTCGGTCATCGACGACGTGGCGCTGGCCCGCGCGGTGAAACGGTCCGGCGGGCGGATCTGGCTGGGGCTGGCCGACCGGGTCGACAGCGTGCGGCCGTATCCGCGGCTGGGCGAGCTGTGGCGGATGGTCTCGCGCAGCGCGTACACCCAACTCCGCGACCAGCCGCTGCTGTTGCTGATGACGGTCGCGGGGCTGGCGGTGGTGTATCTCGTGCCGCCCGCGGCCGTGGGCGCCGGGGTGCTGACGGAGCGTCCCGCGCTACTGGCGCTGGGCGCCGCCGCCTGGGCCCTGATGGCGGGCAGCTACATCCCGATGCTGCGCTACTACCGGCAGACCCTGTGGCTGGCGCCGCTGCTGCCCCTGACGGCCCTTCTCTACCTCCTGATGACCGTGGACTCGGCGGTGCGGCACCACCTCGGACAGGGCGCGGCCTGGAAGGGGCGCACCTACGCCCACCCCAGCGCCGCGCCCTGACGGCCGCGCCCCGTGCACCGGGTCTTCACTTGCGGCCGGGTGTCCAGTTCATGCCCCAGCCGTAGGCGTGGTCGAGGGTGCGCTGCGGGCTGACGCCACGCTGCGGCACCAGATAACGGGCCTCGCGCTGTACGACGAGATCGCCGCCGGTGTTGGTGATGAGCGCGAGGGCGCAGACCGGGGACGGAACGGTGCACTCGTCGAGCGAGAAGTCGATCGGGGCGCCGAACTGCGGCTGGAGGGTGACCGTGGCGTGGAGGTTGGCGAAACTGCGGGCGCCCTCGTAGATGGTCACGAAGACCAGGATCCGGCGGAACGACCCCAGGTGGTCGAGGTTGATGGTGAGGTTCTCACCGGCCGCCCGGGCGCCGGTCCGGTCGTCGGCGTCCAGGTGGATGAAGGGCGGCTGGTGCAGCGAGCCGAACGAGTTGCCGAGTGCCTGGACCACGCCCTTGCTGCCGTCGGAGAGTTCGAACAGCGCACCAAGGTCGAGATCGAGCTCGTTGTGCATGGCCATGGCCTTGCCCAGTTTGGAGGCCCACCCCGAGAACTGCTTGTGCACCTGCCAGTTGAGGTTGACCCGCATGGTGCCGGAGGTGCCGCCCTGCTTGGTGAGCGAGACCGCGGGCGCCTCCTTTGTCAGGGTGACCTTGCTGAGGCTCACCGGCGCCGTGGCGGGCGCGGGGGCCGGGGCGGCCGGTGCGGTGGGCGGGGGCGGCGGAAGGGGCGTGGAGGG
>NZ_JAHLEM010001030.1 GCF_018883605.1 Streptomyces niphimycinicus | reverse complement strand
CTCGACCAGTTCCCGGTAGCGGTGCTCATGTGTGAGCCCGACCGGGGTGTCCCCCTCGGTCATGAGGATGAAGTCCATACCGACCCTTCCGTCGAATGTTATTCGTCGATAACGTAGGGCGCAGCACAGCCCAGGTCAAGGCCCCGGGGAGAGCGGCATTCGTTACCTTGCAATAACAACGGAGGTCGACCGGGCTTGCATGGGAGGGGTCGCAACCAGAGCGACCCCGGTCACACCGCGACCGACGGCCGCACAGGCGGCCGCGGACTGACTCAACTCCCCTTTCGTTACTGTGTGCTAACGGCTTCGCCTCCCCGTCCAGGGACTTGACCGCATCTAAGTCAAGTCATATGTTATTCGTCAATAACATTCGAGTTTCGAGGATCGAGGAAGGATCGGTATGGACGTCATTGTCATGGCTGAGGGGGACATCCCGACTGGGCTCGCACGTAAGCACCGCTACCGAGAGCCGGTCGAGGAGGCGCTACTCGCAGAGCATGTCGACGTTGATGCCTTCGGTAGCTGCCACGACCTTGCCGCCCGAGCTGCCCGCGAGGTGTGGAATGGCTGACCAAGTCCAAGGGCTGGACGCGGCTGCCTTCCGTTCGGCGTTGGCCCGCTTCCCTTCCGGCGTGACGATCGTGACGACCCGAAGCGCCGGGGGCACGCCGCATGGGTTCACCGCGAGTTCCTTCGCGGCGCTGTCGCTTGATCCACCACTTGTTCTCGTTTGTCTGGACCAAGGAGCGGACTGCTTCTCAGCTTTCACAGCGGCTGAGCAGTTCGTCGTGAACATCGTGACGCCCGCGCATGCGAAGTTGGCCATGAGGTTCGCCACGAAGGGCGAGGACAAGTTCGCACACGGGAGCTTCGAGTCCGACGAGGGCGGACACCCGATACTGCCCGACGCCGCAGCGGTCATCCGCTGCGAGCTGGAGCAAGCCGTGCCCGGCGGCGATCACGTCATTCTCATCGGTCGCGTGCACGACGCGCGCATAGGTAGCGGCAAGCCGGTGATGTGGTACCGCGGTGATTTCCTCCACCTCGGGCAGAGCGTTAAATGAATGACATCGGCCCCGGCCCCTCAGCTCCGGTGGATCGCACGAGTGGTTCATCCACGCGCGGCGCGCGGTGTGGTGGAACCCTCCGCTCGGGCCGTGCTGCGGGGCCGTCCGGTGAGTGATTCCGTGGAGATCGACCTCGTGAAGATCGGGAACGTGCTGCACCCGGTGGCCGACATCGACGCCGCCGTGCGCTTCTACACCGAGACCTTCGGCCTGGCCACGAAGTTCGTCGACGGCGACCGCTACGCCGCCCTCGACGCCGGCAGCACCACGTTGGCCCTGACCGGACCGGCCGAGGACGTCACTGGTGGGGTGCCCGCGGCGTCGTTCAAGGTCCCCGACGTGACCTCGGCGCTCACCGCCCTCGTACAAGGCGGCGGATCCATAGTCCGGGAGCCCGAGCAGGGCCCACACGAGGTCCGGGCCGTGGCCCGGGACCCATGGGGCAACACCGTAGTGATCTACGGGCCGCGGTAGCGGTCAGTCCGGTAGCGGGTCGGCCTCCGCCGTGCCCCAGACCAAGACGTCGGATGCCATTGACATCCCTGTTCGTGTCCCTCCCCGGCCGTCGGCCAGATCCTCGACCTTTTGCGCGCCGGAACAAGCAGCCTGCGATCCCGTCGAGCGGCCCCGGACCTCCGGCATACCCCAGGCCGAGACGTCGGGTGCGCCTCCCGTCGATGATCCCTGGCGGTGAAGCGGTGACCGTACACATCTTGAGCGCAGGTGAACTCGACCCGATCGGTTCAGATGCCAGAGGCCCCGTGATCGTCGCCTTCCTGGTATTCATCGGGCTGTCTCTCCTGTGGCTTTTCATGCTTGCCTCGAGTCAGGAACACGAACCGGAAAGGCTCTACATCGCGGATCGGTCACTCTCTCCGGTCTTCAACGGGTTCGCCATGACGGGCGAGCAGATCACGGTCGTCACTCTGTTGGTGACGTCCGAGTTTATCGCTCGGTACGGCTACGACGGGTTCAGCATCGCCATCGACCTCATGCTCGCCCTCGGTGTACTGCTGCTCCCGCGCGTTGCGCTCATCACGGCCATGGCGTCCGTGGCCTTCCTCGCCGCGCTCACGACCGTGTCAAGTGTGGTCTGGCCCTCGTCGTCCTGGTCGCCGTGAGCCTGTCGCTGTCCACAGCCATCAGCCGGTACCCGGTCGAGTCCCTGGTCATCTTCGCTCTCTGCGTTGCGGCGTCAGGTGTATTCCCCGCGCTGATCTACACGTTCTTCTGGCCCAATTTCAATCGCCGGGGGCTTCTCTGGTCCGTCTACGGGGGACTGCTGCTGTCCCTCGTGCTCACGGTCTCCTCACCCGTCGTCACCGGTACCAAGAACTCACTATGGCCGGAGTTGAGTTTCAACTGGTATCCGTACTACAACGCGGGCATGGTGTCCGTGCCAGCGGCACTCTTCCTCGGGTGGATCGGCAGCCTCACCTCACCAGAGAGTTCTCAACCGGTTGTCGGTGCAGTGAGTACGACGGGAAAGGAAGTCGGACGGAGTAGTACAGCCCGCCCGCGGACAGCGCGCGGTCGGCATGCAGACTGATTCGCCGCGGTTGTGGTATCCGCAGGCTCGACGATCTCCTGCACCCGGGCAGCTTCCGCACAGCGTTGCAGGAGATCGTGGACCTGGCTGTCCGCTTAGGCGGGTAGCGGCTTCGACGCGGTCTTCGGTAGTCGCGCGACGGTGATCACACCGATGAGTGCTACGGCGAGGATCCAGTAGACGGGGCTGGTTCTGCTTCCGGTACCGGCCACGAGGGCAGCGGCGACGAGTGGCGTGATGCCGCCGATGATCACGCCCAAGTTGTAGCCGATCGCGATGCCTGAGTAGCGCACGCTTGCCGGAAACAGCTCCGTGGCCAACGGCCACGTAGGCACCTGCGCCCACCCGGTGAAGAACATGAAGACCAGATAAACGACTCCGACGGCCCAGAGGTTGGTTGCCGCGATGAGGAGTGCGAAGACCGGCCAAGCGATGACGGCGAAGATGATGTAGGACGCCAGCAGGATGGGCTTGCGGTCGTAGCGATCCGTCAACTTGCCCGCCCATGGGTAGGTGAAGGTGGCCAGGGCGATGCACAACGCTGATGTCCAGGCGACGCCTGTGGCGGAGAATCCTTCCTCCTGTAGGAAGATGGCGAAGTAGGCAACGCCGAAGTAGCCGGTGCCGTTGAACGCGATAGCCAGGCCCGCCACACGGGCAACCGACAGCGGGTGGCTACGCAGAGCGGCCAGCATCGGGCTGCGCACGATCACCGCCTTCTCCTTCAGCTCTTGGAATTGAGGCGACTCCTCGACCCGCAGTCGAGCCTGCAGACACACCACAGTGAGGACCAGCGAGAGGAGGAACGGAATCCGCCAGCCCCACGTTGCCATCTGGTCGGCCGGAACCAGCAGCCGGACCAGCCCTACGACGCCAGCGGCCACGGCGAACCCGAGAGTAGACCCCATGGAAACCGTCGATCCGTAGAAGCCCCGCTTGCCGGGCGGCGCCAGCTCGGCGATGTAGGTGGCAGCGCCACCGATCTCACCACCGGCAGCGAACCCTTGGGCGAGTCGCACAACGATGATTGCGATCGTCCCGGCGACTCCAATCTGTCCGTAGGTGGGCAGCAGGCCCATCACGCCGCACGCCACGCCCATCATCACGATCGTCGCGACGAGGGCTGTCCGGCGGCCGCGGCGGTCGCCGAGGCGACTGAAGAACCAGCCACCGAGCGGACGGATGAGGTAGGACGACGCGAACACCGCGAGCGCGGACAGGGTTGAGACCGTCGGATTGTCGCTGGGAAAGAACAACGGTCCGATGGTGAGCGTCAGAAACCCATAGACACTGAAGTCGTAGTACTCGATCAGTGTCCCGACGCCGCCCGCCAGCGATGCACGCCGGGCGGACCTCAAGCTGATCGTCTTTTCGGAATGTTGTGCCGTCGTCATTGCCTCTCCTTGTCACACCAGGATGGGAGATGCGCCGTTCGGCCGCCCTCGCCGCGCGAGGTCGACGCCGTCACGTTGCTCGGCGCGATCGGGGGGGTGCCCCTATGGGTTTCGTCAAGCTGTGGGGGCAGGTTGCGGGTCGTAGAAGGTGCCGTCGCGAAGCATCGCGAAGAGGACGTCGGCTCGGCGTCTGGCGAGGCAGAGGAGGGCTTGGGTGTGGTGCTTGCCCTGGGCGATCTTCTTGTCGTAGTAGGTCCTGGAG
>NZ_JAHLEM010000103.1 GCF_018883605.1 Streptomyces niphimycinicus | reverse complement strand
CTCGCGCCGCAGCGCGGTGATGAGCTTGCCGAACTGACGCGGGCTCAGCCCGGTGAACGGGGCTATCCAGGACGGCTCCGACGCCGTGATCACACCAGACACAGCAAGATCATCTCACCCGTGACCAGCAGTTGCGGGACAGCTCTTAGCGGGGCACCGCCTGACTACAGCGAGATGTCGATCTGCTCCACGTCGGTGAACTCCACGCCCAAGCCGTAGGCACGGGTGTTGGCACGGAAGTACATCTGGGCGAGGCCCTCGGCCGCGATGCGCTGGAGCTGCTGCTCGGTGGCGCCTTGCTCCCGGGCGGTGAACAGGCGGTCGGCATAGACGGGCGGGAGGGCCTGAGTGATGTCGTGGATCCGGGCGTCGTCGGTCGTGCCCGGCGCGGCGGTGAACCCCAAGCGGGCGCGGGTGGAGACGACCAGGCCGTCGGTGGAGGCCGCATTCTGCTTGGCCTTCGCCCGGATCTGCGGTTGCCACCGCTTCTTGACCTCGCGCTATATGCGGTCGCGGAGGGCACGGCGGGGCCGCTTAAGCTTGCCGACCACGTACCGCTCCACGGTTAGACACCCCCAACGCCTGCGCGACGGGCTTGGTGGTCTTGAGCTGCTTGACCAGGTACTTCATCTGCGCCTGGGCGCTCTTGGGGATGGGGCGGGTGAACGCCTCCTCCAGTGCGCGGTCCAGGCTGTCCCCGAGCGAGTCCACCATGTTCGGCTACTCCCCTTCCCTGGCTGTCGGGTCCTTCTTGATCAGGTTGGAGGCGTTGAACACGCCGCCGTGCTCCTCGAACTGTGCCTCGGCCCATGGAGCTCGGACGCCTTCCAGATACCCTTGTTCGCGGCGGTCAGCCGCAGGCTCCACCTCATCGGGCCAGTCCTTCCAGCCGCTTCGCGGTCCATCCCGGCGACCCAGGCGTCCTCGACTCGGGTCTGCTGCACGTGTAATGGTGGAGTCGGGTATTGGAACTCCCGGAATGCCTCTGGCTGAAGGGGCATGCGCCCCGAAAAAAAGAGGGCTGAGCCGGAGTCTCTCGACCTACAATGCGGCCCATGACGATCACGTATGAGTGGGGCGGCGACTTCGACAACGCTGCCGTCAACGCGCTCCACGCGGAGGCGTTCGGTCACGCAAAGATGCCCATCGATTGGCAGACACAAGTGCACCGTCACAGCCTCGGCTGGGTCTGTGCCCGAAGTGACGGCAGGCTCGTAGGGTTTGTCAACGTCGCCTGGGACGGTGGCGTCCATGCCTTCGTTCTCGACACGATGGTCGCTCAGGACATGCGCAAG
This sequence comes from Streptomyces niphimycinicus, assembly GCF_018883605.1. Lineage (GTDB taxonomy): Bacteria > Actinomycetota > Actinomycetes > Streptomycetales > Streptomycetaceae > Streptomyces > Streptomyces niphimycinicus. The sequence continues at coordinate 10,931 of NZ_JAHLEM010000103.1, read as the reverse complement.
ACCGGTGTCGGGACCGAACTCGTGACGACCGCAGCGCAAGGCGCCCGTGCAGCGGACTGCGAATGGCTCCACGTTGACTTTGAAGAGCATCTGCGTCCCTTCTACTTCGACGCGTGCGGCTTCAGACCGACGGACGCAGGGCTCATCGCCTTGCGCTAGTTCACGCTTGCTCCGCAGTCGTCCGACGGTTGATCCCGGCTGCGTAGGCGGTCCAGTCTCCGGCAGCGGCTCGCTGCCACTTGACGGCGACATTGATGTCGATGCCGAGGATGCTGGCGAGGACCGCGGCGGGCAGCGCGGTGGCGAGTTGGAAGAGTGTGGTCGAGCGGGCTTCCGCGAGCCTGATGCCGAGTTTGCGGAGCCGTTCGCCCATGGCCCAGGCGCTGATCGGACGGCCGGGCTGGCCTTCGGGGTAGAGCCAGGGTGAGTCTGTGCGGCCGAGGACGGCATGGCTGCGGCGGACCGCGACTTGTCGGAGGGCCAGTTCAGCAACGGGTGCGGGAAGCTCGACAGGGACGGTGCCGAGGCGGATGCGGACTACTTCCTCCGTCTCCTCGATGTGGTCGAATGAGCCGGGAGATCACCGCGGGCCACTGAGCATAGAGGAGCAATAGCAGGCCGGCGAGGCGGTCTTCGGGCTTGAGGGTGTCGTCATGCACCAGGCGTCGGGCGGTGGCCCAGCGGGCTTCATCGTCCATCGCCTGGGAGGGGCCGTTCCATCTGACAGCTGGGAAGCTGAGGTCACGGGCGATCTTCTGGCCCAGGGCCCATCGCACGAGGTGGCCTGCCTCCCGGCGGTGGCGGACATCGTCACTGGTCATCCAGCGTTCAAGGTCGGCCTAACGGCAGGTGGCAAGGGTCAGGAGTGATCGGGGAAGTGCCCTGCAACGCTACCGGTCCCGCAACACGGCACCCCTGCGGCCTGAGCCCAGGACCAGGCCGACGATTGAGAGAGCAAAGCGGCCACAGCCCGGCGGCGTCGGGAACAGGGCGCCGCGGTGGCCGTCGAGGTGCTCCGGCTGACGTGCGAGAAGTGCGGGGCGGGCGACGACCGGCAGTGCAAGACGCTGAAGGGTTGGCCAGCCGACTCGGCGCACAGGGAAGGCCGCGAGAACGTGTGTGGCTGGGGGTAACCGGAGTCGCGTAAATGGCCCACTGGAAGTGAACGCAAGTGGCCCATACCTTTGGGCCGCTTCCCTCCTAAGGGCTTGCAGATCATTAACACGTCGTCTTGATCTTGCTGTTGGGCTCGCAGGTCAGGGCGAGGACCCGTGCTTGGAGGGCTGTGAGAGCCGCGGGTGGGGTGGTCGCGGGCGGGATGGCGATGCTGTGGATTTGAAGCAGTCTCCGATTCTTGAGGAGGGTGCGGTGCATGGCGGTGCGGCTGCTGCCGAACAGTACGGCCAGGGGTTCTGCGGCCAGGGCGACTCGCAGGTGGAGCACGGTGGCCAGGACCTGTTCGCGGAAGGAGAGCCGAGGCGGGCGGCCGCGCTGGGTGTCACCGTCGGGGGCCAGAGTTTCTGTGAGCTTGCTCAGTTGCCGCTGGCTCATCCCCGTGAGGGCAGGATCGGACAGCAGGGCCTGGTCCCATTCCCGGATCGGTGCCTGCGAGACCGGGGTTGCAGGGATTGCGGGGTCTGGCTGGGGTGCAGGACATAGTTCCAGTCGCCGTGGAATGTGTGCCGGGTCAGCGGGAGGGCGGCCATTTCCGCGTCGCCGATTCGGACCCCGGTGGGATAGGTGTTGGTGTCCATCTGGGCGGTCACGCGTAGTCCGGTGCGGGTCGTGGTTGCCGCGATGCTGTTCACGATGACTTCGTGGCTGGTCAGCGGGCGGCCGCGCCAGTTCATGGTGATGTGTGAGAACAGCCGGTGCTCGATCTTGTTCCACTTCGATGTTCCGGGTGGCAGGTGGCACACGGTGATCGTCAGCCCGGTCTCGGCAGCGAGCTGGGCAAGTTCGAGTTTCCAGGACCGGGTGCGGTAGCCGTTGGAGCCGCCTGCGTCAGCGGTGATCAGCAACCGGGTCGCCTGCGGGTACGCGACCTGGCCCTGGCCGTGCCACCAGCGGCGGATGGATTCCACCGCGAACGCGGCGGTGTCGTGATCGGTGCCGACGTTGACCCAGCCCGTGTTCGCCGCCAGGTCATAGATTCCGTAGGGGACGGCCTTGCCCAGCTGCGGGTCGGCGAAGTCGTGGATGTGAACGGGAACGGGTTCGCCGGTCGGCCGCCACTGGCAGCCGGTGTTCTTGAAGTCGCCGACGAGCTCCTTCTTCTTGGTGTCCACGCTGATCACCGGCTGGCCGGCGTTTCGGTGCTCGCGTGCCTGCTCGTTGAGGTGGCGGAACTGGGCGTCCCGGTCCGCATGCTGTCCGCCCTCGAGGGTCTTGGCGTTGGCCTGCAGGCTGAAGCCCTCCTCCCGCAGCAGACCGGCAACAGTGTCGGCACTGGTCTTGTGCCCGGCCTGGGTCAGCTCTCGCGCGAGGGTGCGGGTGGACTTCACTGTCCACCGCAGCGGCGACATCGGATCTCCGCGCTCGTCCGGCTCGACCAGCTCCAGCAGGGCCGGTCGCAGCCTCGGGTCGAGATCCGTAAGCCGCTTGCGTCCGCCGCCCGGCCGGCGCACCCGCCCCAACGGCTCCTCACCGGCCTCCAGCTCGTACACGCCCTTACGGACGGTCGTCTCGCTCACCGCGGCCGCCCGGGCGACGGCACGGATGCCGCCATGCCCCAGCCCCCGGGCCTCCGCAGCCATCAACAGCCGCCGCTGCCGCTCATCGAGATGCGGCCACAACACCGCAAACTTCACAGCAAGTTGATCACGAACCTGGCCCGGGATGCTCATACCACACCGACGAGCCCCACAACGGGAAGCAACACCTTGATTCCCTGCAAGCCCTCAGGGTTGTCCCCCAATTGATCTCCGGCCTCAGCATCGATGAGGCGTGCGGGCACTGGCGACCAATCTTCGAACCGAGAGTGGCCTGTGAGAACGCATCGTTGCCATGATCACCTGATGAACAATGACGAGCGCGTTTACCCCTCCAAGGTGGCCGATGACCGTGCGTCGCTCACCTCGTTCCTCGACTACCAGCGGGCGACCCTGGCCATGAAGTGCGCGGGCCTGACCGGCGAGCAGCTGAAGCGGAAGGTGATCCCGACATCAGGGCTTACGCTCCTGGGCCTGGTGCGGCACATGGCCTCCGTTGAGCGGAGCTGGTTCCGCTGGATCATGAACGCCGAGGATGTCAAGATGCCTTGGCCCGGCAAGGTCGACGGCACGTTCGCCGAGTTCCACGTCGAGGACGCGGATGCTGGAGAGGCGTTCGAGGTCTGGCGCGAGGAGTGCGCCCGTGCCCGCGCCGTCGTCTCATCTTTCAACTCACTCGACAACACTGTCCTCTTCCGTGGCGAGACCGTCTCGCTCCGCTACGTCCTCACCCACATGATCGAGGAGTACGCGCGTCACAACGGCCACGCCGACTTGCTGCGCGAAGCGATCGACGGAGCCGTCGGCGAGTAGACAGGGGAGCGTCGCGAAACCAGCCCGGCGAGCACCACGAGATGATCACATCATGGTTGCTGTGATCACGGCGTCGGAGCCCTCCTGAATAGCCCCCTTCACCGGGCTCAGCCCGCGCTGCTTCGCCAAGTTGGTGACCACGCTGCGACGCGAAGGAGCCGACCCGGTACGGCGGGGCCGACCCTGGAGCCTGCCGCTGCAGGATCGGCTGCTGCTGGTCACGGCCTACTGGCGCGCAATCTTGACGTTGACGCATCCGGCGTCGGCGAAAACTCTGGCTGAAGGCGGTCATCCCGGAGAAGAAGGACCAGGCCGCCAACCGACAGAAGAAGGGCTCCAGAGGCGGTCGGCCCGCCAGCCACGACGCCGAGCTCTACAAGGAACGGAAAACGGTCGAGCGTGCGATCAACAGGATGAAGGCATGGCGAGGTATCGCCACCCGATACGACAAGACCCCGGGGAGCTACCTCGCCGGGCTCCACCTCCGCGCCTCGGTGATCTGGATCAAGAACCTCACACGAGCCACCCCTTGATCACAACAAAAACGCTCCCTAAGCCTGCCCGAACTTCAGGCACCACCGCCGGATGGTCTCGTGGGAGACGACCACGCCGCGCTCCAGCATCAGCTCCTCGACCTCGCGGAAGCTGAGCGGGAAGCGGAAGTACAGCCACACGCAGTGCGAGATGATCTCCACCGGGTACCGGTGACCCTTGGACGACGGCGGCACACTCTCCACAGACGGTCCCCTCGCCTGCCCGATCAACCCCAAGATCATCCCACGTCGTCAGCCAACGTGACAGTGCCTCGGGAAGTACAGCCAGGACTCCTCTGTCATCGCCCACTGCGGCAAGGGGGTGGGCGGCTTCGACCGCTTCGACATGGTCATCGTCCCCCTCGCTCGTCTTCGGCTCCGCCCGCCGCAAGGCTGGCCCGGTCGGTAGGCAGTATGCCCCGGGAGCTGCTCAGTCAGAGGTTGTGCTCCAGGTGGTCGGCTGGCAGCGAGGCGGACATCCTCGCACCGTGATCGATGAACATGCGGACACGGCCTGCGAACGGCAGCTCGACGACCTCCCCTCCCTCATCGGTCGCCGCTTCGGCCGTGCCGATCTGCGGCGGTGGCAGGTGCGTGGCGTGACCGTCTGACGAACTCATGGCGCCACCTTGTCGGGGCGCGCTGCACAAACCCCTGTAAACTGCTGGTTCTGCTTATGGGAGCGGGTAAGCGGTGGCCGGCGGCTGCTGTTCCGAGTGGAGGCGGATTCATGCAGGTACTGCTCGACGCCTCGCGGTTCGCACCGACGGATCGCGCTGCGGCCATGTCGGACTATCTGATGGCCGCATCGGGCACGCCCCATCGAGTCCGTGTGCTCGCCGACCAGCCCACATCCGCCCAAGCCCGCGTGTCCGGGGTGGAACTGGACCGCGGTGTCTTCTTCGCGGAGGCAATCGGCGGCGGTTTCGGGATCGAGCGCACCGAAGCAGATCTGCGAGGGGCCGGTCCAGAGTGGATCTACCTCGTGCTGTTCGACGGTGACAGGCCCGGCCATTACGAACACGACGGCGTCAGCCGCTCGTTGCGTCGCGGCGATCTCTGCGTCACGGATATGAATGCCGCCTTCGCCTATCACGCCTCTGCCGCCTACAGAACGGTTTGTGTCCAGGTCGATCGTTCCCGCCTGGGGATGAACCTGGAGACCGTCCGCAGGGCCGACCACCGGCTGGCGCGCAGCCCTCTGTACGGAGTGGTCCGCGACCACCTGGCCTCCCTGTCCGCCAATGCTCCGCTGCTGACCGATCCCGGGGACCGTGAGTCCGCCACGGAGGCGACCGTCGCTCTGCTGAAGGGGTTGGTGGCCAGCGCTGCTCGGGATGACGATACCGCGTCCCGTAACGCCGTTCATGACCATCTCTTGGACCGGATCAGACACTTTCTCCGCATGCACGCCGGTGACCAGGGCCTCGGCCCTGACGATATCGCTGCTGCCCACGCCATCTCGGTGCGCAAGCTGTTCCAGCTCTGGCAGTCCCAGCCGCTCTCCCTCAGTGAATCAATTATGCAATTGCGCCTGGAGGCCGCTCAGCAACGCCTGATTACGCGACCGGACCTCACCATCGCCTCCGTCGCCCGTGCCAGCGGTTTCGTCGACGCTTCGCACTTCTCTCGCCGCTTTCGTCTCGCTTTGGGCTGCACCCCGACCGCCTGGCGCGCGGAACATCACGATCATTCTCCGGGTATGAACGCGGACGCCCCCAGGCGAGCGGAGTAGCCGCCACCGCGACCGGACGCCCCCTCTGCCAGCCATGCGGGTCCGGCCGAGATACCGCAGGTGACGCCATCAGGCACGCGGACGCGGACCTGCGCCCCCGCACAGTTGGGGGCTCGGAAGCCGAGTTGTACCGCCGGAATCCGTGAGGCAAGTCAAGACTTACTTCTTCGTCATTCTTCGCTACGTTGAGGGTGCAATGATTTCGGGCGCCTCCATCATTCTGGTCAGCAGTTGGCGCACTCGACGGAGGTTGGAAGTGAACGCCATCCGTATCACGGAAGGCCGGATCCCGGTGCCCGGAGGGAATGTTCGGTACCGCAGAATGGGACGTGGCGGTGTGCCGCCGCTTCTGGTGCACGGTGGTCCTGGATATCCCAGCGATGTGCTCTTTGAGGCGTTCGAGCCGCTCGCCCGGGAGCGCGAGATCGTCTGGTACGACCAGCTCGGGGTGGGGCGTTCTGACCCGATCGACGACCCCCTATTGCTGACCGTGGACCGCTTCCGCTCGACGAGCTCGGAGGGGTGACCGAGGGACTCGGCCTGGACAGGGCGCATGTCTACGGCCACTCCTGGGAAGCCATGCTCGGCCTCCAGTTCGCCGCGCGGCGAGGGTCGGAGTGGACCAGTCTGGTCTGTGCCAACGGACCGGCGAGCGTGCCCCGGTTCATGGAAGAGGTTCGCGAACTGCTCGCTGGACTCCCGGGAAATGTGCTCGACCGTACTTACGGCCGCGAACTGCGGGGTGAGACGGACGACCCCGACTACTGGACAGCGCAAGAGGAATAACTGCGCGCTTGCGTGGTGCGCACCGCTCCGGTCCGGCTCGATTCGGAACTGATGAGCCCACTCACTTTCCGGACGCTCGTCGGGCAGGCGGACTACCACGTGACCGGCGCCCTCAAGGACTGGGAAATATTCGACGAACTCGAAAGAATCCGGATTCCGACGCTCGTCCTCGGCGGGGAATTCGATGAATGCCTTCCCTCGCATCTCGCCGACATCGCCGCACGTATTCCGGACTCCGAGCACATCACGCAGCCCGGAGCGGCCCACATGGGATATCTGGAAGAAGAACCGCTCCGCAGCGCGTACGTCGGCATCGTCCGGGACCACATGGCGCGGATCGAGGCCCGTGATGCCCGTCATTCCCCACGCCCTCGCGGGGCGTGAGCCCCTGGCCTGAGCGAATGTTCGATTCCGAGGGCGGCGCGTTGCTTCCCGGCCACGGGGACGTCGCTTGTGCGTGGCCTTGGCGGCAGGCAGCGGCGCGATGGGGGAAGTCCCTTTCCCACGCGGCGTACGCGCGCACCGACGCGGCGAGGACGCGGGAGTTGCTCCCGGCGACCGGACGGCCTCGACCCCGCCCGCGTGGCCGCGGACGCGGGCGAACGGGGGGCTGATGGGCGCGCTTGGCGACAGCGCGGACGGCGCGACGTACCGGCAGGAGCCCGAGGCCGAGGACTCCTTGTGCCATGCCGCGGTGCGGGGTGAGGGAAGTCGTCCGCAGTCATGCGCCCTGGGACGAGGGGCCTGCATTGTCAGCACACCTGAACTGCCGCGCTCTTTGCCACGCTGAGCACGAAGCGATCGTTCCGCTGGTGACCCCACCCTCTTCTGTGACAGGAGCCGAGCGATGCACAGTGACCGGCCTCTACGCCCCATGAACCGGCGCGGATTCATAGGAGCCGCAGCGGGCATCAGCGCAGGGTTCGGGGCGGCCGCGCTGCTCGATGGTGGTCGGGGGCTCACCAGCGGCACCCATGGCACACCCGCCGCCACCTCCGAGCAGGCGATGCAGGCGTCCACGATCACGCTCGGCAATGTCACCATCAGCCGCGTAGTGGAGTACACGGGCCCGGTGGGAATGACGTCGCGTGAGTTCTTCCCGGACAGCCCGGAGAAACTGTGGCGGCAGAATCGCTCCTGGCTCAGTCCGGACTTCTGGAACCCCGACACGGACGCCGTCCGCATCGCGCTGCAGACGTGGGTGCTGCGCAGCGAAGGCAGGACGATCCTGATCGACACAGGTGCCGGAAACGACAAGTTCCGCCCGTACGCGAAGACGTGGCAGTACCTGGACACCGGCTTCCTGCGTCGCCTGTCCCGAGCCGGGGTGCGCCCGCAGGACGTCGACATCGTCGTGAACACCCATCTGCACAACGATCACGTCGGCTGGAACACCCGACGTCAGGGCCGGGACTGGGTCCCCACCTTCCCCAACGCCACCTACCTGATCCCCGAGACCGAGTTCACATTCTGGTCCCCGGAGCACCGGAGCAAGGCCAAGGATCCGAAGGCCGCCCTGAACGTGTGGGAAGACAGCATCCTGCCCGTGCACCAAGCCGGTCTGGTGAAGCTGTGGGCCGGCAGCCATACCATCGACGGCAACCTGACGCTGGACCTCGCCCCCGGTCACACCCCCGGCTCCTCCGTGGTCCGGCTGCAGTCGGGAGGCGACAGAGCGGTGTTCGCCGGCGATCTGCTGCACACGCCGTTGCAGCTCGAACACCCCGAGTTCGACAGTTGCTTCGAGGAAGACGAGAAACAGGCGCGCACAACGCGGCGGCGCACGCTGGAGTGGGCCGCCGACCATAAAGTGCTCGTGCTACCGGCGCACCTGTGCGGTCACGGCGCCGTCGAGATCGCCCGCAACGGGAGCCGCTTCAGGATCAAGAAGTGGGCGGGATTCAGCCCTATCTGACGCCCCGCCAACGGCGGCCTGCGCGAGGCCGGGATTCAGGATGTCCCCGAGGGAACGGGTAACGGGCCGCAGCCGCCCCCCATCTGCGACGTGCGGCCCGGCCACGGTTGGCGCAGCCAACTCATCCGTACACCGGGGCTCCTGGTTCCCCGCGCGTCATAGCACCCCATTTACCTACCCGAAGGGAAAGCATGACCACGTCAGTTGTCATTGGCGGTAGCGGCGGTCTCGGACGTGAAGTCGCCCGCCGATTCGCCGACCGCGGCGATTCCGTCGTCGTCACCAGCCGTGACCGAGCGAAGGCGCAGGCGACCGCGGAGAGGATCGGAGGCGCGACCCGCGGCCTGGCCGTCGACCTTGCCCGGCCCGAGACGATCCTCCCGGCCCTCGCCAGCGTCACCGAGGTCGACCAACTGGTCCTCACGGCCATGGATCCCGCACCGAACTCCTTGGCCGAGTTCGATGTCGAAGACGCTGTCCGCTCCGTGACCATCAAACTCGTCGGGTACGCCGAAGCGGTTCGTGCGTTGCGGGACCGCTTCCATCCGGCCGCCTCCGTCGTGCTCTTCGGCGGCATGGCGAAGGAACGCCCCTACCCCGGCTCCACCATGGTGACCACCTTCAATGCCGGGCTGTCAGGTCTGGTCAAAACCCTCGCCGTCGAGCTGGCACCACATAGGATCAACGCCCTGCACCCCGGCGTGGTCGGAGACAGCCCCAGGTGGCAGGAGGTCACGGATCATCCACATGAACGGCGCACCCCCATCGGGCGGTTGGTGACGAGGGCCGAGATAGCCGACGCCACCGACTTCCTCCTGCGCAACACCGGCATGAACGCGCATGATCTCCATGTCGACGGTGGGCTCCTCGTCGCATGAGGGAGTGCCTGATGTGAGACCCACACGGTGGACCGTACCGTCAGCGTTCGGTACGCGGCAGGGGCTCGTCGGCGCGCACGTGCCGGCGGGCCCCTGCGCGGTGCGGGAGGGGGCTACTTGGCGAGGAAGGTGAGGAGCGCGGTGTTGACTTCGTCGGAGTGTGTCCACAGGAGCCCGTGCGGGGCGCCCTCGATCTCGATGTAGTCGGCGTGGGGTACGGCCTGGTGGAAGGGGCGGCCGGTGGCGTCGATGGGCAGAATGCGGTCGCCTGTGCCGTGCAGGATGAGCGCCGGCACGTCGATCTTGGACACGTCGCCGCGGAAGTCGGTCGTCCAGGTGGGGACGCAGGCGCTGGAGGCGTGGGGGGAGGCCCCGGCCGCCGTGTTCCAACTGGCGCGGACGACCTCGTCGCTGATGCGGGTGCCGAGGTATTCGTCGAGGTTGTAGAAGTCCCGGTAGAAGTCGGTGAAGTAGGCGTAGCGATCTTTGGAGACGGCTTCCAGGATGCCTTCGAAGACGCTGCCGTCGACTCCGGTGGGGTTGTCGTCGGTCTTGAGGAGGAAGGGTTCCAGAGAGGCCAGGAAAGCGGCCTTGGCCACGCGGCCGGAGCCGTACGTCGCGAGGTAGCGGGCGACTTCGCCGGTGCCCATGGAGAAACCGACCAGCACGGTGTCGGTCAGCTCCAAGGTCTCCATAAGGGTGTTGAGGTCGGCGGCGAAGGTGTCGTAGTCGTAACCGGCTGTGGGGCGGCCGGACCTGCCGAAGCCGCGGCGGTCGTAGGTGATGACGCGGTACCCGGCCTCCAGAAGGGCCTTGGTCTGCCTCTCCCAGGAATCGCCGTTGAGCGGGTAGCCGTGGATCAGCAGAACCGGCTGTCCCGACCCGTGGTCCTCGTAGTAGATGTCGATGTCGGTGCTGTTCTCGCGGCCGACGGTGATGTACGACATGACGGTCTCCTTGATGAAAGCGATGCGGTGGTGGGAAGGGCGGGATCGGTACGGCGGCAGCCCGCCGTCCCCGTCCCTGGTGCGGACCGCCGCTTGGCGCCATTCGCCCGGATGCGGGTTGATCACTCGCCGACAGCTTGGCAAATTCCGCAGCAACCTGGATGTGCTCACTGCGCACATCCCTGGCCCGACAGCGCAGAACAACGGTGGGGCACTCGCTTACGCCGCCGGTGGCGAGGGCAACGGTGTCGAGCATGCTTCCGGGAGCGTGCTCGACGGCTCACGGTGGGTCAGGCCCGCGTGGCCGACCCCAGGCGGGGGCACTGTCACGTTGGTGAGGGGTGGGGGTGTCTGATGGTGTGTCGGGGTGTGGGTCGGCCTCGGGTGGCGGTCTGGGTCAGGCCGTTGTGGGCAGGGCGGCGCGGCCGGTGATCTGGTCCCAGATCGTGAATCGGGTGCTCATCTGGGTGCGGTACTCGGTGGCGGTCATCAGGTGGCGGCGGGGTTGGAAGTGGGGTGAGATGCCGCTGAACGCGGACAGGAATCTCTGTGCTCCGCCGACCGAGCGCAAGCCCTTCATGGTGCGTTCGCGCTGCCAGGTGGGCTGGTGGGA
>NZ_JAHLEM010001029.1 GCF_018883605.1 Streptomyces niphimycinicus | reverse complement strand
GTGCCCGGGACGGCCCCCGCCGGCCGCGGGCCGGGTGGCGCCGCGCACCTGGTTGCGGCCACTGCGCTTGCGCTCGATGAGCGCGACGGCGCCGGGCGGCAGCCAGGCCGAGGCCGTACCGCTGTCGTCGGCGTTGGAGGCGAACAGATGCGGGGCCAACTGGGACTGGAGATCCGCCGGGGACGGCCGCCGCTCGGGCTCCATCTGCATGCACGACTCGATGAGCGGCCGCAGCTCGTCGGGCAGCCCGGCCAGGTCGGGGCCCTCGCGCAGCAGCATGAACACGGTCTCCACCGGGTTGGCGCCGTGGAAGGGCGCGTGCCCGGTGGCCGCGAAGGTCAGGGTCGAGCCGAGCGAGAAGATATCGCTCGCGCCCGTCACGCTGCGTGAGTCGCGCGCCTGCTCGGGCGACATATAGGCGGGGGTGCCGACCGCGACGTTGGTCATCGTCAGCCGGGTGTTCGAAACACCGGAGGCGATACCGAAGTCGATCACGCGCGGGCCGTCCTCGACGACCAGCACATTGGACGGCTTCAGATCCCGGTGGACCAGGCCCGCGCCATGGATGGACTGGAGCGCCTCGGCGACCCCGGCCGCCAGCCACCGCACCGCCTGGGCCGGCATCGGCCCGCACTCGTTGACGATCTCCTCGAGGGAGGGGGCCGGCACATAGGCCGTGGCCAGCCAGGGCACCGCGGCGCGCGGATCGGCGTCCACGACGGCGGCCGTATAGAAGCCGCTGACCGCGCGGGCCGCCTCCACCTCACGGGTGAACCGGACACGGAAGAGCTGGTCCTCGGCGAGCTCGGTCCGGACCGTCTTGATCGCGACCCGTCGGCCCGATGCCGAGCGGGCCAGATAGACCAGCCCCATGCCGCCCGCGCCGAGACGGCCGAGCACCTCGAAAGGGCCGATCCGCCTCGGATCGTGCTGCGTAAGCTGCTCCACCACTTGCCTGCCACCTCCCCGTGGGGGCTTGAAAAAATACAGCCCCGTGCAGCGTCTCACCGACAAACCAACCGGCGGCACGCATCCTGCATTCTCTCTGGCGAAGGCGGCGGTTGCGAACCCGGGGGCGAATCGTCGTGTCATCGGGCGATACGGAGCCGGGGACCGTCCGGTTCGACCAAGGATCATCTAAGTGCCCTCAGGCCCGTATCGCCCAGTCCTCCGGGCCCGGTTCAGCCCGCCGTCGAGGTGTCGATGACGGCGAAGGACGCGCCCTGATTGTCCGCAAGGACCGCGAAACGCCCGTACGGCGTATCTTCGGCGGTCTTGAGAACCCGCCCGCCCAGCCGGTGGGCCGTGCGCAGCGTCCGATCACAGTCCGCCACCACAAAGTACGTCAGGAAGTGGGCGGGCAGAACGGCCGGGTACTCCTCGCCGATCACGACGCGTCCGCCGATCGCGTGACGGGGGTCCGGGGGCTCTCCGCGCGGCGTCCACAGGACCAGATCGGCCGGCCCGCCCTCGGCGGAGGGCTCCATCCCGTATCCGAAGACCGCCCGGTAGAAGGCGTCCACGGCGCGCGGCTGACGGGTGTGGACCTCGGTCCAGCCGTACGAACCGGGCGCGCCGCGCCGCCCGAAGCCGGTGTGGCTGCCCGCCTGCCAGATCCCGAAGACGGCGCCGCCCGGGTCGGCGGCCGTCGCCATGACGCAGAACCGGTCGATCCACACCGGCGGGGTGATCACCCGGCCACCGGCCTCGCGGATCCGGGCGGCGGTCGCTGCGGCGTCCCGGGCGGCGAAGTAGATGTTCCAGACGGTGGGCATCCGGCCGTCCGGCTTGGGGACCAGCCCCGCGACCTCCTTACCGCCGAGGAGGGCACGGGTGTACGAGCCGTAGTCCGTGGCGACCTCCTCGAAGGCCCAGCCGAACAGCTCACCGTAGAAGCGCCGGCCCGCCGCGAGGTCGGACAGCAGCACATCCGCCCAGCAGGGCACGCCTTCCGCGAATGCCGCCATGGCCCGGGTCCTCTCGCGTCCCTCGGTCCTCGGAGTCGGTCAATCGGAGTTCCGTCCTGGGAGTTCGGTCCTGGGAGCTTGCTCACAGCCCGTTTGGAGCCGCTTGGCGCGTGTTTGCAGCCGCTTGGCTCGTTTACCTCACTTGCCACGCTAACGGGGGATCGCCCGGTCTGCTCGCCCTGGAACTCGAAATATTTGGCCAATCCTTTTCGCGCCAAGGCGGCTCCGGTCGCGTCATCCACCGTTGTTATCCACAGCCTGTTGATAACACAATTCACACGTGTGGGTGAGCGGTGGTTGAGGGCTTGACGACGGCGGACAGGGATCGGAATCAGCCATTCCAGGCTGCTCAGCGAGGCTCACAAACCCTCCCATCCCGCCCTAACCCCATTTGCACGCAGCCGAATCGCGCTCCGATCACCCCTCGGTAAGCTGACGGCATGACAGGACAAGTACGCACAGTCGACGGGCGGGTGGCCGGTCGTCGCGGGCAGGCGACGCGGCAGAAGCTGCTCGACTGCCTCGGCGAGATGCTCAGCACATCCCCGTATCGAGACGTCAAGGTCATCGATGTCGCACGTAAGGCAGGGACCTCGCCTGCGACGTTCTACCAGTACTTCCCCGATGTGGAGGGCGCCGTCCTCGAGCTTGCCGAGGAGATGGCGAAGGAGGGTGCGAACCTGACCGATCTGGTCGCCGACCGCTCATGGGCGGGCAAGTCCGGCGCGGCGGCGTCGGAGGACCTGGTCGAGGGGTTCCTCTCCTTCTGGCGCAAACATGACGCCATCCTGAGGGTGGTCGACCTGGGCGCCGCCGAGGGCGACAAGCGGTTCTACAAGATCCGCATGAAGATCCTCAACTCCGTCACCAACTCCCTTACGGACGCCGTCAAGGAGCAGCAGGCCAAGGGCCGGATCGACGACGATCTCAACCCCGGGGCCATCGCGGGATCGCTGGTCGCGATGCTGGCCGCGGTCGCCGCGCACCAGAAGGGCTTCCAGAGCTGGGGCGTCAAGCAGGCCGACCTGCGGCCGAGCCTGTCCTGGCTCGTCCACCTCGGTGTCACCGGGCGGAAGCCGCCGAAGTAACGAATCCGCACCCTTCCCCTGCCCCCTGCCTCGGCCTCTCCCCGCCGGTCTCCCGATACCGGCCGCCCGGCCGAGCCCGCACGTCCTGT
>NZ_JAHLEM010001028.1 GCF_018883605.1 Streptomyces niphimycinicus | reverse complement strand
GCCTGTCCTGGCTCGTCCACCTCGGTGTCACCGGGCGGAAGCCGCCGAAGTAACGAATCCGCACCCTTCCCCTGCCCCCTGCCTCGGCCTCTCCCCGCCGGTCTCCCGATACCGGCCGCCCGGCCGAGCCCGCACGTCCTGTCACGCCGCGGCGGATCACTCCCGAGTGATCCGCCGCGGCCTTTTTGCGCCCACCCCGGCCGCCACCGGCCCTGGGGCCGCCGAGGGTGGGTAGGGCTGGGGCCGGATGGCGGGCGACGGACCGGCTCAGGGCTCCTCGGCGCGGTGGAGGCGGAAGAGGCGGATCTCGCGCTCCACCCGCGCCTGATAGCTCGCGTACGGCGGCCAGAAGGCGAGGGCCGCCGCCCAGGCCGCCTCGCGCTCGGCACCCTCCAGCAGCCGTGCCCGGACGGCGATGTCCCGGCCCCGCCAGCTCATCTCCGCTTCCGGGTGCTTCAGGAGGTTCGCGGTCCAGGCCGGATGGCCCGGGCGGCCGAAGTTGCTGCCGATCAGAAGCCAGGTGCCGCCGTCCTCCGGCATACAGGCCAGCGGCGTACGGCGGGGAAGCCCCGACTTCGCGCCGCGCGCGGTAAGGATCACGCCGGGCAGCATCCGCGCGCTCGGCAGCACCTTGCCGCGGGTCAGCCGGTGGACGGTGCGGTCGAAGGCGGGGATGACATGGGGCGCGACCTTGGCGAAGGCGCGGGTCGAGGACACCTTCCGGACCAGCTTCACGCCGTAACCGGCCATCAGACCGTCACCGCCTTCCGCGGCCCGTCAAGCCCATCGCGGCCGTCGTGGCCGTCGCGCCCGTGGGGCCCATCGTGCCGACCGTGCCCGCCGTATCCATCGTTCCCCGCGCGCCCGCCGTGGCCACCGTAAGGAGCGCGATCGGCCGCGCCGAGGAGTCCCTCCCGTTCCGCGGCCCGGGCCCGCAGCCGGTGGACAGGGCCGAAGAGCAGCTCGTCGGAGGCGGCCCGCTTGAAGTAGAGATGCGCCTCATGTTCCCAGGTGAAGCCGATGCCGCCATGTAGCTGCACCGCCTCGGCCGCCGCCATGCGCTGCGCCTCCAGCGCCTGTGCGAGCGCGAGCCCGCCGGCGACCGCGGCCTCCGCGCCCTCCGCACCGCCCAGG
>NZ_JAHLEM010001027.1 GCF_018883605.1 Streptomyces niphimycinicus | reverse complement strand
CCAACCTTACCAGATCCGTTTTCCGTTCCGTTTCCGGTCCGAATTCCGTTTCCGGCCCCCTGCTGGAGCGGGGTCTTTCGCGCCTTCCGGCGTGATCACTACTTTAGCGGATTCCCCCGGAAGCTCATAATCGAGCTTCCCGATCCGAATTCCGGCATGCCGAAATCCATCCCGATGAGGGGCCGTGCAGAAGTGGTTTGCCGCCGGTGCGGCTGGAGTGCCGACCAGAGAACCGTTACGGCTCCGTGGCAGCTCGGAGAACATTACGGATCGCCCGGACCCGTGTCAACACGGCCTGGGCCGAATGGCTCAGTCGAGGTTGCTCAGGCGCCCCTCGGCGTCGGGCTGGGCCTCTTCCACCCGGCGCAGCACGCGGGTGAGCATCGCGCCGAGGGCTCCACGCTCCTCGCTGGAGAGGTCCTGGAGCAGGTCCGCCTCGAAGATCGTGGCCTGGCGCATCGCCTCCATCCACTTCTCCCGGCCGTCGGGCGTCAGCTCGACGATGACGCGGACCCGGTTGTCGGCATCACGCTCACGGGTGACCAGACCTTCGTTGACCATGCGGTCGATGCGGTGGGTCATCGCGGCGGGGGTGAGGCCCAGCCGCTTGGCCAGGTCTCCGGGGCCCAGGCGGTAGGGAGCCCCGGACAGGACGAGCGCCTTGAGGACCTCCCACTCGGAGTTGCTGATCCCCAGCCTGGCCGACTGCCGCCCGTATGCGACATGCATGCGCCGGGTGAGCCGGCTGAGCGCGCTGACGACCTGCTCCACCTGGGGGTCCAGGTCCTGGAACTCGCGCTGATAGGCCGCGATCTGCTCCTCGAGGCTCAGCAGGTCGTCCGCATCGGGGGTCTCCGCCATGGTCAACAGCATGACACGAAAGTCATTGGCGCTGAAGTCCTTCAGTCTGTACTCTTAAGCATTGAAGTTTAGGTTCGAAGTCTTCAGATATCGATCCTCCGGGCTGACCCGCAGGTCAGGCCGGTTCTCTTATGACCCTTCTCGACCTAGGTAGGTGAGTGTGACCACCGCGATGGGCGCAGCGCTGCGCCGTATCCAACTGGGCAACGCGCTGAGCGCGTTCGGCAACGGCTTCACGGTCCCGTTCCTCTTCGTCTATGTGGCGCAGGTGCGGGACCTCGGTTCGAACACGGCGGGCGTGGTGCTCGCGACGTTCGCCGTGGCCGCGCTTGCCGTGCTGCCCTTCATCGGTCGGGTGATCGACCGGCGAGGGCCGCTGTCCGTTGTCGTCGCGGGCGCGGTCGCCGCCGCTGCCGGATCGATGGGGCTCGGGCTGGCGGCGAGCGAGCCGCTGGTCATCGCCGCGGCCGGAGTGCTGGGCGCGGGCATCGCGGCCATACAGCCCGCGCTGGCCACGCTGATCGTCTGGTGCTCCACGCCGCAGACCCGGTCGCGGGCCTTCGCCACCCAGTTCTTCCTCGGCAATCTCGGCCTCGGTGTCGGCGGGCTGCTCGGCGGGCTGCTCGTGGACACCTCCGCGGCCTCGAGTTTTGTGCGGCTCTTCGCGATCGACGCGGTGATGTTCCTGGTGCTCGGCGCCGCGGTGGCGACCGTAAGGCTGGCGAAGACACCGGTGTTCGACGACCCGGTGCCGACCGCCGATGAGCACCTCGGCGGCACCGGCGGCGGCTGGCGTTCGCTGCTCGGCGACCGGGCCATGGTGCAGCTCTGTGTGCTGGGCTTCGTGATGTTCTTCGCCTGCTACGGCCAGTTCGAGTCCGGGCTGTCGGCGTTCGCGGTGGATGTCGCCCGGATATCGCCGTCGATGCTGGGCGTCGCCCTGGCGGCGAACACGGCGGCGATCGTGCTGGCGCAGTTCGTCGTACTCAAGCTGGTCGAGCGGCGGCGGCGCAGCCGGGTGATCGCGCTGGTCGGGCTGGTCTGGACGGTGGCGTGGTGCGTCGCCGGGGCCGCCGGGCTGGTGCCCGGGAGCCAGGCCGTCGGCATCACCGCGATCGTGTCGGCGTACGCGCTGTTCGGGCTCGGTGAGGCGATGCTGTCGCCGACCGTCGCGCCGCTGGTCGCCGATCTGGCGCCGGCGTCGGCACTCGGTCAGTACAACTCGGCGTTTGCGCTGGTCAAGCAGCTTGCCCTGGCGGTGGGCCCGGCGGTCGGCGGGCTGATGGCCGGTGCCGGGCTGTATGGGACGTACATCGTGACGCTGATCGTCTGCTCGCTCGGCATCACCGCGCTCGCGCTGAGGCTCGGCAAGTGGCTCACGGCCGAGCAGGACAATCCGCTGCGGGCGGTCGCCGGTGCCGCGGTGCCCGCGCCGCGGGCGGCCGCCTCGGACGAGGTGACCACCGCGGCCTGAGCCATCCGGCCATTCCGCCATCGCCCTGGCGCGGCGAAGGAGCCCGTCGGCTCCGCCGCGCCAGGGCGAGGTGTTTGTTCGGGGTCCTGCCTTGTCCTTCTCGGGCCCAGCGCTCCCGGGCCCGTGGAGCTAGCCCGCCGGCAGGGCGAATTCGCACCACACCGCTTTGCCGCCGCCCGGTGTACGGCGTGAGCCCCAGGAGGAGGCGATGGTCGCGACGATCGAGATGCCGCGCCCGGCCTCGTCCACCGGTTCGGCCCGGCGGCGGCGCGGCAGATGCTCATCGCCGTCCGTCACCTCGATGATCAGGCGGCGGTCGGTGCGGCGCAGCCGCAGCCGCATGGGCGGTGTGCCGTGCTGGAGGGAGTTGGCGACGAGTTCGCTGGCGGCGAGCACCCCCAGATCGCGCAGCTCCATGGGGAAGCGCCAACTGGCGAGGACCCCGGAGGCGAAGGCCCGGGCGCGCGGTGCGGCTTCCACCCCGCCGAGGAGCTCCAGCGCGGCGTTGTGGAAGAGCTCGGCGTCATGCCCGGTACGGGCGGGGTGCTGGAGGACCAGCACCGCCACGTCGTCGTCGTGCTCCGCGGTGATGCCCAGGGCCCTGATGAGGCGGTCGCACATCACCTGGGGCGAGCCGGTCGCGCCCACGAAGACGCGCTCGAGCGCGGCAACACCGTCGTAGATGTCCTTGTCCCGCCGCTCCACCAGGCCGTCGGTGTAGAGGACCGCGCTGGCGCCGGGGCCGAGCGGGACGGAGCCGGTGGTGTGCAGCCAGCCGCCGGTGCCGAGCGGGGGCCCGGTGGGCTCGGAGGCGCGGCGCACGGTGCCGTCCGGGTCGCGGACCAGGATCGGCAGATGGCCCGCGGAGGCGTAGACGAGGCGGTTCTCGTTGGGGTCGTGGACGGCGTAGACGCAGGTGGCGATCTGGTGGGGGTCGATCTCGGCGGCCAGGCCGTCGAGAAGCTGTAGGACCTCGTGCGGCGGGAGGTCGAGCCGGGCGTACGCCCGGACGGCGGTGCGCAACTGGCCCATGACGGCGGCGGCCCGCACACCGCGGCCCATGACGTCGCCGATGACGAGGGCGGTGCGGCCGGCGCCCAGGGTGATGACGTCGTACCAGTCGCCGCCCACCGCCGCGTCCGTGCCACCGGGCTGATAGGTGGCGGCGACCCGCAGATCGTCGGGCTGCTCCAGCTCCTGAGGGAGGAGGCTGCGCTGGAGGGTGACGGCGGCCTCGCGCTGGAGGCGCTCGCCGGCGCGCAGCCGCTCCGCGGATTCGACCTGGTCGGTGACGTCGGCGCCGAAGACGAGCACGCCGCGGACCGGCTCGGTGACCGTGCCGGTGGCGACGGCCTCAGTGGCGACCGCTTCCGGCATGACGCCCTTACGGAGGACGGCTTCCCGGATCGAGCCGTCCAGCGGCGATCCATCCACCGGAGATCCGTCCACGGCCCCCTCCCCCGCCCGCTCGTCCGCCGGTTGCGCGGGGGCGACGACCCTGGGCGCGGCCATCTCGATCGGGGAGCAGGTGAAGGTGTAGTAGCCGTGGCGCGCTCGGCCGGGGCCGGGGGCCGCGTCCGCCTGTCGCGGCCCGGGCGTGGTCGCCGGGCCGGCCGCGGGCACGCGGCGGGACTTGACCGTACGGGGCTTGCCGCTGCGCAGGACCTGGTCCATGAGCGGCAGCAGCCCCAGCTCCGTCAGCTCGGGCAGGGCCAGGCGGGCGGGCGTGCCGGGGGCCCGGGAGCCGAAGAGCTCGACATAGGTGTCGTTGAGATAGGCGATGCGGTGCTCGGGGCCGTAGACCACCGCGACCAGTGCCGGCACCTGGCCGAGGAGGTCATGGGCGGACAGCCCGTCGAGGGTGGGGACGGCGTCGGGCGGCGCGGCGCCGGAAGGGGCGGCCACGGGAGGCTCGCCACGCCCGGAGGGGTCGGCGCGCTCGCCCCG
>NZ_JAHLEM010001026.1 GCF_018883605.1 Streptomyces niphimycinicus | reverse complement strand
GCCCGGCGGGCGGCCGGGGTCCGGGCTGCGGCTCCCGCTCGTCGCGGAAGAGGGGGCCGCTCAGCCGAGCGGCCCCCCGGTCACGGTCGGCGGCCTCGCCGGAGTCGCCGCCTGCGTGGGGCACGGTGGGCATGGGGCGAGTCTGCGCCGCTTCGCCCACCTCGTGCGCGGGACCCGCCGAAGAAGGCGCCGCCACCCAGCCGTAGCCGGGGGAGGTGCCCTGACCGCCCGGTGCCCGGAATCCGGCGCTTGGTGGGGCCCCCCAGGAAGAGTCGTTCATCAGACCTCGAGCAGCTCGGCTTCCTTGTGCTTGAGCAGCTCATCCACCTGCGCGACATACTTCGCCGTGGTGTCGTCGAGCTCCTTCTCGGCCCGGCGCCCCTCGTCCTCGCCGACCTCGCCGTCCTTGATCAGCTTGTCGATGGACTCCTTGGCCTTGCGCCGGACGCTGCGGATCGAGATCTTCGCGTCCTCGCCCTTGGCCTTGGCGACCTTGATGAACTCCTTACGGCGCTGCTCGGTGAGCTCGGGGAACACCACCCGGATGATATTGCCGTCATTGCTCGGGTTGACGCCCAGATCCGAGTCCCGGATCGCCTGCTCGATGTTGCGGAGCGCGGTCTTGTCGAACGGCGTGACCACGGCCATGCGCGGCTCCGGCACCGAGAACGACGCGAGCTGATTGATCGGCGTCAGCGCACCGTAGTAGTCCGCCACGATCTTGTTGAACATCGCCGGGTGCGCACGCCCGGTGCGGATCGCGGCGAAGTCCTCCTTGGCGACCACAACGGCTTTCTCCATCTTCTCCTCGGCCTCGAGGAGGGTCTCTTCGATCACCACTTGCTCCTGGTGTTATCAGTAAGCAGAGCCTCGCCCCTGCGTGCGTCTTCTCCTGCACGGTGTCCGACCGGCAGGCCGTTGTCCATCCCCCGTTCGAGCCGTCAGGCCCGGGAGCCCTGGTCGCTCACCAGCGTGCCGATCTTCTCACCCTTCACCGCGCGCGCGATATTTCCTTCGGCCAGGAGCTCGAAGACGAGGATGGGCAGCTTGTTGTCCCGGCAGAGGGTGATCGCGGTGGCGTCGGCGACCTTCAGGTCCCTGGTGATCACCTCGCCGTACTCCAGGGCGTCGAACTTCACCGCGTCGGGGTTGCGGGCGGGGTCGGAGTCATAGACCCCGTCCACGCCGTTCTTCCCCATGAGCAGGGCCTGGGCGTCGATCTCCAGCGCCCGCTGGGCCGCGGTGGTGTCCGTGGAGAAGTACGGCATGCCCATACCCGCGCCGAAGATGACCACGCGCCCCTTCTCCAGGTGGCGCACCGCACGCAGCGGAATGTACGGCTCCGCGACCTGGCCCATGGTGATGGCGGTCTGGACGCGGGAGTCGATGCCCTCCTTTTCCAGGAAGTCCTGGAGGGCGAGACAGTTCATGACGGTTCCGAGCATGCCCATGTAGTCCGAGCGGGCCCGGTCCATACCGCGCTGCTGTAGCTCCGCACCGCGGAAGAAGTTACCGCCACCGATCACGATGGCGATCTCGGCGCCGTCCCTGACCACGGCGGCGACCTCGCGGGCGATGGCGTGCACGACATCGGGGTCGACACCGAGTCCCCCGCCTCCGGCGAACGCCTCGCCGGACAGCTTCAGCATGAAGCGACCATGCTTGGCCGCACCGTGCGCGTTCTTGTCATCGGCGGCCTGTTTGGCGTCCGCGCCGTGATTCATTGGAGATCTCCTCGTGCACATACGAAGAAGGCCACTGCCGGACGGTCCTGTTACGACCTCTGCGGCAATGGCCTCCTCGTCACATCTGCGGCCGACCGGTTGACGGTTGGCTGACTACGACCCTATCGGGGTCGACGGTCATTCGCTGCTCGGCTCAGACGCCGACGCGGAAACGGGCGAAGCGCTTGAGCGAGACACCGGCCTCGTCCAGGACCTTCTGGACGGACTTCTTGTTGTCCTTGGCGAACGGCTGGTCCACCAGGACGTTCTCCTTGAAGAAGCCGGTGACGCGACCCTCGACGATCTTCGGCAGGGCGCCCTCGGGCTTGCCCTCCTCGCGGGCCGTGGCCTCGGCGACCCGGCGCTCGTTCTCGACCGTCTCGGCCGAGATCTCGTCGCGGGTGAGGAACTTCGGGGCGAAGGCGGCGATGTGCTGCGCGACGTCCTTGGCGACCGTGGCGTCTTCCTTGTCCAGCTCGACCAGGACGCCGACCTGCGGCGGCAGGTCCGGGCTGGTGCGGTGCATGTACGCCGCGACGAAACCGCCGGAGAACTGCGCGAAGCGGTCCAGGACGATCTTCTCGCCGAGGGTCGCGTTGGCCTCGTCGACGAACGCCTGGACGGTCTTGCCCGACTCGATCTCGGAGGAGAGCAGGGCGTCCAGGTCGGCCGGGGAGGTCTTGGCGACGTGGGCGGCGATGGCGTCGGCGACGGCCACGAACTTGTCGCCCTTGGCGACGAAGTCCGTCTCGCACTTCAGCTCGACCAGCACGCCGGAGGTCTTGTCGTCCGCGATGAGGGAGACGACAGCACCGTTCTCGGCGTTGCGGCTCTCCCGCTTGGCCACACCCTTCTGGCCCTTGACGCGCAGGATCTCGACGGCCTTGTCGACGTTGCCCTCGGCCTCGTCCAGCGCCTTCTTGCAGTCCATCATGCCGGCGCCGGTCAGCTCACGGAGCTTCTTGACGTCAGCGGCGGTGAAGTTCGCCATGATCTGTAAATCTCTTCTCGAAAGTCGAAAGCTCTACGGGTGAACGGCGGGGGCGGCGCCATCGGCACCGTCCCCCGCCGTCATACACCGTCTGAGTGACGTCTGAGTGGTCAGCCCTGCTCGGTGCCCGCGGCGGGGGCCTCGGCAGGAGTGGCGTCCTCGGCGGGCTTGGCGTCCTCAGCGGGCGTCTCCGCGGCGGCCTCGGCGGGCTTGTCCGCAGCGTCCTCGGCAGGCTTGGCGTCCTCGGCGGGCTTCGCCTCGGCGTCGTCGGCCTTCTTCTCACCCTCGAGCAGGTCGCGCTCCCACTCGGCGAGCGGCTCGCCCGCGGCCTTGTCGGCCTTCTCGTCACCGGTGGCGACGCCGGAACGGGCGATGAGGCCCTCGGCGACGGCGTCGGCGATCACCCGGGTGAGCAGGGTGACGGAGCGGATCGCGTCGTCATTGCCCGGGATCTTGTAGTCGACCTCGTCCGGGTCGCAGTTGGTGTCGAGGATCGCGACGACCGGGATCCGGAGCTTGCGCGCCTCACCGACGGCGATGTGCTCCTTCTTGGTGTCGACGATCCAGACGGCGCTCGGCACCTTCTGCATCTCGCGGATACCGCCGAGGGTCTTCTCCAGCTTGGCCTTCTCGCGGGAGAGGACCAGGAGCTCCTTCTTGGTGAGGCCGGAGGCGGCCACATCCTCGAAGTCGATCTGCTCGAGCTCCTTCAGGCGCTGAAGGCGCTTGTAGACGGTCGAGAAGTTGGTGAGCATGCCGCCCAGCCAGCGCTGGTTGACGTAGGGCATGCCGACGCGGGTCGCCTGCTCGGCGATGGCCTCCTGCGCCTGCTTCTTCGTGCCGACGAACATGATGGAGCCGCCGTGGGCGACGGTCTCCTTGACGAACTCGTAGGCGCGGTCGATGTACGACAGCGACTGGAGCAGGTCAATGATGTAGATGCCGTTGCGCTCGGTGAAGATGAAGCGCTTCATCTTCGGGTTCCAGCGGCGGGTCTGGTGCCCGAAGTGGACGCCGCTCTCCAGCAGCTCCCGCATCGTGACGACGGCCATGGCCGTACTCCTTGAGGTACTCGGTTCCACGGCGGCCGGGCGGCCGCCGCTCCTGACGTCCCGGCGCGCCCGCCACGGACGAGGCCCTTTCGGGGGTCGTCCAAGGACCGAGGGGCGCGGCCACCGAGCTGACCGATGCGCGATCGGAGCGTCGGTGGCGGGGCGTGCGAAGTCGATCCGGTGACCCGGATCGCCATAAGAAGTGTACGGGACGGGTACGGTGCCGGGTGACGGCGTTATCCACAACCCGTGAGTAGTCCCCCGATTCCGCCCATGATCCACCCGTTTCGGGTCGCCGGGCCATCGTGGAGGACATGCGAAGGCTTGTGGTGGGACGGGCTCTTGCCCTGGTGATTCTGGCGCTGCCGATCTTGTCGGTGCTGCCAGTGGCGACGGCGTCTCTTGCGGCGGTACCTCTTTCGACAGCGCGGGCCGCGGCGGCGACCCCGGCCGAGGCGTCCGGGGCGGGCACGGCGTCCGGGGCGGGCACGGCGTCCGGTCCGGGCACGGCGTCTGGGGCGGCTGAG
>NZ_JAHLEM010001025.1 GCF_018883605.1 Streptomyces niphimycinicus | reverse complement strand
GCCACCCCCGACGAACTCGCCGAGGACCTGGCACTGTACGACGGCCAGGTGGGCATCGCCGCGCTGAACACCCCCGGCAACACCGTCATCTCCGGACCGATCGACCTCGTCACCGACATCAGCAACTCCTGGGTCGAACGCGGCCGCAAAACACGCACCCTCACGGTCAGCCACGCGTTCCACTCCCCCTTGATGGAACCGATTCTGGAGCCCTTCAAGGAGGCGATCAGCGGGCTGACCTACCACCCGCCCACCATCCCCCTCATCAGCAACCTCACCGGACAACCAGCCGACGAACACATCACCACCCCCGACTACTGGACCCAGCACATCCGCCAACCCGTCCACTTCCACCCCGCCATCACCCACACCGCACCCCACACCAGCACCTACCTCGAACTCGGCCCCGACCCCGTTCTCGCCACCGCAACCCAGCACACCCTCCACCACCACACCACGACCACCGACACCGAGCAGAACAACGCCACCGACCGGCCGACACCCCTGATCACGTCCGCCCTCACCCGTAAGCAGCCCGAGGGACAGGCCCTCACCCATGCCCTCGCCCGGCTGCACACCGCCGGTGTCGAAGTCGACTGGACCGGTTGGTTCCCCGTCGACCCGCCGCCCCAGGTGGTCGGTCTGCCGACGTATGCCTTCCAGCACCAGCGCTTCTGGCTGGCCCCGCCCGCCGCCCGTACGAGCTTCGAGGGGACTGCCGAGGACCGGGCCGAGGCGCAGCTCTGGCATGCCATCGAGGAGCTGGACGTCGACGCCCTCACCAGCACGCTCCAGTTGGAGAAGGGCGGCCCCGGCATCGACGCCCTGCTGCCCGCGCTCCCGGTGCTGTCCGCCTGGCGGCGGCAGCACCGTGAACGGTCCACCCTCGACTCCTGGCGTTACCGGGCCACTTGGCAGCAGCTCCCCGACCCGGCCACACCGGCCCTGACGGGCACCTGGCTGGTGGTCGCCCCTGCCGGGCACGAGGAACACCCGACGGTCCGGGTCACCGTCCAGGCGCTACAGGCGCACGGCGCCACGGCGCTGCCGTTTGCGGTGGACACTCATGACGTCGACCGCGCCGTGCTCCGCGAACGCCTCGGCCGACTGACCGAGGAGTCCCGGCCCGCCGGGGTCATCGGCCTGCTCGCCCTCGACCAGGAGCCGCTCACCGGCCACTGTGCGGTGCCCGCCGGGCTCGGCGCCACCGTCGCTCTGCTCCAGGCTCTCGGTGACGCCGATATCAGCGCGCCCCTGTGGTGTGTCACGCAGGGCGCCGTCGCCACCGGTCGCAGCGACCTCCTCCCCCACCCCGAGCAGTCGCAGATCTGGGGGTTCGGCCGGGTGGCCGCGCTGGAACATCCGCAGCGCTGGGGCGGTCTCATCGATCTGCCAGCCACCATGACCCACCACACCGCGGGGCGGCTGGCAGCCCTTCTCGTACCCGGGCAACCTGAGGACCAGATCGCCCTCCGCACCACCGGAACGTACGCGCGCCGCCTGACCCGGATGCCCGCCGCCGACACCGCCCCCGCACCTTGGGAGCCGTCGGGGATCACGCTCATCACCGGTGGCACCGGGGGTCTCGGCGCCCAGATCGCCCGCTGGCTGGCCCACCGGGGCGCGCCCCATCTCCACCTCGTCAGCCGTTCGGGACCCGACGCACCCGGCGCGTCCGAGCTCAGCGAGGAGCTCACCGCTCTGGGGACGGACGTCACCATCACCGCCTGCGACGTCTCCGACCGCGCCGCACTCCGGCAGCTCATCGACACCATCCCCGCCGAACACCCCCTCACCGCCGTCTTCCACACCGCCGGCACGATGGAACTCGGGCAGATCAGCGAGCTGGATCCCGGGCGGTTGCAGTCGGTTCTGCGGTCCAAGGCCCTGGCCGCCGCTCATCTGCACGACCTCACCCAGCACCTCGATCTCACGGCCTTCGTTCTCTTCTCGTCGAACGCCGCCACCTGGGGCAGCGGGCAGCAGGCCGCCTACGCCGCCGCCAACACCTACCTGGACGCCCTCGCCGAACACCGCCATACCCGGGGCCTGCCCGCCACCAGCCTCGCCTGGGGCCCCTGGGGCGAGGCAGGCATGGCCGCCGACCAGCACACGCTCTCCCACCTCAAGCGGCGCGGTCTCTCGCCGCTCCCCACCGACCTCGCCATCGCGTCGCTGCACCACGCCCTGACACACCACGACACCGCCGTCACCATCGCGGACGTCGACTGGGCGCGGTTCGGCGGTACGTTCACCGCGCAGCGCCCGAGTCCGCTCCTCGCCCATCTGCTGCCGTCGGCCGCGGATCCCGCCACGCGCGCGGAGACCGCAGACGACAATCCGTTGCGGCAGCGGCTCAGCGCGGCGCCGGCCGCACAGCGGCAGCAGATCCTCGTCCGCCATGTCCAGACCCTGGCCGCGACCATCCTCGGCCACCCCGGCCTGGACGCGATTCCCCCGGCGCAGCCCTTCCAGGAGCTGGGCTTCGACTCCCTCACCGCGGTCGAGCTGCGCAATCAGCTCGCCGCCACCACCGGCCTCCCGCTCGCCCCGGCGCTGGTCTTCGACCATCCGACGCCGAATGCGCTCGCCACCTATCTGGGCACCGAACTGACGGGGCGGAAGACCGCCGTCACCACCCGTACGGCGTCCGCGGCCGCCGACGACGAGCCGATCGCGATCGTCGGCATGGCCTGCCGTTACCCGGGTGGGGTGCGCTCACCGGAGGAGCTGTGGGAGCTGGTCGCCGCGGGCCGGGACGCCGTCGGGGAGATGCCCACCGACCGTGACTGGGATCTGAACACCCTCTTCGATCCCGACCCCGAGCGTCTGGGCACCAGCTATGCGCGCGAGGGCGGCTTCCTCCACGACGCGGCCGGGTTCGACGCGGCGTTCTTCGGCATCAGCCCGCGCGAAGCGCTCGCCATGGACCCCCAGCAGCGTCTGCTCCTGGAAACCGCCTGGGAGACCTTCGAGAACGCGGGCCTGGACCGGGACACGCTCGCCGGAAGCGTCACCGGCGTCTTCGCGGGCGGCACCTACCAGGGCTACGGCGCCTCCGGAAGCTCCTCGGCCCGGGAGGTCGAGGGATATCTGCTCGCGGGCGGTACGCCGAGTGTCATGTCCGGCCGGGTGGCATACGCCTTCGGCCTCGAAGGGCCTGCGGTCACGGTGGACACGGCGTGCTCGTCCTCGCTGGTGGCGATGCATCTGGCGGCCCAGGCGCTGCGGCAGGGCGAATGCACGATGGCGCTGGCGGGCGGCGTGACGGTGATGGCCACACCGACCACCTTCATCGAGTTCTCCCGCCAGCGCGGTCTGGCGCCCGACGGCCGGTGCAAACCGTTCGCATCGGCGGCCGACGGCACCGGCTGGGGCGAGGGCGCCGGGCTGCTGCTGCTGGAGCGACTGTCGGACGCGCGCCGCAATGGCCACCGGGTGATGGCTGTCGTCCGGGGTTCCGCGGTCAACCAGGATGGCACCAGCAACGGCCTGACCGCGCCGAACGGGCCCTCGCAACAGCGGGTCATCGGCCAGGCGCTCGCCAACGCCCGGCTGTCGCCCGCAGAGGTCGATGTGGTGGAGGGGCACGGCACCGGGACCACGCTCGGCGATCCGATCGAGGCGCAGGCGCTGCTGGCCACGTACGGGCAGGAGCGGGACGAGGGACGTCCGCTGTGGCTCGGCTCCATCAAGTCCAACATCGGACACACCCAGGCCGCCGCCGGAGTGGCGGGTGTCATCAAGATGGTGATGGCGATGCGGCATGGGGTGCTGCCCGCCTCGCTGCACATCGACGAACCGACTCCGCATGTCGACTGGAACGCGGGTGATGTCCATCTGCTGACCGAGGCGCGGGAGTGGCCGCGAGGTGAGCATCCACGCCGGGCTGGAGTCTCCTCCTTCGGCATCAGCGGGACCAATGCGCATGTCATCGTGGAGCAGGCCGCCGAGGAGCCGGTGGCGGTCGAAGCCGTCGAGGCGGAGCCGGTGGGCGGTCCGGTGCCGTGGGTGGTGTCGGCGCGCGGTACGGAGGCGCTACGGGGCCAGGCCCGGGCGTTGGCCGCACAGGTGAACGCCGACCCGGGGGTGAACGCTGCGGAGGTGGGCTGGTCCCTGCTGCGGACCAGAACGCTCTTCGACCAGCGCGCGGTGGTCATCGGCCAGGACCGTGCGGAGCTGGTGGCGGGACTGGAAGCACTGGCCGCCGGAGAGCCACATCCGGGTCTGGTGGGGCCCGGACAGGCCAGCGAGATGGTCGGGCAGACCGTGTTCCTGTTCAGCGGGCAGGGCAGCCAGCGCCCCGG